>NZ_FNFO01000003.1:0-300000 GCF_900100765.1 Catalinimonas alkaloidigena | reverse complement strand
TGGTGGCACGCTACCATCCCGGCGACGAAGTAGAAGTGACGTACCTGCGCGGGCAAGACATCGCGAAGGTATCGACCGTCCTGAAAAGTGTAGAAGAAAGCGGCCTGACGCCGCCGGTGCGTCGCACCGTATTGAAAGTGCCTTCGTTGGGTGCTTCTCTTCAGGCGGTTTCTGCCAAAGAAATGCAGGACCTGAAGCTGACGGGCGGCGTAAAAGTGGTGCAGATCGAGGGCGATGGTAAAATGGACGAGGCGGGCATCGACGAAGGCTTCATCATCACTGCCATCGACAAAGAACCCGTCAGTTCGCCGGAGCAGGTCGTAGAGCTGATTCGCGAACAAGCCGGTGGGGTGCTGATCGAAGGACTCTACCCGGATGGTAAAAAAGCCTACTATGCCATTGGCTGGTAAGGGTAGGTAAGAAACTGAGCAAAAGCCCCGTCGGACATCATTTTCTGGCGGGGCTTTCGTGTGATTATTGGTAATTTTGATCAGAAGGAAGGGGCCTAACGTATTCATGCTCAGCGTAATAAGAGTGCTTTCTTTCTTTTGTCTCTTCTAACGAACCAAACAATCCCCATACGATATCATGGAACAAACTACCCTGCGAACCGACATCGCCGCGGCGTTGCAACAGCTCGGCATCGAATCGGAGAATGCCGCCGCTTCGAGTGGAAGCGAATGGTTCGGCATGACCGGCGCACTGCGGGAAGTCCACTCACCGGCCGATGGCGCGCTGATCGCCTCGGTTCACATGGCCGACGAAGCGGCGTACGAAACGATCCTCACACGAGCCCAAGAAGCTTTCCCGGTTTGGCGCAGTACACCCGCGCCCGTCCGCGGCGAAGTTGTCCGGCAGATCGGGGTGAAACTCCGGCACTATAAAGAGGCACTCGGCCAGCTGGTGACTTACGAAATGGGCAAGGTGCTGAGCGAAGGGCTGGGCGAAGTGCAGGAGATGATCGACATCTGCGACTTTGCCGTAGGGCAATCGCGGCAATTGTACGGCCTCACCATGCACTCGGAGCGCCCTTCGCACCGCATGTACGAGCAGTACCACCCGCTGGGGCCGATTGGCATCATCTCGGCCTTCAATTTTCCGGTGGCGGTCTGGTCGTGGAACGCCATGTTGGCGGCCGTGTGCGGCGATGTATGCATCTGGAAACCTTCGGAGAAAACACCGCTGACGGCCATTGCCTGCCAGCGCATTGTGGCCCAGGTACTGCAGGAAAACGATTTACCAGAAGGCATTTTTAACCTGATTGTGGGCGATGCCACCATCGGGAAGAAAATGGCCGAAGACCGACGTCTGCCGCTCGTATCTGCGACGGGTTCCACCCGAATGGGGCAGAGCGTAGGGCAGGCCGTAGGCGCACGCCTGGGGCGGTCGCTGCTGGAGCTGGGCGGGAATAACGCCATCATCATCACCCCGCATGCCGATCTGGAGCTGGCCATTCGGGCCACGGCTTTTGGAGCAGTCGGCACCTGCGGGCAGCGTTGCACCACCACCCGGCGCCTGATTGTCCACGAGTACGTCTACGAGGAGGTGAAAAACCGCCTGTTGCGTGTCTACGAGCAACTGCGCATCGGCGATCCGCTCAAAGGCGATACGCTAGTAGGCCCGCTGATCGACCGGCAAGCGGTGGAAACAATGCAACGCGCCCTGGAGCAGGTCAAGGCGGAGGGCGGAAACGTGCTGGTCGGCGGGGAGCCTTTGCAGGGCAGTGGCTACGAATCGGGCACGTACGTGAGACCCGCCCTGGTCGAGGCCGAGAATCACTACGCTACCGTGCAGGAAGAAACGTTTGCGCCCATACTGTATCTGATTCGATACGAAGGAGAAATTGAGAAGGCTATTGCACTACAGAACGACGTACGGCAGGGGCTTTCTTCCGCACTGTTTTCGCTGAACATCCACGAAACCGAAGCTTTTCTTTCGCATGCCGGGTCCGACTGCGGAATCGCCAATATCAACATCGGGACGTCGGGCGCGGAGATCGGCGGCGCGTTTGGTGGAGAGAAAGAAACGGGCGGCGGACGCGAATCTGGCTCGGATGCCTGGAAAGCTTACATGCGCCGACAAACTAACACGATTAACTACGGCCGCCAACTTCCACTGGCACAGGGCGTTTCTTTTGATATCTAAGCCGTTTTCGGGCGTAACGGGCTGGTTTAGATCTAAACCAGCCCGTTATCTACTAGTAAGATTTGTGTAAGGTTTGAAAAAAAATGGAAGATATGTTTGCGAATTATACGCATTGCGCAAAAAACATATTTCTTTTTAGTTTAAGCCTAAATCGCTGAGTGTGAATATGTTTTAGAAAATGGCTATACTTGAGTCATATCTAAAAAAACTATTATAATCTCATCTGTATGGCCGCGAAATCGACAAAGTACAATGTAGTAATGCTGATTGATGACAATGAGATTGACAACCTCATCAATCAGAAAATGATCGAAGCTTCTAACATTGCGGATAATATTTTTACCCATACGGGAGCCCGGTCAGCAATTGAGTTTCTGAAGAACGTAGAGAAAATGTCGGTAGGCGAAAAAAGCTTTCTGCCTGACCTGATTTTTCTGGACATCGATATGCCACTGATGGACGGTTTTCAGTTTCTGGAAGAGTTCGAAAAACTCTCCGATAAAGTCAAAGGGCATTGCCGCATTGTGATGCTGACTTCTTCAATCAACCCACAAGATCTTAGCAAAGCCAAAAAGAGCACTTTTGTTAAGAAATACATCAACAAACCATTGACGCAGGAAAACCTGGAGAAACTTGAAGTTTAACCAAATCCCTGCCCCTCTTTCAAGCCGCCTCGGAATGCCGACGCGGCTTTTTTCGTGCTAAGGCGGTTGCCGTGTAGAAAGGTTTCCACCACATCTCACCGCGCAGCATCCCTGCTGCTCTGTCTGCACCGCTCCCCTGGAAGACGCCTTTCAACGCTACACCTTCCCCTCAGCGTAGCGGTGCAGAAAAGTTTCTTCAGACGCAGTTTCTCTATTGAGCAAGAACAGGACGGTTCCAACAGTACGCAAGTCCACATGTGTGATCGGCGCAGTGGTTTCGAGCGTTGTTTCTGCAGAAGGCCCCTCGATACAAACATCACTTTAAGAAGAGCACAACGCATGACCGGCTTGTACTTGGAATCATTGGTATCTCCTTGGTCACCCATTACTCACACTTATTAAAGAGACCGCTATGCAGCTTGTGGAGGAGCGATTGCAATACTCAAAATCGTATACACCGGTTTTACGAAAGCTGGACTGCAGTCACCCAAGGGCATAAAAAAAACCGGCACGTGAGGCCGGTTTTTCGTAACCATATAAAGCAGATCAGACAAGGCGGTTGAGGAAACGTTCGTCCATTTTCAGGTGCAGGATCGGCGAGAAGTGGCTGACGCCCTCCTGTGCTTTTTCCATCTTCTCCATCAGTGAACGGATTTTAGCCTCTTTATTTTTCTTGGTTTCGCTCGAAGCAGTTTTCAGAATCTTCACGAACAGCACCACATGCTCACAGACGTCTTTGCCCATGATGCGGATCTGACGCTGGATGCTGTTGCTCACCTGGTTGAACAGATCGAAGTCGTTCATCAGGCAGTATTGCAGCGAAAGCAGAAGCTTGATTTCCAGTTGAGCGATCGGGTACTTTTTGAGGCTCAGTTCGTTCAGCATGTTGTTGAGCCAACGTGCTGATTCGTCATATTTATCGGCGTAGAAGCAGCTTACGGCGCGGTACGAAATGTAAGTGATGTACTTCGGAACGTCGTTGATGTCGTTCTCATAATCCTCAAAAATATCTTTGTTCTCTTCGTACAGCTCGGTTTCCGTTTCGGTACGGACGTGGCGATCAACTTTCGTGAAGAGGAACTGGGCCGGGAACGTGTAGAGGCTGTAGTTGGACAGCAGCGTGGCGGCATGTTCGTTGACGTCCTCAAAGAACTTCTCGGCTTTGCGGTATACTTTGTAGTAGTTGTAGTACTCCAGTTTGAGGAACTCAAAAACCAGCTTCAGGTTGTAATAAATGGCATCGAGGTAGTACTGATCAAAAATTCGTTGCACGTTGGCAATCACGTCTTCGATTGGCTCGGCATCGTGTGCTTCGGACTCGGACGGATCGACAAACAGCCGGTGGAAGATGTTCATGCAGCTCTGGTACACGTACAGGCGGTGCGACTGATACAGATCGGCTACGTTGTTCATCTCCTTCTTCAGGATGTCGAGGCGCATCTTGTCGATGTCGTTGCCGCTCAGGAAATACTCACCGTACTTTTTGAAATACTCGGCCAGCAGGTCTTCGGCTTTGTCGACGGCCAGCATGTAGGCCACGTGGCGGTTGTACAACTGCGAGTACGTGAAGTGATCGGCCGTGTTGATGTGCAGCTTCTTGAGCGTCTTGTAAACGATGGTCAGCTCGTTGGAAAGATCATAATCCAGCAGTTCCTTCTCCAGCTTTTTCAGCGTGGCAATGGCAATCGCGCGCTTTTTCGTAAACACGATGTCGCTGATGTTGGCCACCTTTTTCAAAAGGTCAGTACGCGGGTTCTCCATTTGCTGGAGCAGGTACTCTTCGATCTTCTGATTCAGACGCGAACGGAGCGTATAATACGCGTTGGTGTTCACATCAAGCGCTTCCATGATTTTAGTGTCGGACAACTGCTTTTCGCGCATGTATTTCAGCAGGTATGCTGATTTTTCTGCGTTGCTGTCCATCAACTGATCATAGATCGACTGGTAATCGTCACTAGAAAGCTGCTTGATTATGTTTTTGAGCTTAGCCATTCGTGTAAAAGTTTATTCAGGTAAGAATTTTTGATCGTTTCGAGTTTGAAGATAGAATAAAGTTTAAAGCCAAAAAAACGCGCATGTTCAATCTTACATCTATATTACTTTAGTTTTTCGGGATTTCCGATTGATCTTTTCAGAATTGTGCATAGATACCTGAATATCTTACTTTTAGTAGTAACATACAGACGAGAAGGGTCCGTTTGAATCTCTGTAAGTAACATACAAACCAAGTGAAAATGTAGAAAAACCTTGTGGAACGCCTGACAACCTGACAGAGTAGAAGAAATGGAACAAACTTTGAAAAAAAAAGAGCGGACTAATCAAACAGCAAAACCATGGTAGAGGAAAAAGGTACAATTTCGGTTCACACCGAAAATATCTTCCCCATCATCAAGAAGTTTCTGTATTCTGATCATGAGATTTTTCTCCGTGAGCTGGTTTCGAACGCCATCGACGCCACTCAAAAGTTACAGAAACTCGCATCAATGGGAGAGTTTCAGGGCGAACTGGGCGAGCTAAAAGTAAAGGTAGCCTTTGATAAGGACGCCAAAACCATCACGGTGTCGGATCAGGGCATCGGGATGACCGCCGAAGAAATCAAGAAATACATCAATCAGATTGCCTTTTCGGGAGCGACCGAGTTTGTCGAGAAGTACAAAGACAAAGGCGACGACAAGCAGATCATCGGCCACTTTGGGCTGGGCTTCTACTCGTCGTTCATGGTCGCCGAAAAAGTCGAGATCGTGACGCGCTCCCATCAGGACGGCGCCGAACCGGCCCGTTGGGTCTGCGACGGCTCGACCGAGTTCGAAATTACGACGGCCGAAAAAGCCGAGCGTGGGACTGACATTATTTTACACGTAGCTGACGATTCGACCGAGTTTCTTGACAGTTGGCGTCTGCGGCAGATTTTGGAAAAATATTGCCGCTTTTTGCCGGTGCCGGTCGAGTTTGAAGAAAAGATCATCAACGACACAGCGCCGCTCTGGACCAAAGCACCGGCCGACCTGACCGACGAAGATTACCTCAGCTTTTATAAGAAGCTGTACCCGACGGCCGCCGATCCGCTGTTCTGGGTACACCTGAACGTCGACTACCCTTTCAACCTGACGGGCATCCTGTATTTCCCGAAAGTGGCGAAGGATTTCGAAATGCATCGCGACAAAATCCAGCTCTATTCCCGCCAGGTGTTCATCACCGACGAGGTGAAAGACGTGGTGCCGGAATTCCTGATGCTGCTGCACGGGGTGATCGATTCGCCCGACATTCCGCTGAACGTGTCGCGTAGTTTCCTGCAGGCCGACAGCAACGTGAAGAAAATCAACGGTTACATCTCGAAAAAAGTAGCCGAGAAACTGCACGAGTTGTTCAAAGCCGACCGCAAGGCGTTTGAAGAGAAATACGACAGCATCGACGTGTTTGTCAAGTACGGCATGATTGCCGACGACAAGTTCTACGATCGTTCCAAGGCGTTTACGCTGCTGCAAAACACAGAGGGCAAGTACTTCACGCTGGACGAATACCAGGAGCACATCAAAGCCAACCAGCAGGACAAAGACGAAACGCTGGTGATCCTCTACACGACCGATCCCGCCCGGCAGGATACCTACATTCAGGGGGTACGCGACCGCGGCTACGACGTGCTGAAGCTGGACGGCGTCATCGACAACCACTTTATCAATACGCTGGAGCAGAAGCTGGAGAAGGTATCGGTGCGCCGGGTCGATTCTGACACGCTCGACAAATTGATCGACAAAGGGACGCAGGCAGAGAGTGTGCTGAGCGATGCCGATAAAGAAAAAGTGAAAGAAGTGTTCAACCAGGCGCTGGACCGGAAGGACGTCAACGTAGAGGCGCTTTCGCCCGACGACCTGCCCGTGCTGATTACGCTGCCGGAGTTTATGCGCCGCATGAAAGACATGGCTCGCTACAACGGCATGGGGGCGATGATGGGCAACCTGCCGGACCAAATCAACGTGGTCGTAAACGGCAACCACCCGCTCGTAACGCGCCTGGCCGGCGAAACCGACGCCGAAAAGCAGAAAGCCCTGGCCCAGCAGGCGTTCGATCTGGCGCTGTTGTCGCAGAACATGCTGAACGGTAAAGCCCTGACCGACTTTGTGCGTCGGAGCGTCAGCTTCATTTCGTAACGGAATCTTTCTTACATTTATCGGCCCTGCAGCGCACTTCCTGCAGGGCCTTTTTGTTGGGCACTAGGAAATAAGAAAAACGCAATTTCGTTACTACACATAAGCCAGATTTCTTATGAAGTATTTGTGCACACGTCTCTTCCTCCTTGCGGGCATCTTCAGCATGGTCGGCCTTTCGAGCGCCCATGCGCAGACTGATACCTTGCAGACGGAGGGGAAGGGGTTGTACGAAAACGACAAACCTACCATCATCCTCGACACGGTGGCGTCGGTCAAAGACCAGAAAGAGCGCAAGAAGAAGTGGAAAAAGCGGGTGTTTTACGGCATCAAAACCCGAAAGAATTTCACGAAGAAGGGCGTTGGTGACCGGATGGAAATCGAGATTTTCTACACGTTGAAGAGTTACCAGGACCCTGATCCTTATCTACAGGAACTGCGCGAAATCTACTGGTACAACACCAACGAAAAAAAGATTGAGAAAGGACCGATCAAGGAAGGCGAAGCACGTTATGCGCAGATTCTGCACGGGCCTTACAAAAAAATGCGCGGCGGTGAGGTGATCGAAGAGGGCATCTTCTTCGTGGGGGCCAAGCACGGGCGCTGGGTGGAGTACAACAACGATTTCATTTTGCTCGACAAGGAAAAGTACCGCAAGGGCTGGTCGTCGGGCACCAAGGTTACGTTTTACGATTCGCGCCGTACCAAAGTCGACGAAGTAATTCCGCACGGCGAAGATGGCGTCGTGGAGGGCGACTATTACAAATTCCACGAAAACGGGCAGATTGCCGTGCGCGGACAATACGAAAATGGCAGCAAGGTGGGCAAATGGGTCGAGTATTATCCTTTTTTACGCCGGATGCACAAGGAATTGCAGTATCCGGAAGCACCGTACAAAGGAGCGCAAGAGCCTGTTCTGTTGCGCGAATACGACAAGAGCATGAAGCTGGTGTACGACCGGGAACAAGCCGAGAAAGAGCGGCTGGCCAAAGAAAAGAAAGAAGCCGAAGAAGAATGGCGTCGAAAAGCGCTGGAGGGAACCCTCGACGCCAACGAAGAACGTCCCACTCCCTAATTGATCTGATCGGAATGAACGAAGGCTCCTCAACAGGAGCCTTTTTGGTTAGAACCCTTCCAGAAACGAAGTGAGCAACTGAAACACGTCGGTATAGCGGGTGAGGGGCAACGTAGCCGCACGGTCGTGAACGTCGTGGTAGGCGGCAATGCCCCCCAGGGTGTACACAAAAAAAGCGGGTACGCCTCGCTCCGTGAAAAAATAGTGATCAGAGTTTGCCGCCTTGCCCCGTTGTCCGACCTTGGGCAAATACGCATGGCGGGCATTCAACTGTTCCAGGCGAGCAAATTCGTTTGGAAACTCCGTAGCGTTCACCACCATCATGCCTTCGTCACCGGTACCCAGCAGATCAAGATTTAGTAGAAAGCGAATCTGCGACAGCGGAAACAGCGGATGCTCCGTGTAATAGCGCGACCCGATCAAGCCTGCCTCTTCGGCCCCGAACGCCATAAATACGAGGGTATACTTCTGGGGGTGTTGTGCAAAATAATGGGCCAGCTCCAGCAGCATGCTGACACCACTGGCGTTGTCGTTCGCCCCGGGGAAGTAAACGTCCCGTCCCAACTGGCCGAGGTGATCGTAGTGTGCCGAAATGACCAGACACGAATCAGGACGGCTACGGCCCGGCAAGTACCCGATAACATTTTGCGCCGCATACTGGTGTTGCAACGCGGCATCCAGTCTGAAACGTGCCCGCCGGGCGGTGGTATCAATTTCGCTCTTCAGTACCTGAAATGTGGGCGGGATGGCCTGTACCGGCGCCAGGCTAGCGGTGAGTTTTTGCGGCACTAGTTCGATGAGTGCCTGCGCTTCCTGTAGTTTCTGTCGGGCTGCGGCATCGTCACGGGCAAGGGTAATCGGATCGTACAAAACAATCCGTTTGCGCAAATCACGGCGCATCCAGGCGCGTCTGCGCGCTTCCTCCGTGAAGTCTGCGGAAGTTAACCGGAGAAGCTTGCCTTTCCCGATGCCCCCTCGTGAGGCGGGTGCCACGATAAACTCTTCTCCGACCTCCAACGCTTCGCCATCGAGCTCAAGCGCTACTTCGCCCGGAAACGTATTGATGTCTAGTGCGAACGACTGAAAGTAGGTTTCCCCCAGTGGCATAAGCCCCGCGCGTTGGTACTCGCCTGCAATCCATTCGGCGGCGTGGCGCTGCCCCTCGTTTACGTAGCCCCGTCCGTGCAGGGCCGGGCTGGTAAGCGTATCGATGGTGGCATGAACGCGCTCCATAGGCTGTCCCCGAGCAGTCATGGAGAGCGGGAGCAGCCACAGAAACCAGCGAGCGAAAGGACGCATGCGAAGAGGGGGATGGAAAAAGGCGTAAATAAAAAAGGTTCGGACAAATTGCCCGAACCTAAACCCATGTATTTCTGAACTAAACTAAAGTTTTATCCCATCTTGAAGAAGATCGGCACCACCATACGTACCCGTACCGGACGACCACGCTGTTTGCCAGGCTTCCATTTCGGTGCAGCTTTCACCACGCGAACGGCCTCTTCGTCACAACCGGCACCGATACCTTTCACCGCTTTCACGTCGTTCAGCGAACCGTCTTTGTCCACAACGAACTCTACAAACACACGGCCTTCGATGCCCATGCGACGTGCTTGTTCCGGGTAGCGCAGGTTTTTCGAGAGGTATTTATTGAAGGCTTCCATGCCACCTTCAGGGGCGGGCTGCTCTTCTACCACCAGGAAGATCTCGTCGACTTCTTCCTCAGCGGGCGGCGCTTCGGCTACCGTTTCGACTACCTCCTGTACCTTGGTTTCCTCTGTAATATCTACTTCCAAATCCACCTCAATGTCTTCGATTTCCTCTTCATCAGGCACCTCAATTACTTCGGGTTGCTGCACTTTTGGCGGGGGAGGAGGCGGAATTTCGGTCAGTGGAATGTCAATGACTTCCTCTTGCTCAACCGCAGCCATGTTCAACGCATTTGCGTCAGAATCGTCGTACGTTTTCCATTCAAAGGCCATAATCGTGAGGCCCAGAGCGACGATCAAGCCGATGTTGAAGAAGAGCGCCGACTTGCGGGTGATATCAACTTCTGGTTTTTTCTTTGGTTCCATTACAAAGGACAGTTTGAGATCTTAAAAGTAGAAGAAGGTACTAATAAATACAAAAAAACGTGGTAGAAAGTTCGGTTCCCACCGAGCACCCTCCCTTGGACGGAAGTCGCTTGGTTACTCTATTAATCCCGGATCACCGGAAAGTCACAGCTTGTAAATAAAAAAAAACGCGAGCGCTCCCAGCAGGCATCCTGTGCTGTTAGCCAGCATGTCGAACCACTCGAAACTGCGCTCCGGAATAAAGCTCTGAATGATTTCGATCAACATCCCGTACGCTACGCTGCCGAGGATGGCGACCGGCGTGGCCCGCAGCCGCAGCTGCAACGACTGTGACTGTTTCTTGAACCCTACGATGGCCAACAGCACCAGCACCGAGAACACGAACATGTGGGCCGATTTGTCGAACGCAAACGTCTGCCAGTTCGGAAATTCCGGCAGGTTCTGGCCAGGCACCAGCGTCAGGAACAGGATAAGTGCTGCCCACAGCAACGTGAAGATGTTGTAACGTAAAATCATGGAAACTGTCTGGGCGCCCCTGTCAGGACATGCCCGTTAGGCACCGACGATTTCGCCGTACGCTTCGTCCGTCAGGAGCTGCTCCAGTTCGTCCAAGTTGCTGATTTGCAGTTTGATCATCCACCCTTCGCCGTAGGGATCGGAGTTCACCAACTCGGGCTGGCTGTCGAGCGCCGGGTTGACTTCCAGGATGGTACCGGTAACGGGCAAAAAGAGATCGGACACGGTTTTAACGGCTTCCACACTGCCGAATACGTCGCCCTTGGCGATTTCGTCTTCGTTGGCCGGAATGTCCACAAATACGATATCGCCCAGTTCGTGTTGGGCAAAATCGGTAATGCCTACGTAGGCCACGTTGCCTTCCACGCGCAGCCACTCGTGGTCGGATGTATACTTTAACTCACTAGGAATGTTCATCGGATCAAGGTTTAAGGTCAAAAGTACACTTGATTTCGGTTTCTACAAGTGTTGCTCAACGCTCTAGTAACGGCAAAAAAGGCGAACGGTTTTCGCGTTCGGCAACCAGTTCGGTGGCAATGCGGGCCGACAGCAGCGACAGCGGAATGCCGCCGCCCGGGTGGACGCTGCCGCCGCAAAAGTACAAATGTGCCAATTGCGAAGAGTAGTTGGCATGGCGCAGAAACGCGGCGTAGCGGTTGTTGGAACTGTTGCCATACAGCGCTCCCTGGGCCGAAGCGGTACGCGCTTCGATGGAGCGCGGGTCGAGCAGCGCTTCTGTGCGGATGAGCGAAGCCGCGTCGCAAGACAGCAGACGGCTCAGCTTCGCCAGCACGTGTTGGCGCGTTTGCGCAATCAGCCCGTCCCAGTCCTGCCCGGCGTTGTTGGGCACGTTGACCATCGTAAACCAGTTTTCGCCGCCGGGCGGCGCATCGTCAGGTTTGTATTTCGACGTGATGTTCAGGTAGACGGTCGGGTCGTCCGACACGGTCTGGTGCCGGAAAATGTGCGCGAACTCGCGCCGATAGTCACGGCTGAAAAAGATGTTGTGCAGGCCCAGTTGCGGAAACTGCCGGTCGATACCCCAGTAGAAAATCAGCGCCGAACTCGACTTGGGCTGGCGCAGAATCCGGTGCGGATGGCGGCGTTCGGGCAGCAGCCTGCGGTAGGTGCTGACCACGTCGGCATTCGAGACGATCACGCGGAACGGCAGGGGCTTGCCTGCCACCTGTAGCCCGATGGCTTTCCCCCGGTGGGTGAGAATGCGCTCGACCGGCGTGCCTAGCCTGAAGGTTACGCCCTGGCGGCGCGCCAGTGCTACCAGCGACGTGGTGATGGAATGCATGCCCTGGCGTGGGAAAAACGCCCCGATGTTGTGTTCCAGGTGCGGGATGATGTTCAGCAACGCCGGCGTCTGGTAGGGGTCGGAACCGTTGTAGGTCGCAAAGCGGTTGAACAGCTGCACCAGGCGCGGGTCAAGGAAGAAGTCGGCATTCGCGCCGTGCATGGTGGAAAAAAGTCCCAGTTTGGGCAGTTGCCTAATGGCCCGCAGCGCGGTACGGTTCAGAAACGTAGACGGTTTGTGGAGCGACCGAAAAAGGAACAATTCGCCGACCAGCTCAAAGTACGTCCGGCTGCGCCGCAAAAACTGCAACACCCGCTCGGCCGGTTCGCCGAGTTGTGCTTCCACCTCCTGCGCAAAGCGGACCGGATCGGCCCAGGCTGTCAGGCACGTGCCGTCTTCCCAGAAATAGCGGCAGATTTCGTCGAGGCGTTCGTAATCGAAATGGTCGCGAGGCTCTTCGCCGACGAGCCGGAAGAGCGCATCGACCTGGTCGGGCAACGTGAACAGCGACGGACCCGCATCGAACCGGTAGCCATCGCTCGTAATTTCCGATAGTTTGCCGCCGGGATAGGGATTGGCCTCAAACACCGTCACGGCGTAGCCCTGGTGCGCTAGGCGAATTGCCGCCGCTAGGCCGCCGATGCCCGCGCCGATTACGGCCGCTCTAGGGTTTTTCATTGTTGATGCCTCTGATTCATTTCGATACTAACCGCTAAACCTGGCGTAAGTTTGCGCAATTCTACCTGATTGATGAAATCCTCTCTGTTACTCGCCCCGCACCAGGACCCGATGGGGCAGGCCATTCGTGACTTCTGGCAGGGCCAGGCGGACGATGCCATTGTGGTGACTTCCGACCGCGCCGACGACGACGAAATTCCGGTGGCGTATTTGTTCCGGACGTGGGACGAGATGCCTCCGCTGGAACAGGAAGCGCTCCGGGCCTGCCGGGGGCGGGTGCTCGACGTGGGGGCGGCCGCCGGGAGTCATGCGTTGTGGTGGCAGGCACAGGGAGGAGCGGTAACCGCGCTGGACTACTCACCGCTGGCGGTGGAGGTGATGCAGCAGCGGGGCGTGCACGATGCGCGCGCCATGCGGTTTGAGGACCTGCACGACGAAACCTACGATACCGTGCTGATGCTGATGAACGGCGCCGGCCTGGCCGGTACCCTCGGCAGACTTCCGGCCTTTTTGCAACACGCGGCTACCCTGCTGCAGCCAGGGGGACAGATTCTGCTCGACTCTGCCGACATCCTTTACCTGTACGAAGAAGAAGACGGCAGCTACTACCTGGACCTAAACGACCGCTATTACGGCGAGATGCGCTACCAGATGCAGTACAAGGACGCGCGTAGCAAACCTTTCTCCTGGCTGTTTGTCAGCTACGATCTGCTGGAGGATGCGGCCCACGCGGCGGGGCTCCACTGCGAATGTCTCGCGGAAGGCGATACCGACAATTACCTGGCGCGGTTAACAAACTAGTAATGCCTCATTACAAGGCCCATACTGGCTTTACACTCAGTCTAGGTTTATGACTTCTAGTTTTCCTTGTATTACTTGTGTAGCGGTTCTTTTCTCGTGTTCCTTGAGTCCAAACACAGAACTTAGCTTGTCAATCATGTTGCCTTCTTCCTGTTGTGTTACAATCAGCTGGAAATTTGAACGAGATGTATTTGGCTGCTCTTGATAGTAAGATTTGCTGAAGTAGTCCCTCAAGATTTCTATTTTCCAGCGCTCCTCCATTTCCCCAAATTCTTCGATCACGATCAAAATGCTATGGGTGTGGTCAGTCCAGTCTAAGTGGAAGTCCCATATTTGATTCAACGTCCATTTTTTGGGGTTTTGCTCTTTCCAATTGATAGGAACAAATGGGAACAATCTCCTCATGTGCTCTAGGTATTCATCGAAGCGCTCGATGTTGGCTGGAAATCTATAAACCTGTCTATTTGAAGTTTCTACCAAGCTGTTTACTAACTCATGCCTCGCTTCTGCTGATTTGCCTACGATAAGAAGGTGTTTCTTCTCAGTAATTTTTGCCATTGCTTCTACCATACTTTCCCATTCCATCTACTCGATATTTACATCTACCGAAACAGACGCATCGCTTTTTCCAGCGTTTCGGGATGATCCCAGCGGGCTTCCAGGTCGGGTTCTCGCAAGAGTTGTTTCATTACGTCGTCCTGCTTGCGGCCCAGCCGCAAGGCTTCTGCGTAGGGACGGTGGCTGAACGTGACCATCGTATAAAGCGGCACCCACTCGTCGGGATACTGCTGGTGAAGCTGGGCTTCGATCTTTTTGCGGAGCTGAAACTGCGGATCGACCACGCGGTCGCGCATCTCCACGAAGTTTTGCAGCGCCAGTTGGGCGATGGCGTCGGCGTTGGGTTTGCGCTGGCGTTGGTACTGTTCCAGGAAGTGCGGCCAGTCGTCCGGATGGGCTACCATCAACTCGTTCAACACACGGCAGTCTTCGAACCCGGCGTTCATCCCTTGTCCGTAAAACGGCACGAGCGCGTGGGCCGCATCCCCGATCAGGGCCACGTTGCCCCGCACCCACGGGTGACAGCGAACCGTCACCATCGACGAAGTCGGGTTCTGAACAAACTCCTCCTGCAAGTCGGGCATCAGCGGCACCACGTCCGGAAAGTGCTCCTGAAAAAAGGCCGCCACGCGGTCGGGCGAATCCAGCTTGTCGAACTCGTCAAACGGTAAAAACAACGTGCAGGTAAAACTTCCGTCCAGGTTGGGCAGGGCAATCAGCATGAAACTGTGGCGCGGCCAGATGTGCAGCGCGCCGTTGTCGAGTCGCCACTGTCCGTCGGCCGTCGGAGGAATGGACAATTCTTTGTAGCCGTGCGCCAGGTACGACTGCTCGTAGTCAAAGCGATCAGTTTTTTGCAACGAACTGCGCACCGCCGAAAAGGCCCCGTCCGCCCCGAAGATAAAATCGGTTTCCAACGTGTAAGCCGCCGGGTGGCCGGGCGATACCAGCGTAGCCGTCGGTTGCTCGAAATTTACGTCCAGACAGCGTTCGTTGAAGCGCAACTCGGCACCTTCCTGTTCGGCCAGGTCGAGTAGTTTTTCGTTCAGCAACGCGCGCGATACGGAATAAATGCACTGCCCGGTGGTGCCGTAAGGTTGCAGCGCCTGGCGACCGTCGAGGTCGTGGATCATTCGCCCGCGCATCGGCAGGGCGATTTCCCGAATCTGCTCCGCCATGCCGACGCCTTCCAGGGCCCGCCAGCCCCGGTCGCTCAGCGCGAGGTTGATGGAACGGCCCCCCACGACACCCGCGCGGCGCGGATCAGCCCGGCGTTCGCAGACCGTTACGCGGTAGCCACGTTGTTTGAGGTAAATCGCGAGGAGCGAGCCTACCAGCCCCGCCCCGAAAACGGTGATGTGTTTCATAGTCAGCAAGTCGTACGCAAACACGCCG
Source organism: Catalinimonas alkaloidigena (assembly GCF_900100765.1). Lineage (NCBI taxonomy): Bacteria > Pseudomonadati > Bacteroidota > Cytophagia > Cytophagales > Catalimonadaceae > Catalinimonas > Catalinimonas alkaloidigena. Next base: position 284,668 of record NZ_FNFO01000003.1, on the reverse strand, counting down.
GCGAAGATGCCCGCGTGGTAGCGGTTCTAACTTTTTTGTGGGGACAAAGTAAAGCCATTTTGCAGGGAAATGTAGTGCACAAGGCCGCAGACGCGCCGACTTCGCGTGAAATGACGTCGGCCGGACAAAAGCCCCGGAAGCGTGTGGAAAAGTTTGGCGCTTCCAAACCAGACCCGTAATATTGCAATCACAAGTCAATTCCGCCCGCTACGCTGGTGACATTGGTTTATAAAGAAGAGGGGAGAGACCAGGCTCAACGAACCTCTAGCAACCTCCGCAACCGTGGAAAGGTGCTAATTCCTGGCCTAAAGCAATTTAGGACATATAAGTTAATCGCCATGCCTTTCAACGCCATCTTCACGTTAGTCGCTACGCCACAACCTTCCTGCACAGGCTGTTGTTGTCGCTGATGCTTGTCCGCTGAACCGCCGACCGTTTCCCTCGCCTCCGGCCGGAAACGAAACGCCTACCAAGCGGATTGCAGGGGAACCGTCCGATTCCACCGTGCCTTCTTACGCCTCAATTCCTAGTATTCACCATCAAACACTCCCAACGCATTATGGCTGATCAATTGCATTTCGAAACGCTCCAACTCCACGCCGGCCAGGAAGCCGACCCCACCACGGGTGCGCGTGCCGTGCCCATTTACCAGACCACGTCGTACAACTTTAAAAACTCTGCGCACGGTGCGGCGCTTTTTGCGCTACAGGAGTTCGGCAACATCTACACCCGGATTATGAACCCCACCACCGACGTGTTCGAGAAGCGCGTCGCGGCCCTGGAAGGGGGCGTAGCCGCCTTGGCCACGGCCTCGGGGCAGGCGGCTCAAATGGTGGCCCTGACCAACATTCTGGAAGCCGGCGAGAATTTCATCTCGACGTCGTTCCTCTACGGCGGCACCTACAATCAGTTCAAAGTGGCCTTCAAACGGCTGGGCATCGAGGCCCGCTTCGCCAAAGGCGACAAGGCTGAGGACTTCGAGAAACTGATCGACGAAAAAACCAAGGCGATTTATCTGGAAACCATCGGCAACCCCGAGTTCAACATTCCTGATTTCGAGAAAATCGCTGCCCTCGCAAAACAGTACGATTTGCCACTGGTGGTCGATAATACCTTCGGTGCGGCGGGGTACCTGTTCCGTCCGCTGGAGCACGGCGCCAACATCGTTACCGCTTCGGCTACGAAGTGGATCGGTGGGCACGGCAACTCGATCGGCGGCGTTATCGTCGACGGCGGCAATTACAACTGGGGCAACGGCAAGTATCCGCAGTTTACCGAGCCTTCGGAAGGCTACCACGGCATGAAATTCTGGGAAATTTTCGGTGCAGACGGGCCGTTCGGCAACATCGCGTTCATCATCCGGGCGCGGGTGGAAGGGCTGCGCGATCTGGGACCGGCGCTGAGTCCGTTCAACTCGTTCCTGTTGTTGCAAGGCCTCGAAACGCTTTCGCTGCGGATGGAGCGCCACGTTGAAAACGCCCTGACGCTGGCCAAATGGCTCGAAGCGCACGACGAGGTCGAAGAGGTAAAATACCCCGGCCTGGAAAGCAGTCCGTACCACGCCTTGGCGAAAAAGTACCTGAAACGCGGCTTCGGCGGGGTGTTGTCGTTCAAGATCAAAGGCGGACGCGAGGCAGCCGAGCAGTTTGTAAACAGCCTGAAACTGGTGAGCCATCTGGCCAACGTGGGCGATGCGAAAACGCTGATCATCCACCCAGCCTCGACGACGCACCAGCAGTTGTCCGAACAGGAACAAGCTGCCGCCGGCGTGCATCCCAACGCGCTCCGCATTTCGGTGGGCATCGAACACATCGAAGACATCAAGGCCGATCTGGCGCAGGCGTTTGCAAAAGTGAAGCAAAACCAACCCGAACCGGTCGAATAATTCATAAGCTTATTATGTTGTAATCCTTCGCGTTACCTTTGCTGCCTTCTTTAGAGACGGGCCGGAAGCAACTGAACCAATTTCGAGACGTTGCCGGACGCAGGGCTGCCGGAACGCGAAGGATTACCTTTTACATGGACGCACACATCTACGAACACTCGCAGGAATTGCCGCTCGAACTGGGCGGAACATTGCCAGGCTTTCAACTGGCGTACTGTACGGTGGGGACGCTCAACGCGACCCGCTCCAACGTTATTTGGATTTGCCACGCGCTGACGGCCAACGCCGATCCGGCCGAATGGTGGCCGGGCATGATCGGAGAAGGCAAACTGTTCGACCCGACTACGCACTTCATCGTTTGCGCCAACATCCTGGGTTCCTGCTATGGCTCCACCGGGCCTCTGTCGGTCGATCCGCGTACCGGCCAGCCGTTTTACCATACCTTTCCCCGCATCACCGTGCGCGATATTGTGCAGGCCCACATCCGGCTGCGCGATCACCTGGGCATCGACACCATCGAGCTGTGCATCGGCGGGTCGCTGGGCGGTCAACAGGCCGTCGAGTGGGCCATTATGGAGCCCGAGCGGATCAAAACCCTGATTTTGTTGGCGACCAACGCATTTCATTCGCCCTGGGGGGTGGCCTTCAACGAGTCGCAGCGGATGGCCATCGAGACCGATCCCACCTGGCAGGACAGTACGCCCGAAGCGGGGCTGAACGGCATGAAAACCGCCCGCTCCATCGCGCTGCTGTCGTATCGGAATTACACGACCTACTGGAACGGCCAGATGGAATCCAACTGTGATACGTTCGAAAAATTCCGGGCCAGTTCATATCAGCGGTACCAGGGCGAAAAGCTGGCGAAGCGCTTCAACGCGTACTCGTACTATGCGCTCTCGCTGACGATGGACAGCCACCACGTGGGCCGCGGACGGGGCAGCGCCGAAAAAGCACTGTCGCAGATCCAGGCAAATACGCTTTCGATCGGCATTTCGAGCGATGTGCTGTTTCCCACCAACGAACAATTGTTCCTGTTCGAAAACATTCCGACCGGAACGTTCCTGGAAATCGACTCCGACTACGGGCACGACGGCTTCCTGATCGAAACCGAGCAGCTCACGCGCTGCATCCAGTCCTGGCAGAAGATGCACGAGTGACCGGACCTCGGGAGGCGTGTGCGCACCATATGCAATGTGTAATTTGAAATTTGGATGAGAATCCTATGAAGAAAGAGATTCGAATTGGTTTGTTTGGCTTCGGCTGTGTCGGGCAGGGCCTGTACGACGTGTTGAACGAGAGCCGCGGCATCCGGGCCGAAATCCGGAAAATCGCGGTGAAACATGCGGACAAGCCGCGCAAATTGCCCGCCCATTTCTTCACGACCGACGCTGACGAGATTCTGGACGACCCGGAAATCAACCTGATCGTCGAGTTGATCAACGATCCGGACGCCGCGTTCGACATCGTCAGCCGCGCCCTCCGGAGCGGAAAAGACGTGGTGTCAGCCAACAAAAAGATGATTGCCGAGCACCTGCCCGAGCTCTACGAATTACAAAAGCAATACGGCACGTCGCTCCTCTACGAAGCGTCGAGCTGCGGCAGCATTCCGATCATCCGCACGCTGGAAGAATACTACGACAACGAACTGCTGTTCGGCGTGAGTGGTATTTTCAACGGTTCGTCCAATTACATTCTGACCAAGGTCTATCAGGAAGGCAGCACCTACGAGGCAGCTTTGCGGCAAGCGCAGGAACTCGGTTTTGCCGAAACCGACCCGACGCTCGACGTGGGCGGCTTCGATCCGCTCTACAAACTCTGCATCATTACGGCGCATTCGTACGGCACGTTCATCAAGCCGGAAGAGGTCTTCAACTTCGGGATTCAGTCGCTGGCTGCGCAAGACATCCGCTACGCCAAAGAGAAAGGGTGCAAAATCAAGCTGGTCTGCACCGTGCGGAAGCTGAACGGTTCGTGCTTTACGCTGTTCGTGATGCCCCAACTGGTGCGGTCCGATGACCCACTTTTCCTCGTGGACCGGGAAAACAACGGCGTGGTGGTGGAAGCGGCGTTTTCCGACAAGCAATTTTTCCAGGGAAAAGGCGCGGGTGGCCACCCCACCGGCTCGGCGGTGCTGTCCGACATTTCTGCCAGCACGTACGAGTACCGCTACGAATACAAGAAAATCGCCCAGAACGAAGGGCTGGAATACACCCGCGACGTGAACCTGGAAGTGTACGTCAGCTACGAACGCGAAGAAGACCTGGAAGGGCTGGAGTTTGTCGAGGTGCTGGAACGTTACCAGGGGCGTCAGTCCCACTACGTGATCGGGACCGTGACGCTCGCCTCGCTCTACCGGCACAAGGAAGACCTCCGTACCCGCAACATTTTTATTGCGCTGAACCAACCCAAAGTCACGCTGGCCGAGACCCAACCTGCCGAAGCCAACGCCGTCGCAGTTTCGTGACGAAACCGGCACGCGCCTGACGTACCACGTTTGCCTGACTTACGTTCCGGTAAACGTGGTATGTTTTTTTAGGGGGCACCGGCCGTAAAATTTGTAGAATGGCCCACGATTTGCACACGAAGCGGCGTTAAAAAGCGTAGATAAACATACATGGCATTTTGACGTAAATACTTCAACGCCAACGCATCACCAAAGGAGGGCTTCCGCTTTCTCCTATCTTTATTCCGAAATTTTCTTTTCACATGAAAAAGATCCTTTATATCGTGGGCGGGATCGTGGCATTCCTGCTCCTGGCCGCCGCGCTGATTCCGGTGCTGTTCAAAGACCAGATCAAAGCCCAGGTCGACAAGGCGCTGGCCGAATCGCTCAAGGCCGACGTGTATTACAGCGCCGACGATTTCCAACTGAGCCTGTTCCGCCATTTCCCGAATGCCTCTGTGGGGCTGAAAAACTTTGGCGTGGTGGGCCGCGACCAGTTTGCGGGCGATACGCTCGTCAACGTCGGCGAATTTGAACTGGTCCTGAACCTGATGAGCCTGTTCGGCGATCAGATCACGGTCAACTCGGTCGTGCTGGACCAGCCGCGTATCCTGGCAAAGGTGCTGTCGGACGGCAGCGCGAACTGGGACATCGCCGTCGAAGACACCACGGCCGTCACGACCGATACCGCTTCGTCCGAATTTGCCATCCGCATCAAAGAGTGGAACGTGAACAACGGCGAGGTGATTTACATCGACAACCAGTCGGCCATGTACGCGCACCTGATGGGCCTGAATCACCGGGGCAGCGGCGACATTTCGCAGGATGTGTACGACCTGCAAACCTCGACGCAAGTCGACTACCTGACGTTCGAGTTCGATACGGTCGAGTACCTCAGCAACGACCGGTTGCAGGCCGACGTGACCCTCAACATGAACATGCCGGAGTCGAAGTATACGTTCAAAGACAATACGATTCGCCTGAACGACTTCGCTTTTGGTTTCGATGGCTTTGTACAGATGCCCGATACCAGTGCGGTGGGCGTAGACCTGACGTTCCAGACCCGCGAAACCGACTTTAAAAACATTCTGTCGCTGGTGCCGGGAATTTACACCGACCAGTACGACGACCTCAAAACCGAGGGCACGCTGGCCTTTGACGGCTTCGCGAAAGGTACGTACCGTTACGACGGCACGAGCATGCCTGCCTTTGCGATCAACCTGAACGTGAACAACGGTCGCCTGCAATACCCCGATCTGCCCACGCCGGTCGAGAACGTAAAAGTGGACCTGAAGGTGAACAGCCCGTCGAACGATCTGGAAGAGATGCAGGTCAATCTGAACGAGTTTCACCTCGACATGGGTAAAAATCCGGTCGACATGAAGGCACAGGTCAAAGGCCTGACCAACATGAATGTAGACGCTAACGTGAAGGCCAACGTGAACCTGGCGCAGGTGAGCGAGATCTTCCCGCTGGAGGGCATGTCGTTGCGAGGATTATTTAACCTGAACGCCACCGCCAAAGGTGTGTATAACGACGGTCTGGGTCGCATGCCGCAAATTCAGGCCGACATGAAACTCAGCGATGGCTACGTGAAAACGACCGATTTCCCGGCACCGGTAGAAAACATGGCCGTCGAAGCGACGGTGACCAATACCACGGGCGAAACAGCCGATACCAAAGTGAGTGTGCCGCAGTTTGCCTTCGCACTCGACGGGCAGCCGTTCCGCGGCACGGCCTACCTGGAAAATCCCGACGATCTGTTCTACGACGTAACGGCCAAAGGCACGATCAATCTGACGAAAATCGACCAGATGTTCAAGCTGGAGGAGATGATGGAAATGCCGGGGCTGAAAATCGCCGGGGAGATCAATGCGGATATCGAAACGAAAGGACGGATGTCGGACGTGGAGGCGGAGCGCTACGGCGACCTGCCGACCAGCGGCACCATGCAGGTCAGCAACTTTACTTACGCCGATGCGGATCTGCCTCAGGGCGTCACCATCAAGAACGCGGCCCTGCAGTTCAACCCCGACCGCATGGAAATTACGGAGTATCAGGGTGCACTGGGCAAAAGCGACGTGAGCCTGACGGGCTACGTGTCGAACTACATCGGCTACCTGTTCGGCGAGAACCAAACCATTCGTGGCAAGATGGACTTTCGTTCCAACCAGTTCGACGTCAACGAGTGGATGTCTGACGAGGAAACGAGCGAGACGGATACGGCGGCGGTTACCGAGCCGTTCGAAGTGCCGCAGGACGTGGACTTTACCCTGACAACCGCGATTCAGAAAGTGCTGTACGACAACATGGAGCTGACCAACGTGAAGGGCGACGTAATTGTCCGCGATGGCACGGTACGGATGCAAGGGCTTTCGTTCGGGACCCTGGGCGGCACCATCGTGATGAACGGTACGTACGACAGCCGCAACCTCAGCATGCCGTCGTTCGATTTCGACATGGACATCAATCAGGTATCCATTCCGCAGGCCTATCAGACGTTCAATACCGTGCAGGCCCTGGCGCCGGTTGCCAAAGCAATGTCGGGAAATTTCAACACCAAGTTTAAGCTGGCCGGGAACCTCGACAGTGGCATGAATCCGATGTACAACACGCTGGACGGCGGCGGGCTGATTTCCCTTGTGGGCGCGTCTGTAAAAGACCTGGGCCTGTTGCAAAAAATCAATTCTGTGACCAAGCTGAACGCCCCGACCAACGTCGACCTGCGTGACGTGAAGATCCAGGCCGAAGTCGAGGATGGAAAGGCCGTCTTCAACCCCTTCGATGTGAAAGTCGGCGACTTCAAAATGACCATCGGCGGCAGCAACAGCTTCACCGGGGCCATCGATTACCTCACGCAGGTGGAAGTGCCGGCGGGCAAAGTGGGCGGTGCGGTAACGTCTACGCTTTCGTCGCTGATCGGACAGGAAATCAACGCTCCCGAGAAATTGCTGATGAATTTTAACGTCGGCGGCACCTACGACGATCCGAAGGTGAGCCTGGCCGGCGTAAACGGCGTGGGCGGCAGCGGCACCACCACCAAAGAAGCCGTCACCGAAGCCGTAAAAGAGAAAGTCGACGACCTGAAAGAACAGGCCCAGGCGAAAGCCGACAGTGCCCGGAAAGCTGCCGAAGCCCGGGCACAACAGGAGCTGGAAAAGGCCAAACAGGAAGCGGAGCAGAAAGCCCAGGCCGAGGCCGACCGCCTGAAAAAAGAAGCCGAAGAGCGCGCCAAAAAAGAAGCGCAGAAGTTAAAAGACCGCTTTGGCCTGCCCAAGTAAAGAGGCTGCAAGTCACAGGACGCAAGTTGCATGTTACGGAGGCGCAGGTCATAAGTCCTATTGATCCGAACATTATTTTGTCATTTGGAACGGAGTGAGAAATCTTCCAACTTTTGGAACAAGATTTCTCACTCCGTTCCAAATGACAAGTATTTTTAAGCAAAATAGCTGCTCATCCTTCTCTAATTAGACCGACTTCTCTTTCATGATTCGCATCATTCAGCCCCAGACGCCGGACGAATTACGGCGCTATTACCGGTTGCGCTACGAAGTATTACGAAAGCCGTGGGGCCAGCCGGAAGGCAGCGAGCAGGATAACCCAGATGAGCACACAAGCCAACACTTTGCCGCTCTCGACGAAGATGGTGAGACAGTGGCCGTTTGCCGGCTGCACCTGAACAACGCCGACGAGGCACAGGTCCGCTACATGGGGGTGTCGGAAAAGGTGCGGGGGCAGGGCGTCGGCAAGCAGCTGCTAAGCGCCGCCGAAATGGCAGCGAAAGCGCAAGGCGCGAAGTACGTCATGCTCCACGCGCGCGAAAATGCGGTGCCGTTCTACAAAAGCGCGGGCTACCACATCATCGCCGACAGTTACCTTTTGTTTGGTACCATCCAGCATTACCAGATGCGGAAGGAATTGTGAAGAACATCAATCAGCTTAAAGTTAAAATTTGCAAGCGGTGAACTCACTTGAGGCGAATGGCAAAATAGTCGAAAAGATTTTCAGATTCAATTACCTAATCGACGGTGAGGAGGAGGAGGACGCTGGAATCGTGCAAATTGAGTTTAGCGATGGTTCTGTGCTTGAACTGGATCTGGTTTCTGATGGAGAATCTATTGCAATCAAATGGAAAAATCGCCAGTCTTCGATAGAAGAAAGTCAACTAGATAAAGGGTTCAAGATTCTTTTAACGGAACGAAGTCCGTACTGCCAGCTGAAAGGTAGGAAGGTGGTGCATACTGACGAATTACTGTTTGGGGCTATTGAGCAGGAACTGGATGAAATGGTAATTGCCGGAGTCGGGTTACTGGCTGATGATGGAAGCTTACTGGTTTATTACAATGGAGGCAATTACGCGAAACTCTATTTTAATCAACATCCCCCCTCCCTTGGTAATCCATTCAAGCTGCAATGGCGGCACGGCGGATTTATTGGGGTATCGTAGCTATTTCTCTTTTTCGTAAACGGTGCCATAAAAAACTCATATGTGGCGGAGAAAGATGATTTTACCACGGAGACACGAAGGGCACAAAGAAACAAGGAGTGCTACTGTCCAAACTGTGCGGCGAGTTCGTCGATTTTCTTCGCCAACTTTCGGTCGCGGTCGGTGACTTTGTTGCCGGCATCGTGGGTATTGAGTTCGAAACTGACGGTGTTGTATACGTTGCTCCACCAAGGGTGATGGTCCATTTTTTCGGCGACCAACGCCACGCCCGTCATGAAACGGAACGCTTGGTTAAAGTCCTTGAACTCAAACGTTTTCTTGAGTTTGTCGTCTTCTTCTTTCCACATATTGTTTCTAGCGTAAACGGGCGGGGAAAGGTTACCAGCCGTTGCCCTTTGTTTTGGTCCGGATGCGGCAGAGGTAGTGTTCGGCGGTGATGTAGAGCACGGAGCCGTCGTCGCCCCAGTTGCAGTTGGCCGTGGGGCGGCCCGTATCGATGCGGCCCAGCAGCTTGCCTTTCGGGGAGAAAATGTAGATGCCGCCCGGACCGGTCGCAAACAGATTGCCTTGTGCGTCGACTTTCATGCCGTCGGGCGCGCCGGGGAGTCGGCCCATCTGGTCGGACACGTCGTAAAAGAGTTGGCCTTCGCCCAGCGTGCCGTCCTTTTTGACCGGGAAGGCTTTCCAGATGGCCACCCGGTCGGATTGTGCGACGTAGAGCGTCTTTTCATCGGGCGAGAACGCAATGCCATTCGGACGCGCAAATTCTTTCGTCAGGAGCGTTACCGTTCCGTCGGTCGAGAGGCGGAACACCCCGCAGTAGTCCATCTCCCGGCGCGGATCGTCCTGTTTTTGCGGTAGTCCGTAGATCGGATCGGTGAAATACAGATCGCCGTTCGACTTCCTCACCACATCGTTCGGACTGTTGAACCGCTTTCCCTGGTAGTTATCGGCAAGCGTCTTTTTGCCGCCGTTCGGTTCCAGCCGGGCAATGCGCCGGTCGCCGTGCTCGCACAAAATCAGCCGTCCCTCCGGATCGAGGATCAGGCCATTGCTTCCCGGTTCGTCGCCGTAGTCGCCTATGCCGGTATAGCCCGCCGGTTTCATGAACAGGCTCACGCCCTCGTCGGGGTCCCATTTCATCACGGAGTTGCGCGGGGCGTCGGAGAAAAGCAGGTAGCTGCTGTCGCGCACCCAAACGGGGCCTTCCGTCCAGACGAAACCCGACGCCAGTACTTCGATCTGGGCATCGGCCTCCAGCAAAGCGTCCAGGGCAGGGTCTTCGCGGACAATGTGCCCAAACGTAGGATAGGGGGGCGTGGCCTGTCCGGAGGAGGCTGCCGGATGCAGACAAAGAAGCAGGCAGGAGAGAAACAGAAAGCGCATAGGGTGATGGGGATGAAGCAAGTAAACTTACAAAATTGTAGGACGCGCGACAGAGCCAAACCACGAAGACCCGGAGAACACGTAGAAGCAACAGGGATGGCGGTTCAGTTTGGTAAGTTTGCGGGATGAATCTCCCTCAACTCTGTTTCGCGACCAACAACGCGCACAAACTTTCGGAAGTACGGCAACTACTGGCTGGTCAGTACGACGTGGTGAGCCTCGCTGACATCGGCTGTTTCGACGAACTGCCCGAGACCCAGAAGACGCTGGAAGGCAACGCCCTGCAAAAGGCCCGCTACGTGAAAGATCACTTTGGTGTCGACTGCTTTGCCGACGATACAGGACTGGAAGTGGAAGCGCTCGGTGGAGCGCCCGGCGTCTACTCGGCGCGGTACGCCGGTCCGGCCCGCGATAGCCAGCAGAACATGGCGAAGCTGTTGCAGGAACTCGAAGGCAAGCCGAACCGCCGCGCGCGTTTCCGGACGTGCATCGCGCTGATCCAGGGAAACCAGGAGTTGCTGTTCGACGGAATTGTGGCCGGAGAGATTTTGCGGGCGCAGCGTGGGGCTGCCGGCTTCGGGTACGATCCGGTCTTTCGGCCCGAGCACAAAACCCGGTCGTTTGCCGAAATGCCGGCGGACGAAAAGAACCGGATCAGCCACCGGGGGCGAGCCGTGGCGGCGTTGATCACGCACCTGAAAGCCGAAAAGTAGTTGCAAAACCGCACCCTTTGGGTTTAGCTTTGAACCGATGGCATACCAACCCTACATCGTGGGCATCACGGGCGGAAGCGCCAGCGGCAAGACGCGCCTCCTGCGTCGGCTGCTCGACGTCTTCCCAAAAGAAGACATGTGCCTCATCTCGCAGGACAACTACTACCGGCCGCAGGAAGAACAACCGCTCGACATCAACGGGGTGATCAACTACGATATGCCGGAGTCGATCGACCACGAAGCCTACAGCCGCGACATTGCGGCCCTGCGGCGGGGCGAGACGGTGACGCGCCCGGAGTATACCTTCAACAATCCTGAACTGGTGCCCAGCGTGCTGACCTACCACCCGGCCCCGCTCATTCTGGTGGAGGGGATTTTTGTGTTTTACTACCCGGACGTCTCCCGCCTGATCGACCTCAAGGTGTTTGTGGATGCGCGCGAGCACGTAAAACTGAAGCGCCGGATTATGCGCGACCTGGAAGAACGCGGCTACGGCCTGGAAGACATTCTGTATCAGTACGAACATCACGTAGTGCCGACGTACGAACAGTACATCAAACCGTTTAAATACGACGCCGACCTGATCCTCCCGAACAACGATACCTTTGACAAGGGGCTGGACGTGGTGATCTCTTACCTGAAGCAAAAGATTCAAGCAACGCATGATCAATAAATTCGCGGTGATTGGCCTGGGCCAGTTCGGTTACTCCATCGCCCGTACGCTGGCGCAACGCGGGGCGGAGGTGCTGGCCATCGACATCGATGCCGAGAAAGTAGAGCGCATCAAAGACGAAGTGGCCTACGCCGTTAGTCTCGACGCGACCGACATTCGCTCCCTGCGGGCGCAAAACGTGCAGGACGTCGATGCGGTGGTCGTGGCCATCGGCGAAAACTTTGAGGGACTGTTGCTGACCACCGTGCTGATGCAGGAACTGAAGGTAAAGCGCGTGATTGCCCGGGCGGCTAACGCCCAGCAGCGCATGATTCTGGAAAAGATGGGCATCGAAGAGATTCTTTCGCCGGAAGACGAGGTCGGGAAAACGGTGGCCGAAATGCTGCTGCACCCCAACATGCGCTCGTTCATTCCGCTGCCCGATGAATACGAAATCGTCGAGATCAACACCCCCCGGCGTGCGGCCAACCACACCATTAGCCAGATTGGCCTGCGCGAGCGCTACAACCTGAACCTGATCACCATCAAGCGCACGTTCGAAGAAAAACACGAAGGCGAAACCGTGCTGGTCGAACACATCATTGGCGTACCGAAAGGCGACACCGTCCTCTACGAATCGGACATCATCATTCTGCTGGGCAAAACGCAGGACGTCGACAAGTTTATCGAGGTGAACCGCTAAACGTGGCCTCACGCTCGGCAAAGCTCAACGCTTGATTTTTTCTGAAAATCTTACCTCTACCTGCAACCCCGCCAAAAAAACTTACGTAGCCTTTGGGCTTTCTCTGTCGGGTTTTTGATAGCTTTGCAAACTGTGAAGCCTGAAAAGCAAACAATTATCAGGAAATGGGCCGGGTGGCTGTTGGTGATCCTGGCACTGGTGCGCGTCGGAAGCATCGCGACCGATGGGCTGCTGGTGCATGAGCCGACTGCCAACACCGCGCATGCGTCTGCCCAGGACGATGCGCAGGATGTGCCCGTGCTGAAGGCCGCCATTGAGTCTGAGGCAGTTGTGCCGCTAATTCCGGTGTTGGTTCCGGTGCTGTTGGTCATCCTGGTCATCCAGTTTGTGTTATTGCAGGCGCCGCGCCCCTTTTTCCCTTCGGTCCCGCGGTTTGCCTTATCGTATTTCCGAAATTTATTCCCGCACGCCATCACGGCACAGGCTCCCTAGCCGCCGGTCGGCGTTCCTCACCGGGGCGCCCTACGCGGGGCAGTTTTACTTCCCTTTTGCGTTTTTTCTTGCCTGGCCGACCGTGCCGGAACTCCGCTAGGTCTAGTCGGGTTTACGCTCGAAAGAAGAGCGGGCTTTACACTATCTACTTGATTATCAAACCTTTTATTCCCAATTGACATGCAAAACCGAGCGGTAGTTATTACCCTGGCAGTGGTAGTAGCGCTTCTTTGCAGCTATTATCTTTCATTTACACTCGTGTCGCGGGGCATCCAAAAAGATGCGACCGAATACGCACGGAAAGCCGATGGCGAGGTGGACTTCCGGAAACGGCAATCATACCTCGATTCGATCTGGCGCGAGCCGGTTTACAACTTCTTAGGTGCCGAGTTCACGTACCAGGAAGTGAAGAACAACGAGTTGAAGTTGGGTCTTGACCTGCAGGGTGGGATGCAGGTGACACTGGAAGTGTCGCCGGTCGAAATTCTTCGCGCCATGTCGGGCAATAGCCGCGATCCGCAGTTTTTGCAGGCCCTGCAGCGCGCCCGCGAAATGCAGCAGAACAGCCAGGACCCTTTTGTGACGCTGTTTGTACAGGCTTACGAAGAGATCAACCCGCAGGGGCAGCTGCGCGATATTTTCGCTACCAGCGCCAACCGCGAGCGGATCACTTTCGAATCGAGCAACGACGAGGTAGCACAGGTGTTGCAGAGCGAAGTTGATGATGCCATCGATCGTTCGTTCCAGATCCTGCGGACGCGTATCGACCGCTTCGGAACCACGCAGCCCAACATCCAACGCCTCCCGGGAACGGGTCGTATTCAGGTGGAACTGCCCGGTGCCGATGACGTAGACCGCATCCACAAAAACCTGACGAGCGTCGCGAAACTGGAGTTTCTGGAAGTAGCTGAAGGCGATGAGTTCTTCCCTTCGCTGCAAAACTTCATTGCGTACCTGAGCGAACATGAGGACGACCCCGCCATTGTTTCGATTGTGGGTCAGCGCCAGCGCCCGGCCACCCCGGCCACGGACGGCAATAATCCCTTCGGTGAAGGACAGGAAAACGAAGCCGATCCGTTTGGCGATAGTGCCGCCGATGCCACTACAACTACCGTAGGACCTGCCGACAGCGCAAGTGCCGCCGCCGGCGATACGGCCGATCTGGCCAACCAGCTCGCCACTGCCGATACCATGGCAACCGATTCGCTGCCGCAAGGCTCGCTTTTCTTCGATCTTTTCCAGGTGACGCAACGCGGCGACCTGTTCGTAAACGTTCGCGATACGGCCAAAGTCAACGATCTGCTGGCGCTTCCGCAGGTGCGTAGCATGTTCCCCAGCAACATTGCGTTTGCGTATGATGTGAAGCCTTTCGGCGATACTGAAGAGTTTGTGACGCTGTATCCGGTGAAGCGTACCCGTGGTGGTGTTGCTTCCCTCGAAGGGGACGTGATCACCGACGCGCGCCAGGATTTTGGCGAGAACGGTCAGCCGGAAGTAACCATGCAGATGAACGCTACCGGCGCGAAGAAGTGGAAAAAGCTGACCGGCGAAAACATCGGCCAGCGTGTCGCCATTGCCCTGGACAACCAGGTCTATTCAGCGCCGGTTGTAAACGGCGAAATTCCGAACGGAAGCTCTTCCATCTCGGGGAACTTCGAGTTGCAGGAAGCCAAAGACCTGGCTAACATCTTGAAAGCTGGTAAGCTGCCCGCGCCGACACGTATCGTCGAAGAAGCAATCGTGGGTCCTTCGCTGGGACGCGAGGCCATCAACCAGGGGCTGGTGTCCGTGGCGGCTGGTCTGGGTCTGGTGGTGCTGTTCATGGTGCTCTACTACAGCACCGGCGGTATCGTATCGGATGTCGCGTTGCTAGCCAACGTATTCTTCATCCTGGGCATCATGGCGCAGCCCCAACTGGGTACGGCGCTCACCCTGCCGGGGATCGCGGGTATTGTACTGACCATCGGGATGGCGGTCGACGCCAACGTACTGATTTTCGAGCGGATCAAGGAAGAAATCGCGCGGGGCAACTCGCCTGCCGCGGCCATCAAGCTTGGCTACCAAAAAGCTTTGAGTTCGATCATCGATGGTAACATGACTACGTTGCTGACGGCCATCATTCTGTTCCTGTTGGGAACGGGGCCGATCAAAGGTTTTGCTGTTACGCTGATCATCGGTATTCTCTGTTCGTTCTTCACGGCCGTCTTCCTGACTCGTGTGATCGTAGAGTGGTCGGTGAAGCGTGGACGCGTGCCGAGCTTTGAGACGTCGATCTCTCGTAAAATCTTCAACAACGTACACCTGAACGTAGTAGCCAACCGGAAGAAGGCTTACATCTTCTCAGGATCACTCATCGTAGTCGGGTTGATTCTGATGTTCACCATGGGCCTGAACTTCGGGGTAGACTTCACAGGAGGTCGCTCGTACGTAGTCGATTTCAACGCACCGGTGGTAGCTTCTGATCTGAAAGCCACCCTGACCGACGATTTTGAAAATGCCGGTACAGAAGTGAAAACCTACAATGGGAACTCACAGCTGAAAGTAACGACCAGCTACCTGGCGAACGACGAATCGGAAGAAGCCGACAACCAGGTGCGCGCCGCCCTGCAAAAGGGGTTGAGCGAATACAGCGATCTCAATCCGCAAGTGGTAAGCTCCAGCAAAGTAGGGGCGACCATCGCCGACGACATCAAAAACTCGGCCTTGGAATCAGTCTTCCTGGCCCTGGCCGTGATCTTCATTTACGTCTACGTGCGGTTTAACCGCAGCTGGCAGTTCGGTCTGGGTGCTGTGGTAGCGTTGTTCCACGACGTGCTGACGGTGCTGAGTGCCGTGGCAATTGCACGCGTGCTGGGCTTGCAACTGGAAGTTGACCAGGTGTTTGTGGCGGCGATGCTGACGGTGGTAGGGTACTCGATCAACGATACGGTAGTTATCTTCGACCGCATTCGTGAGTACATCCAGGACAACCCACGACTGCGGGTAATCGACCTGCTGGACGAAGCGGTCAGCAGCACGCTGAGCCGTACCATGATGACGGCCGTTACCACCTTGTTCGTGGTACTGGTGCTGTTCCTGTTCGGTGGAGCGGTGCTGAAAGGCTTCTCGTTCTCGCTGATCATGGGCGTATTGCTGGGTACGTTCTCGTCCCTGTTCATTGCGCCCGGTCTGATCGTCGACACGACCAAGTCAGAAACCAAGACCGCAGTGAAGGCCTAACCTTCCCAATGCATACATTTGAAAAGCAGTCCTCCGGGGCTGCTTTTTCTTTTTCATTAAACCAGAAACGAGTGCACGTTCGTTACCTCTGAAAACTTGCCTATGCCGTTACGCTACGCGCTCCTGGGATTGGGATGGTTGATTAGCCTGGCATCGTGGGCCGGGGGAATTCGGGGGACGCTCTACGATCAGTCCGGTCAGCCCTTGCCCTTCGCCACCGTGTACGTGGCCGGTACTTCGCAGGGCGCTACCAGCAACGCCCAGGGCGACTACGAGCTGAGCCTGCCTCCCGGTACGTATCCGATCGTGTTCCAGTACGTCGGGTATGTAGCGAAAACCCAGGAGGTGACGATTGAGGGGGACGAGTGGGTGGAGCTGAACCTCCGCCTGGCTGCCGAAGTGCTGACCCTGCCGGAAGTGGTTGTCAACGCACGCGATGAAGATCCGGCCTACCCCATCATGCGGCAAGCCATTGCGTGGCGAAAGTACTTTCGTCAGGAGGTTGCTTCGTATAGCGGGAAGACGTATGTAAAGGGCAAAGGCGAGCTAATCGATTATCCCAAACTGCCGATCGTTACGAAAAAACTGCGTGAAAACGGCATTGACACCGGTGTGGTGTTTCTCACGGAATCGGTGGCAGAGGTGACGTTTCGTCAGCCCGATCAGTACCAGGAAAACGTAATCGCGCTGAAAGTGACGGGTAGCGACGAACTGACACCGATCAACCGCACCACCCGCATCAACTTCTACGAACCGCTGGTGGCACGTGCCGTTTCGCCGCTGGCCGACAACGCCTTTGCACACTACACGTTTGCGTTGCAAGGGTCGTTTCAGGACGGAGACCACACGATTCATAAAATTCAGGTGACGCCCAAACGCCGGAAGGCCCGTGCGTTTCGCGGAACGCTTTACATCGTCGAGGGCCGCTGGAATCTCCACAGCCTCGACCTGACCTTGCCCGCCCCGACGATGACGCATCATTTGCGGCAGGTGTTTGCCCCGGTGCAAGAGGGCGTCTGGATGCCGCTGAACCATCAGCTCACGACCCAAGGCTACGCGCTGGTGATGGATCTGTTCCGGGTCGATTTTAAGTTTCAGTACGCTTCCGTGCAGTCCGAATACCGGTTGACGCTCAACCCTGATCGCTTCCGCTACCAACCGAGCGAAGCCGTTGTGGTTTCAATCCCGGACGATAGCACCGCAGTGGCCGATACCGTCGCCGACGCCCCCACCACCCGAAAAGCCTCTGCCAAAGAACTGATGGCCAAAGCGCGGGCGTTGCAGCGACTAAAGGAAGAAGCTGAGCGCGAAACCCGCGAGGAGCGCGCGCGTCCCCCGCAGGATCTGACCATTCAACTCGACTCCGTCGCTACAAAACGGGATTCGACGTTTTGGGAGACCTACCGGCCGGTACCGCTCACGTTGCCCGAACAGAAGGGCTACCGGGTACAGGATAGCATTCAGGCCGTACGTGAGGACCCTTTCTTTCGCGATTCGGTAGAAGCCCAGCGGAACCGCTGGCGGTGGGCCAGCCCCCTGACCGGGTATCAGTACCGTAAACACGGCAGCCCGTGGACGGTCTCCTTCTCGGGCCTGGCGAGTGGTCTACAGTTCAATACGGTGGAAGGTTGGGTCCTGGAACCCTCGCTGACGCTTCGGCGCGAACTCTCACGGCAACGCCAGTTGACCTTCAGCCCGCAGGCGCGGTACGGGTTTGCTGCGCAACGCGGGTATGGACAGGCTGACCTCTCTTACGCGTTTCGTCCGCAGCGGCCCGCCTCGCTGGCCCTGGCCGGAGGGCGCTATGTTGCGCAGCTGAACCCCGCGGGAGCCATTGCGCCCTGGCTGAATACGCTGACAACGTTGCTACAAGAGCGGAACTGGATGCGGCTCTACGCGCACACTTTTGCAGAAGCTCGTTACGCCACCGAATGGGTGAACGGTGTGTACATGGAGGCGACGGCCCGGTGGGAGGCACGAGAAACCCTGATGAATCAGGCCGCATTTCGACTGATCGATTCGCCGCGGCGGGCTTACACCAGCAATGCCCCCACGAACCTGGAGATCGGGGAAGCTACCTTTACGGACCATCGGGCGCTGGTTGGCCACCTGAGCGTGCGTTACGTTCCTAACCAGAAATACATGATCCGCAACGGACGGAAACGCGTGCTGGACACGGACCAGCCGACGTTTCAGGTAGAGTATCGACGGGGTATGTCCGGTTGGCTGGGTAGTGCGGTCGATTACGATTTTCTGTCGGCCAGTGTCGCTCAGACCTTTCCGTTTCGGCGGGCCGGCCTCACGCGCTACTTGGTGCGGGGTGGGGCATTTCTGTCGCACGAGGCCGTCTACTTCCCGGACTTTTACCATTTTCAGGGAAACCAGACGCTTCTCCGGCTGCGCGAGCGTATCGACAACTTCCACCTGTTGCCCTATTATGCTTACAGCACGCGTGACCGGTTCGTAGAGGCGCATGTGGAGCATCGTTTTTCGCGCCTGCTGCTGGCGCGCGTGCCGCTGATCGGTTTGCTCGACTGGCGGGAAGTAGCGCTGGTCAATTACCTGTATACGCCCACCGCGGGACATTACACCGAAATCGGTTTGGGAATCGACGACCTGTTTCAGCTGCTTCGAATCGACTTCGTGGCCGGGTTTCGAGGGACTGCGTATCAGCAGTTTGGCGTACGGCTGGGGCTGGCCTTCCGCATCAGCACCGGCAACTAGCAACCGTTGGGAAAAGGGCGGAGCCATTTTTTTGAAAGCCGTGGCAAAAGAATGCCAGACAAGTCGCTTTAATTTTTTAGGATTTTCCTGATCTTCGTGGCTAAAACGTTCGTAGTATTCATATACTTTATAACCTAGTAGCATTATGTCACAGAAAAGCACGAGTACCTTTGCCAAAGTTTTGTACGGAGTAGGAGCGGCTGGTATAGCGGCCGTCGTTGGCAAGTTGGCCTATGATAAATACAACGAGTACCTGAACAAAGCCTACACCACCGGCAAAATCACCGATGTTTCAGGGAATACCGCATCGTACACGTACGAAGTGGATGGAATCAAATACCGCGGTAGCGTAAGCTTCACGACGGAGCTGAATCCTCAAAACGGCGAGTCCTACATGGTTGAGTATTCGTCCGAAGATCCCAACACCAGCAAAATGCTTTTGGTCTAACCTTCTTCTCCAATCCGTTGGAGGCACCGGTTCCGCTAGGGGACCGGTGTTTTTTTATGCGCAGACCGGCGCCTCCTTTCATCTGCCGGATTTTCGCCTTCGACCGTTACGATTGCCAGTTGAACCGTTCGCGTTTCGCGAAGGCTGTAGGGCCTGTTACTTTCGTAGCATAGAACCTTTACCACCAGTCACCAGCCATGAAAAAGTTTAATTACCTCGCCATACTTCTTGTGAGCATCAGCCTGTCTTCGTGCTACTTCGACTCTCCATTCCCGTGCGTGCGGGGCGAAGGCGAGCGGGTGACAGAAGTCTTCAGCATTGCCAACTTCGAGCGTGTGAGCAACAACATCGACGCGAACGTGTACATCACGCAGGGCGCGGAGTACCACATCGAAGTGGTGGCGCAAGCCAACATCATCGACGAACTGGAGTTCCGGATCAGCGGCGGCGAATTGCGCATCAAGGCCGACCGTTGCCTGCGCAGCCACGATGACATCGACATCTACATCACCATGCCGGAAGTCGAGGCGCTAACGGTCAGTGGTTCGGGGGGGATTTTTACCGAAAATGTCCTCAACGTCTCTGACGTCGACCTGTCCATTTCGGGGTCAGGGGCCATTCGGGCCGATGTGGAGGGAAACTCAGTCGGCAGTCACATCTCAGGTTCGGGCGACATCTACCTGACGGGCGAAGTCGTCGACCAGGAGATCCGCATCTCAGGCTCGGGAAAGGTGCACGCCTTCGATCTGTTCAGTGAGCGCGCCAACGTGCGCATCAGCGGTAGCGGCGATGCCGACGTGAACGTAAGCGAGTACCTAGAAGTCAACATCAGCGGATCGGGCAATGTCCGTTACCGCGGAACGCCACAGCTCGACGTTAAGACCTCGGGTTCGGGCAAAGTAACAAGCGATTAATACTCATATACCTGTTATGTTCCTCTGTAAAAGGCACGTCTTCTGGGCGTGCCTTTTTGCTGATCGCCTTCGGACCGTGCGGTAAGGACCTTCTTTTGTTTATCTTGCGCCCGTTATGAAAAGCTACCGCGTGATTGGCGTAATGTCGGGCACTTCGCTGGACGGCCTCGACATTGCCTTTTGCCTTTTCGAGAAAAAAGGCTCGACCTGGGAGTTCTATATCGATGTGGCCGAGACCATTCCTTACGGGATCAAATGGCGCGAGCGTCTGTTGCAGTTGCCACAGGCCAATGCACTGACGTTTTGCCAAGCCCACCGCGACTTCGGCAATTTTGCCGGCGAGCAGATTCGTTACTTCATGCAGCGCCATCGTGTCGAAGCGGACTTTATCGCGTCGCACGGCCATACCATTTTTCACCAGCCTGACACCGAGCTGACAGCACAAATCGGGCACGGCGCCGCGCTGTATGCGTCGACCGGGCTGCCGGTCATCTGCGATTTTCGGAGTGTCGACGTGGCACTCGGCGGCCAAGGCGCGCCCCTGGTGCCCATCGGCGACCAACTACTTTTTCAGGACTACGGCGGTTGCCTGAACCTGGGGGGCATTGCCAACCTGTCGTTCGACCGGAACGGCAAGCGGATGGCTTACGACATTTGTCCCGTCAACATTGTGTTCAACGAGCTAGCCGAAGCGCTGGGCGAGAAGTACGACGAGGGCGGGCAGATTGCTGCCAGTGGCTCGATCGATGCGAGTTTGCTGCGCAAGCTGGACAACCTGGAGTTTTACTTGCGCGGTTTCCCGAAATCGCTGGGGCGGGAGTGGATCGAAGAGCAGGTGTTTCCACTCTTGCAGGAATCGGGGCTTTCGTGGGCCGACCAGATGGCTACCTTCAGCCGTCATGTCGCCGGGCAGATCGCCTCGGCCATTGCCCAATGGGTGGACGATCCGGAACCGCGCGTGCTGGTGACGGGCGGTGGGGCCTTTAATGCCTACCTGTTGAGCCAGATCGAAATGGAGTTGCAGGGAAAGGTGCAGTTGGTCGTGCCTGACGACAAACTGGTGAGCTTCAAAGAAGCGCTGGTCTTTGCGTTTCTGGGCGTATTGCGCGCCCGCAACGAAGCCAATTGTCTGGCCTCCGTCACGGGCGCGTCAGTAGATAACATCGGAGGGGCCGTTTACGGGCCTCTGCCGTATTAGTTGATTTCGCGGAGATAGATGTCGAAACGGAGGGGCGTGTTGCCGGGGATGGACCCCCGCCCCGACGAGCCATAGCCCAAGCGGGAAGGGATGATCAGCGTTCCTCGTTCGCCTTCACGGAAATAGCGAATGCCGATGTCGAGGCCATCAATCACCTGATTCCGTCCCAAAATAAACTCCAGGTAAGGACGCGTGCCGTTGCCGGTGCTGTCAGCGTTGGTGCTGTCAAAAACCGTTTTGGCCTCGTCCAGAAAATACCCCTTGTACTCTATCTTCAGAATCTCGTCTTCGTCGGGATAAGCGCCCTGCGTCGAATCGGTGATAAGGTAATATACGCCCGATTCGGTCCGGATCGCATCTGCAAACAGTCCCTGATCCTGCAGGTACTTCACAATTTGCTGCGCCTCCTTCTCTTCGGGTGTCTGTTGCGGTGTGCAGGCGGCAATCGCAACAAGCCAAAGCAAAAGCCACCAACCGCGGGTCACGTTCTTCATACTTCTATCAACGTAGTACGCGGTAAAAGTGCGGCGCATTAAGGATTGACTTTCAACAATTCTACATCGAAGACCAGCACCGAGAACGGAGGCGCCAGGTTGCCCAGCGGACGCTCGTTGTAGGCCAGTCGTGACGGAACAATGAGTTTGGCTTTGCTGCCTTCTTTCAGCAGTCCGATGCCTTCATCCCAACCCGGAATGACCTGACCTTGCCCCAATGTGAAGGAGAACGGGCGGCCCCGGTCGTACGAACTGTCGATCTTATCGCCGTTCAGGGTTTTCAGCTCGTAATTCACCTGTACGGTATCGCCCGCTTGCGGCTGGGCGCCGCTTCCGGCTTTTTCGATGACGTAGGCCAGCCCCGATTCGGTCATCTGGGCGTTCAGGTTATTTTTCGCGATGTAATCACTTACCAGACTGTCGTCGATCGGAATGTGCTCTTCGCGCTGACGGTTCATTTCTGCCATTTGTTCTTCTTGTTCAGCTTGCATTTCTGCCTGTGCCTCTTCGGCCGTTTGAACCTTGATCAGGGAAACGGTATAGGCCAGGCGGCTATTGGAATCGATAAAATCAGGCCGGGGCATGCCCTGAAACGCGAACAGCGAATCGGCCTGTACGTAAAATGTTGCGCTATCGCCGGGGCTCATCATGAACAACCCTTCTTCGAGCGAACCAGGGAAGCTCGGCGGCTGCAGCGGAATTTGCAAAGGAGCGGGGTCGTTGTGCGTATCGCGCAGCACGGAATCGCGGCTGTTGGCCAGACGGAAATGAAGCGTCAGGATGTCGCCGGTATCGGCGGGTTCCCCTTCTTCATCTTTGTGAAACGTATATTCCAGACCCGACGTGGTCGTGCCTTTGCGCTCGCCCTTGCAGGACGCCAGCAGAGAAAGTGCCACAAGTGGCAACAACAAATGCTTATACATTAGAAAATAAGTGAATAAACTAATTAAGAGATTAAGGAACTACGTTTTGTAGTTCTTCCTGATGGGCAGGCAGGAGGTTGATGAACTTCTGCACGGTGTCTTCGATCGAAAGATTCGATTTGCCGCCGGCTGCGTTCTTATGGCCACCTCCTTCAAAATGTTCGCGCGCCAATACGTTTACGGCGAAATCGCCGATGGAGCGGAACGAAATTTTAATGGCGTCTTCACGTTCGATGAACACGGCACCTACCACAATTCCTTCAATCGAAAGGGCAAAGTTAACGAAGCCTTCGGTATCGCCGGTGCTGTAGCGGAAGCGCTGCAACTCTTCGGACGTGATCGAGATGTATGCCGTGCGGTACTCGGGCAGCACCACCAGTTTCTCGGAAAGGGCATAGCCCAAAAAGCGTAGACGATTTTCGGAATAGTTGTCGTAAATCAGTTTGTGAATGCGCGCCGGCTCCACGCCCGCCCGAATCAGCTCGGCCACAATGATGTGCACCCGGGCCGACGTAGTCGGATGGCGGAACGAGCCCGTATCGGTCAGAATACCCGCGTAGATGCATTCGGCAATGCCCTTGTCGATCAACTCGCTATCGTCGAGCATGTCGAACAGATCGTACACCAGTTCGCAGGTAGCCGAGGCTTTGTTGTTCCACAACACAAAGTCGGCAAACTCTTCGGGTTCCAGGTGATGGTCGATCTGCACAATGGTTGCCTGGGCCGCGCGGAGCAGGGGCTCGAGATCTTGGGTGCGGGCTAAGCTGGAAAAGTCAAGGCAGAAAATAATGTCTGCTTCGTTGACGAGGCCTTCCACTTGCTCGTGGTTGGTCGCGGCGTCGTACACAATCACCTCCTCGTTGCCCTGCATCCAGTGAAGGAAACGCGGGTAATCGGAAGAGGTAATGACCTGTACGTCGTGGTATTTTTTCTTCAGGAAGTTAGCCAGCGCCAGCGACGATCCGAGAGCATCAGCGTCCGGCTTGTGGTGGGTCGTAATGACCACCCGCTTCGGCGCGCTGATCAGCGCCCTGAAAGCTTCGAAGTTTCGCATGTAGTGTATTAATCGCCTCCGGTAAGAAAACCTCCGTTTAGGGGATTGACAAAAGACAAAATTGCGGATTATTTCACGGAAAAGCAAAGTGTCGCCCGCTTCGCCCCGAACTCGCACCTGATGCTTAGATTTTGAGCGCTCATGGAAACGATTGGGGTACTGGTCCCTTTTCTTGACGTTATTTTACTCCTAAGCGGCATGTAAGTTTTAGCATCTCCAGGTTACGAACTTGTTACCCATTAGTATAATAACAGGCAATCGATGTGTAAAAGTATGTGGATAACCTCTCTTATTCAGGGAGTTATCCACAGGTTGGGTTTTTGTTAAGCTACAATGAAGTCAGTTTTACCTGTACCTTTTGCTATGTTAAGCGAAAGTTATCCTGGAAAAAAGGAAGCAAACTGAGGGTCTAACCCCAAGGATCGAATTGAACTTTGACGTTATTATTTCCGCCAGGCCTTTTCCCAGAAGTAAAAAGCGGGCCGTTCGGCCAGCGGTGGTGGCAGGGGTTCGGATACGTAGCGGATGTTCTCGACGGTGTAAAATGCGTTGGGATTGAAACGACGGATGATTTCCGTCAGCTCGCCCAGTTGCTTGCGGTTGACGACCGCAAAAATCAGGCTGACTGCCCCGCGACTGCCCTCGGCCGCTACGGTCGTCAGGCGGTATCCCGACTCCTGCATCTGTTTAATCAGGGCATCGGCGTCGCGCTGGGTAATGACCCGGACAATGACGTTGCCCAGGGCAAGGCGTTCTTCGATGGACATGCCCACCAGAATGCCGGTGGCAAATCCGCCCGCATACGCCACGTAAGACGCAATGCTGCTGACGTTCTGCAAGATCTGGCTGATGGCGATGAGCCAGATCAGCGCTTCGCAAAACCCCAGCACCGGGGCTAGTCCTTTGCGGCCCGCCATCATGAACATGATGCGGATGGTAGAGACGGAAACATCGCCGATGCGCGCCAGAAAGATGAACATCGGGACAAGCACCCAGTGAAACAGATCCGGATCGATGCCGAGCGTTTCGGCAATTGAACTTTGCATTCCTAAATCAGTTGACGAAGTGCAAAGGTAAGAAGCGTACCTACATGACCCGGTCGAATACCTCGTCGATTTTGCTGACGGCGTGCACCCGAATCGGAAATTGGTCCAGGTTAAGACCTTTGGTGCTGTAACGCGATATGAAGATTTCCTTGAAACCGAGCTTGGCCGCTTCGCGGATGCGGTTTTCGACGCGCGAGACGGCCCGCACTTCTCCCCCCAAACCCACCTCGCCGGCAAAGCAGGTGCTTCCCGAGACTTCACGATCCTCGTACGAGGAGATGATGGACGTGCAGACGGCCAGGTCAATGGCTGGGTCTTCTACCTTCAGTCCCCCTGCGATGTTCAGAAATACGTCCTGAACGCCCAGACGGAAGCCGCCGCGCTTTTCCAGCACGGCCAGCAGCATTTGCAGTCGTTTGTTGTCGAAGCCGGTAGAAGAACGCTGCGGCGTTCCGTAGGTGGCGGCGCTGACGAGCGACTGGATTTCGATCAGCAGCGGGCGGTTGCCTTCCAGCATAGCGCCGATGGTGACGCCGCTCAGGTCTTCTTCACGTTGGGTGATCAGAATCTCGGAGGGGTTGTTGACCTGCCGCAGGCCGTCGCTGACCATCTCGTAAATGCCCAGTTCGGACGTAGAGCCAAATCGGTTTTTGGTGGTGCGTAAAATGCGGTAGCTGCCGTGCCGCTCACCTTCGAACTGCAACACGGTGTCGACCATGTGTTCCAGCACTTTCGGGCCAGCCAGACTGCCTTCCTTGTTGATGTGGCCGATCAGAAATACCGGTACTCCTGTCTCCTTGGCGAACTTCATCAGCTCGGCGGTGCATTCGCGCACCTGCGATACGCTCCCCGCGCCCGATTCCACCAGGCTGGACTGCAACGTCTGGATCGAGTCGATTACCATCAGGTCCGGCTTCAGGGCGTCGGCCTGCTGGAAAATGTTTTGCGTAGCCGTCTCGGTCAGAATGTAACATTCGTCGCCGGACGGGGCAATGCGCTCCGCCCGCATCTTGATCTGTTGCTCGCTTTCCTCGCCCGAGACATACAAAACCTTTTTTCCTTGCAGACTCACGGCGATTTGCAGCATTAGCGTCGATTTGCCGATGCCCGGCTCCCCGCCGATCAGCACCAGCGAGCCGGGCACGATGCCGCCGCCCAACACACGGTTCAATTCCTGGTCGTACGTGGCGGTGCGGTGCTCCTGCTGATACGTGATGTCGCGGATGGCCCGGGGCTTGGCCGCTACCGTGCGGTCAGGCTTACCGGCGGGGCGCCAGTTGCCTTTCTCTTCTTTCTGGACTACCTCTTCCACGTAGGTATTCCACTCTCCGCAGGCGGGACAACGGCCCAACCACTTGGGCGACTGTGCGCCACAGTTTTGACAAAAATAGACGGTCTTGGCTTTGGCCATCCGGGATAAAAGCGTTTTTAGAATGACAGAACAGGAGCAGACGGCTGATGACCAGAACTGCGGACATCGGCCGTCCGAAGGACGCATTGGCCCTGTTGGTTGTAACAAAAAAAACGCTCCGAAAAATCCGGAGCGTTGGTAAGTTCTTGAGGAAAGTTAGCGCAACATGTGGAATAGCGTTGCGAGCCGATCTTTCATTTCTTTACGATGGACGATAAAGTCCAGGAAGCCGTGTTCTAATACAAATTCGGCGCTTTGGAAACCGGCCGGCAGGTCTTTACCGATGGTTTCGCGAATCACACGCGGCCCGGCAAAGCCAATCAGCGCGTTGGGTTCGGCGATATTGAAATCGCCCAGCATGGCAAACGAAGCGGTAACCCCACCGGTAGTAGGATCGGTCAGCAACGATACATAAGGCAGTTTGGCTTCGTGCAGCAGCGCCAGCTTGGCCGAGGTTTTGGCCATTTGCATCAGCGAGTAACCAGCTTCCATCATCCGCGCACCACCCGACTTAGAAATCATCAGGAAAGGCACTTTGCGCTCCAGTGCGCAGTCGATCGCGCGGGCGATCTTCTCGCCAACCACGGAACCCATCGAGCCACCGATGAACTGAAAGTCCATACAGCCGATCACGATGTCGATGCCCGACATTTTGCCGTAGCCCGTCCGCACAGCATCTTTCAGCCCTTTCTTCTGCTGGGCAGTTGCAATGCGTTCCGGATAAGGCTTGGAGTCGACGAAGTGCAGCGGATCGGCCGACGACAGTTCGGCGCTCAGTTCCTCGAACTGATTCTGATCGAACAGCAGTTCGAAGTATTCGGCCGAGCCGATCTGGGTGTGGTAACTACAGTTGTGGCACGTCCAGGCGTTTTCCTTGTGGGCCTGGGCCAGCATCACCGTTTTGCAGGAAGGGCATTTGTACCAAAGACCGTCGGGAGCTTCTTTTTTGTGCTCCGTGGGAGTGACAATCCCTTTCTCCTTTCTTACAAACCAACTCATAGTAAGGGTGAATGGTAAACAACCGACCGAATCGTCGGTGAATTACCGCCAAAGGTACACTTATTTTACTTCTTCGTAATCGACGTAATCGCCTCCCTGGAAAGAGTCGGGTTTTTGTCGCTGCCGCGCTTCGTCCGGAATGTAATCAATGCGGATGTCGCCTTCCGGACGGCTTTGGGGCGGGGGGGGCGTCTGGCCCCGGCGTGTATACGTGCGCTGATAGGTATGAGCCTGCGAGCGGTCGACCGGGCGCTGGCCCGTCAGCCGGGCTACCATCCGGACAACGTAGCCGCTCAGCACGTAAAACATGTATAAGAAGAAAAGAAAGAGAATGACGGTCTTTAGCACGATAATTCAGAGTTTAACGGGAACGTAAGTACCTATCCAAACCAACTACCCGGTAAGATACCGGTTTCGCTTCGGTCTGCGAAGTCGAAAACGTACCAATGGTTACCTACCGGGAACAGCGGAAGGGAAGCCTGCGACGTCTGACGCCCTCGGCTACCCTTCTGCTGCACAGTATAGTTTTATGTATTAACGGCTTAAGTACAAGTTCCGTTCGGCGTAGACCTTCACAAAAAAGTCATCCTCCAGATTTTCGATGAAGTAGATGGCCTCTCCGGTCGATTTCATCTCCGGCCCCAGTTCTTTGTTCACGTTCTTGAATTTGTTGAACGAGAAGACGGGGATCTTGATGGCGTACCCGTCCAGGTGAGGCTGGAAGTTGAAATCTTTCAGCTTGGCTTCACCCAACATGATTTTCGCCGCGTAGTTGACGTAGTTTTCGCCGTAGGCTTTGCAGATAAACGGCACCGTCCGCGAGGCGCGTGGGTTCGCTTCGATCACGTACACCACTTCGTCTTTGATGGCGAACTGAATATTGAGCAACCCGACCGTGTTCATTGCCAGTGCAATGCGACGCGTGTAGTCACGGATCTGGTTCAGCACGTTCTCGCTCAGGTCGAAGGCCGGCAGCACCGCGTACGAGTCGCCGGAGTGGATGCCCGCCGGTTCGATGTGCTCCATGATGCCGATGATGTAAACATCTTCTCCGTCGCTGATGGCATCGGCTTCCGCCTCGATGGCGTTTTCCAGGAAGTGGTCGAGCAGGATTTTGTTGTCGGGCAGATCGCGCAGGATGTCGATTACGTGGTGCTCCAGTTCCTGCTTGTTGATGACGATCTTCATGCTCTGTCCACCCAGTACGTATGAGGGACGCACCAGAAGCGGGAAGCCCAGTTCGTCGGCCAGATCGAGGGCACGTTCAGCGTCTTCGATCACCCCGAATTTGGGATAAGGAATGCCGTTGTCGCGCAACAAGGACGAGAAGCTACCGCGGTCTTCGGCCAGATCGAGGGCTTCGAAGCTGGTTCCGAAAATCTTGATGCCGTAGCGATTCAGTTTTTCGGCCAGTTTCAGGGCCGTCTGTCCGCCCAGCTGTACAATAACGCCTTCGGGCTTCTCGTGCAGGATGATGTCGTAGATGTGCTCCCAGAACACCGGCTCGAAGTACAGCTTGTCGGCCACGTCGAAGTCGGTCGAAACCGTTTCGGGGTTGCAGTTGATCATGATGGTTTCGTAGCCGAGTTCTTTCGCGGCCAGCACCCCGTGCACACACGAATAGTCGAACTCGATGCCCTGCCCGATGCGGTTAGGGCCTGAGCCCAGCACGATGACCTTTTTCCGATCCGAAACCGCCGACTCGTTTTCATCGGCGAAGGTGGAGTAGTAATACGGTGTTTTGGCTTCGAACTCGGCGGCGCAGGTGTCCACCAGTTTGTAGACCCGGCGAATGCCGATATCGTTACGTTTCTTATAAACCTCGCTTTCGAGGCAACGCAACAGGTGCGCAATCTGCCGGTCGGCATAGCCTTTTTGCTTGGCTTCCATCAACAGCTCTTTCGGCAGGGTGTCGAGCGTGAAGTGCTCTATCTCCCGCTCCAGCGCAATCAGCTCTTCGATCTGAGTCAGGAACCAGCGGTCGATTTTGGTCAGTTCCTGGATCGTCTTCATCGGAATGCCCAGCTTGATGGCATCGTAGATGTGGAAGAGCCGGTTCCAGCTCGGGTGCTTCAGGCTGTAGAGAATCTTGTCCTGATCGCGCAGTTCGCGTCCGTCGGCACCCAGGCCGTTGCGCTTGATTTCCAGCGACTGACAGGCCTTTTGTAGAGCTTCCTGGAAGTTCTTCCCGATGCCCATTACTTCGCCTACCGAACGCATCTGCAGACCGAGTTCGCGGTCGGCGCCGACAAATTTGTCGAAGTTCCAGCGCGGAATCTTCACGATGACGTAGTCGAGCGCAGGCTCGAAGAAGGCCGACGTGGTTTTGGTGATCTGGTTTTTCAGTTCGTCCAGGTTGTAGCCGATGGCGAGCTTCGCCGCCACTTTGGCGATGGGGTACCCCGTCGCCTTGGAGGCCAGTGCCGACGAGCGCGATACCCGGGGGTTGATCTCGATCCCCACGATATCGTCGGTTTCAGGATCGACCGCAAACTGTACGTTACAGCCGCCGGCAAACTGCCCGATGCCGTTCATCATCCGGATGGCCAGGTTGCGCATCTCCTGATAAACCGTATCGGGAAGGGTCATGGCCGGGGCCACCGTGATGGAGTCGCCCGTGTGGACGCCCATCGGATCGAAGTTTTCGATCGAACAGATGATGATAACGTTGCCAGCGCCGTCGCGCAGCAGTTCCAGCTCATATTCTTTCCAGCCCAAGATGCTCTGCTCTACCAACACTTCGTGGATAGGCGAGGCGTGCAGGCCGTAGTCGAGCGCCTTGTCGAAATCCTCAGGTTTCTCGACAAAGCCCCCTCCGGTACCACCCA
This sequence comes from Catalinimonas alkaloidigena, assembly GCF_900100765.1. Classification (NCBI taxonomy): domain Bacteria; kingdom Pseudomonadati; phylum Bacteroidota; class Cytophagia; order Cytophagales; family Catalimonadaceae; genus Catalinimonas; species Catalinimonas alkaloidigena. The sequence continues at coordinate 254,689 of NZ_FNFO01000003.1, read as the reverse complement.
GCGTAAACGACGGGCGGATGACCAGCGGAAAGCCGATGCGCTGCGCAATTTCTTTTCCTTCCAGAAACGAGCGCGCGGTGGCTCCTTCGCAGACGTTGACGTTGAGTTCCTTCATTTTCAGGCGGAACTGCTCGCGGTCTTCGGTCGTCTGGATGGCACGGATGTCGACACCGATAATTTTCACATTATACTTCTTCCAGATGCCGGCCTTATCGCACTCGATGGCGAGGTTCAGGGCCGTCTGGCCGCCCATGGTGGGCAACACCGCGTCGATGGGGTTACCCATCGCCTGGTGTTTTTCCAGAATCTCGACGATGTACTTCTTCTCCAGAGGCCGGAGGTAGATGTGATCGGCCGTGACCGGGTCGGTCATGATAGTGGCCGGGTTCGAGTTGATCAGCGCGACCTCGATTCCCTCTTCGCGAAGAGAGCGAGACGCCTGAGAGCCGGAGTAGTCAAATTCGCAGGCCTGGCCGATGATGATAGGGCCGCTGCCGATGATGAGAACGGATTGGATGCTGTGATCGCGGGGCATGGGCAATAGGTTTCACGAAAGTGGAGGGCTTATTCGCAACGAAACCTGTAGAAGACCGAAGCCCTTCCACAGGTTCATGATATGTGCGATGATCGATAGCCCATTAAAATCCGGCACCAAATGTAAAGCGATTTTGCGTAACAGCCCAAGAAAAGATCGGATTTTCCACAAACAAAAGGCTCCCGTTGCAGGAGCCTTCTGTTAAGATCATCAGAATAAAAAATAACGTCGACGTAGTTACACGGCCCCTCGGATGACGCGGACCAGAATAACGATGACGGCGATGACGAGTAAAATGTGGATGAAGCTACCTACCGCTTCTCCGAAGCCGAGATAACCGACCAGCCACAGAACGATCAGAATGACCGCGATCCATACCAGAATGTTTCCCATGAGGTTTTGGTTTAAGTGTATAGCGTAGGAAGGGAAAAATTAGAGATCGGCAATTACCTTGCGGATTTCATCTTTGGTTTTTCCGGTTTTCTTTTGCAGCCGGCCCAGGAGCTCGTCTTCTTTGCCTTCTTCAAACACCAGATCGTCGTCGGTGAGTTGGCCGTATTTCTGTTTTAGCTTTCCTTTGGTTTCGTTCCAGGAACCTTTTATGCTCAGATTGTTCATCGTGCGTATGCGGGTTAACGTGAAATATAATTACTGTTATTAGTGTACGTACGGCCCTGCAAAGGGTTGCAGCCCGTTGCGGAGCCCGCTGCCGGGGCGATTGCCCCGCGCGGGTATTTGCGTATGTAGGGTGATCCTCGTTACTTTGAGGGTCGTAGTACTGCTATTTTTCAGACTTGCCATTATATGGAGCATTCGTCAATTCCACCGACCGCGGGGACGCCGGCCAACGGCCTTTATCAGGAGAAAATTCAACAGATCTTTCAGGAGGTCGGCAAAGTAGTGGTGGGGCAGCAGTACATGGTCAATCGCCTGCTGATCGGCCTGTTTACCAACGGACACGTGCTGCTGGAAGGCGTGCCGGGACTAGCCAAGACGCTGACGATTAATACGCTGGCGAAGGTGTTGCACCTCGATTTTCAGCGCATTCAGTTCACGCCCGACCTGCTGCCTGCCGATTTGGTCGGCACGATGATCTATAACCAGAAAGTGGGCAACTTCGAAGTGAAGAAAGGGCCGGTGTTTGCCAACTTGATCCTGGCCGATGAGGTGAACCGCTCGCCTGCCAAGGTGCAGTCGGCGCTGCTGGAAGCCATGCAGGAGAAACAGGTGACCATTGGCGAAACCACGTTTCCGCTCGACCGGCCGTTTCTGGTGCTGGCGACGCAAAACCCGGTGGAACAGGAGGGAACCTACCCGCTGCCCGAAGCACAGGTCGACCGGTTTATGATGAAGATTTACGTGAGCTATCCGAGCAAAACCGACGAGTTGGAAGTAATGCGCCGGATGTCGAACATGAGCTTTTCGGCCAATGTGCAACCGCTTCTGACCAAAGAAGACGTGTTTGCGATCCGTGACGCCATCAACCGGGTAACCCTTTCCGAATCGCTCGAGCACTACATCATCGACCTGATCTTTGCGACCCGCAATCCGCGCGACTACGGACTGAACGAAGAAGCGACGTACTTGCAATTTGGGGCTTCGCCGCGTGGAAGCATCAACCTGAACCTGGCCGCCAAAGCCATTGCGTTCTTCCAGGGCCGCGACTACGTGTTGCCCGAAGACATCAAGGAAGTGGCCCCCGATGTGCTGAACCACCGCATCCTACTCAACTACGAAGCCGAAGCCGACGGCATCTCGTCCCGGCAAATCATCGAGCGGGTGCTTAACAAGGTGTCCGTCCACAAGAAATAATCGATTCTAACGCGCGCGTTGCCTTCCGCAGCGCGTGGCAGCCAGATAAAACAAAAAAGCCCGGTTTTGCCGGGCTTTTTCTGTAATAAGGCGTTCGCTCGTTTAGCGAGCCACAATCAGGCGTTTGGTCACAGCGCCTTCTTCCGTTACGATCTGTACCATGTACAGTCCGTTAGAAAGATTGGCGGTGTTGAGTTTCACCACTTCTTGCGTGGCACCCATGTGTTTGTTCACTGCTTGAGTCAACTGACGTCCCGTTACGTCCAGGATGTTGACCTGGATCTGACCCGCTTTTTTCAGTTCAAGTGTCAACAGAACGTTGTCGGCCGTCGGGTTAGGGAACAGTTTCAGCGACGAAGTCGTGATGACGTCTTCGATGGAAGTGATGACCAGACCTGCGAACAAATCGCTTGTGAAATCTGCACCTGTGGCAGCCGGAGAGGTGGCAGCCAGGCGGAAATCAGGGTTGACCAGCGGCAGCGCTTCGTCGTCACCGTACGGGCTGACCATGTCCAGGGCGGCTGTGCCGTCCAGCGAGTCGTTCATGGCCATCAGAATGTCTTTGGTCTCAGCGTTACCAAATACACTGTAATCTGCGTTAGAACCATCGACCGCAACAAACAAGTTGTTGGAAATCAGCGACGTGTCGCCAACGTTGTCGCGCGTAGCAGCATCATCCAAACGGATGGTAGTGCCCCAGTCTGTAACGATCGAGTTGAAAAGAGAAAGGGCCGAGTTACGACGGATGCGAGCACCGCGGCCGAAGTACTGAGAGGCAGAACCACCGCCCAGGCCGTAAGGACCGATCAGGGTCACGTTCGAGAAGATCACCGACGTTTGAGGCTTGGCGTTTGAGCCATTGCCGTCGTTGTCTGATTCGAAACCATTCGAGTCACCCGCTGCATCGGCGTTATCGGGGTCGCGTACACCCAGCGCAAATTGCACGTAGCCACTGTAGCCGTAGTCGGTATCGAAGTCGTCGTCAATGCCGCCGTAAGCGATCAGGTATTTACAGTTGACGGTGCCACCAAACCACTCGAACGAGTCGTCGTTGATGTAAGAACACTGGATGTGGTCGATGGTGGTGCCGGAACCGATACCACCCATGGTCAGGCCGTTGATCTCGTTGTCGGTCGTGTAGATAGCGCCGCCAAATTCGATGCGAACGTAGCTCAGAACACCGCTGTTGTCGGCAGCGTTGGTGCCACCGTAGCTGGAGTACTGGGCATCCAGACCTCCTTCGATGATCGCGCTCGGACGGTTGACCGGTGCATCTCCAAGCAGGATGATCCCGCCCCAGTCGCCCACGTTACGCGAGCCTACGTCGGCTTTCGAGGTGAAAACGATGGGCGATTCTGCCGTTCCTTGCGCGTCGATGAACGAACCTTTGGTGATGATCAGCGAGCCTTTGGTAGCGGCATCTCCACGAATAATACAACCTGGTTCAATGGTCAGCGTAGCACCATTGGTTACATAAACGAATCCTTGCAGGTCTACCACATCTGTGCTGGCCCACGTCTCGTCAGCACTGATGGTGCCCGATTTTACCACGGTAGGCGCAGGATATTCCACGTTTTGGGGGTCCCATTCGGTCCAGCCTGCGGTCCAGTCTTCTGTGCCGACTGGTCCGAAAGCGCCGCGATACGAGGTCTCCGTGAAGAATGGCGTCTGGCTCATGGCCATTCCGGGGAGAAGGGCAGCCATGAGAAGAAGATAAATCTTTTTCATGAAAAAGGTTTGTTAGGTATTCGTGATTGTATTGAGTACGCGCAAAAGTAGATCTTCGTCGCACGTTTGGTGTTAAGGGGCTGTTAAGAATACATTACTGCCATGTTGCGTAACGGTATCTTAAATAAATGCAAAGAGGCATGTACGTAGCGCACATGCCTCTTTGCTTATACTTTTCTGCTACAGAATCAGAAGTTGTAGGACGCTGTGAAGGTAACGCCCGTCCCGACCGTCCGTTCGATGAACGCGTCGTCGTAGCTGTCGTACTTTTCGTTGGCGTTGTTATCGTAATAGAAGATAAACTTGTTGGCCAGGACGTCGCGTACGTTCAGGCGCAGGTTCAGCTTTTCGAAGAAGGTACGCGAGACTTGCAGATCGAGCACGTTACGAGGGTTCTCCAGAATGGTAGGATCTTCGAACGTACCGGCAATGAAGATGCGAGGACCAACGCGGTTGTACGAAGCGCTGACGGACAGATTCAACGTAGGCTCGTCGAAGACCACGCTGGCATTGAACACATAAGGCGACTGGCCTTGCAGCGGTCGTTTCTGAATCACGAGCTCCTTGATGGAAGGATCGGCGTCTTCGAAACTCACCTCCGATTTGATCAACGCCAGGTTGGCGCTAACCGTGAAGTACGAGAGCAACTGAGACTGAGGCAGGAACAAAAACTTGTTGAGGCGGGTACGCAGCTCAACCTCACCACCGTAGTTGATGGCCTGGGTGGCGTTGACGAAGGTTACTTCGTTGGGAAGCAACTGTACGCGCTCAATCGGGCCGTTGAAGTGCTTGTAGAAACCCGATATCGAAATAACCTCGCCGCTGCGGGGGAACAGTTCGTAACGCACGTCACCATTGGTGATTTTGGTCCGCTCTAGCGCCGGGTTCCCGTTGGTAGTGAAGTTGTCCGTGTAATCGTAGAAGCTAAACGGAGCCAACTCACGATACTCGGGACGTGACACGGTTTGCGAGAAAGAAAGCCGCACGTTGGACTTGGAAGTCAACGAGAAAATCAGGTTGGCCGAAGGCAGCCAGTCGATCACGGTAGAATCGACCGTAACGGGCTGTGAATTACGTCCGAAGCCCGAAAGCGTCTGGTTGTAGCTTTCCATGCGCACTCCCCAAATGAGCCGCAGGCGCTCGGTAATCTGGTTGTTCAGCATGGCATACGACGCCTTAGTAACCGAGCCGGCATCGTAACTGTTGTTGGGCAGTGTCGCGTCAAAAATCCGGAAACCGCCGGCTACCGTGTCGCCCTCGGCACTGATCTGGTACCCCAGGTTCGCTGGGTCGAAAATCTGGTCTACCGGCAAGTTCAGCAAGTCGCTGTTGAAGCGCAGTGTGCCGGGCGGGTCAAACTGCGTAAAGCCGAGTTCGCGTGCGGCGAATGCGCGCTGACGGTCTACGTAAAAAGCGCCTACTTTCACTTCGGTGCGCAGTTGATCGAACTTACGGCTGAGGTCCAGTTTCAGCGTGTAGGCCGTCTCGTCCGTGTTGGAACTGAAGAAGTTACCACCCGACGTAGTCGAGGTACCGTTCCGCTGAATGGCGGCTACAAACGTCCGTCCGTCGTCCGAAGGATCGTCGGGTCGGTTGGTCCGGGTATACACCTGGCGACGCAGACTAGGAACGGTGCGGTAGATCGAACTAACGCCTCCGAGCCAATCGATTTTAAGTTTCGAACCCGGCAGAAAATGCTCTCCGGTAAACTGGCTCGTGAACAGGCGGTTGTTGGTATACCAGCGAATGGAAGACTCTTGCTCCTGCGAAATCTGCAAGTCACGGTAGCCACCCCGGCGTACCACAAGGTCGTCTGTGGTGTAATTGAGTGAGTTCTTCAAGCCAAACTTGTGGTTGTCACCGAGTTTGTAGGCCAAGTTGAGCAAGAAACCGGTGGTTACGTTATGGCTGTAGCGATCGTCCAGGAAGCGCTGGCGCAGCACGTAGCGCTCGCCGGGGGCAGACGGGTTCAGGAAGCGTTGCTGAGGCGATTGCGAGTAAGAATAGTCGTTGTTGTTGGTAATCGAGAAGATCGCGCCGAAGTCGTTTCCAAAAACAGGTTTGGAAAACCCGCCGTTGATCTGTGCCGAATAGCCGGGAGCAATGGAAGGAATGCGCGTCAGTGCCCAGTCGTTCCGGAACTGGGTTGCGTACTGAGCCGCCTGAATGGGGTTGGAATTCAGGTTTTCCTGACGCCACGTGTCGCTGGACGGCAGGTTCGAGGGCAGGTCGCGCGAACCGTCGTTCATACCCAGAAAATCCAGACTCCCTTGGGGCGACTTATAAAATTCTTTGAACGTCGTGATGGTGTTAAAACGCGGGCCCGCCGAAATGGAGAAAAAGTTCTCCGTAGGAATGTCCCGGGTCTTAAGCTGAATAACCCCGCCTGCGAAGTCGGCTGGTAGGTCGGGTGTGGCCGTCTTGACGATGTTAATGTTGTCCAGCAGGTTGGAAGGGAACAAATCGAACGAAAACGCCTTCCGGTCCGATTCTGTGCTGGGCAGCGGGGCGCCGTTCAGAAACGCAGTGTTGTACCGGTCGTTGAGGCCGCGCACAATCGCAAATTTATTGTCCTGAATGCTGGCGCCACTGACCCGCTTGATCACGTCGCTCGACAAACGGTCCGGCGTTTTGGCAATGAACTCACGTGCCAGACCGTCCGATACCTGGAGTGCGTTTTTCCGCTCGACCAGCAGAGCATCGGTCGATTCGCGCTCGTATTCGGCGACCACCACGACCTCGTTCAGGGTTTGCGTTTCTTCGGCCAGCGTGATGTTGAGGGGTGTCGTCTCGCCGGCTTTGATGACGACATTATTGAATTTCTTGCTTTGGAACGAAACGTAACTAACGGTAACGTTGTACGTGCCCGGTTCAGCACTGATGACGTAAGAGCCGTCGAGGTCGGTACTGGCGCCGTTGGTCGTGCCGTCGATTACCACACTTACCCCGATCAGTTCTTCGCCCGTGTTTTGGTCAATCACTTTGCCGGCGATTTTCCCGTTCTGCGCCAGCGCGCTCCAGGAAATCCCGAGGGTAAGTAGGATTAAAACAACTTTATTCATGAATTTGTAAGTGTGTTGCAGTGCTTTTACGGTTGGAGGCAGCAATTTTTATACGACCCCCTAAACTCGCCGCAAAGGTACATTGCCTTTCAGGGGGACTGCTTAAATGAATATTATCCTACTGTTAAGCAATTGTTATCAGGACTCGCTGCGGAACAGTACAGTTGGACAAAGGCGTGAAGCGGCTTGCTACTCATGTGCTCCCTCGGCCACCAGTTGGAGCAGGTAACCCGTTTAGCTTCACAGAGTTAGGGACAGGAAATGGAGCCTTTCCTTACAAAGTGTTCTGAAGACAGAATTTTGCAGGGCAAATCAGCGGAGATCCACCTTTCTTTGTGATTGTAACAATATGTAGTCTAATGAGTTGGTTTACCTCCGCCCCGTGGTACGGTCTGGTGATCGGTTGTTTGGTAGGAAGTGCAGCGCAGGCCACCGAGGCGCCCGAGCGTACCTGGCAACAGGAAGCGAATTACCGGATCAGCGCGACGCTCGACGATCAAAAGCATCTCCTCACCGCCGAGGCGACCATCGAATACGTGAACCATTCGCCGCAGACGCTTATGTTTCTGTGGATAGAAGTCTGGCCGAACGCCTACCAGGGGCGAACCACGCCTTTTGCCAGCCAGCAACTGGCCCTCGGTCGGCAGGAGTTCTGGTACGCCCGCCCCGAAGAACTGGGATGGATGGAGGCGCTGGATTTCCGTGTGGGAGAACAGCCCCTGAAGTGGGAATACGAACCCCGTCATCCCGATCTGGTCAAGGTAAACCTGGCCACTCCGCTGAAACCCGGCGAGCGCGTCGTGCTCCAGACCCCCTTCCGGGTGGTGCTGCCCGGTGATTTTTCGCGGATGGGCCATCGCGACCAGGCCTATCAGCTGACCGATTGGTATCCGCAGGTGGCTGCCTACGATGCGCAGGGGTGGCACCAGCGCTCGTACCTGGAGCAAGACAACCGCTATGCGGAATTTGGTTCGGCCGACGTCACATTGACCTTGCCCAAAAACTACGTGGTTGCTGCCACGGGGCGTCTGACCAGCGAGGAAGAGTGGGCGTGGTTGTTGGCGCGTTCCACGCAGAAACTACGCACAGACCGGTTCCCGCTGGAAGACGAATCGCCCGTTTCTGCCGGTGCCACCAAAACCATTCGATTCGTCAGCGATCATACCCATGGTTTTGCGTGGGTAGCCGATAAACGCTTCAACGTGCGGCACGGCGAAGTCACTTTGCCATCCGGGCAGAAGGTAGACACGTGGGCTATGTTTACGAACCGGCGGGCGTTTGCCTGGGAGAATGCTCTCGACGAAGCCGCACAGATGCTGACGACTTACTCGGTCGGGAACGGTGCATACGCTTATCCTTCGCTAGCGATGGTCGAGTTGCCCCTACGCCGAAGTGGAACCATCAACTATCCGGGTCTGGTGGGCATTCCGGCCGCCACCCGAGAAGCCGCTGTTACGACCGCGCTGGCGCATCAGGTCGCCCGGCAATGGTACGGCGGCATGATCGGGCTTGACGGACACACTTCGCCCTGGCTGGTCGATGGACTGGCCGCGGCCGCGCAGGATCGCTACCTCGCCGAGCGGCATCCGAACCAGACCTTGAACGACCTTGCGCCGCAACCGTGGGGCGCTCTGAGTGGGCTGAACGCCTTTCCGCAGGCACGTCGCCACGAGATCGACTACCTCGCGGCTGCGCGTGGCGGTACCGAACAAACGTTACAGACGAATGCTGCCGGTTACCTCCCCGGCAATTACCAGGCCTTTGCCGAAGCAAAAGCCGCCCTGGCGTTTCGCTACGCCCGCCAGTACCTGGGAAACGAAAAGTACGATGCACTGATGCGTCAGTACACAACCGCGTGGCAGTTCCGCCATCCGAAACCAGCCGATGTACAGGCGTTGTTCGAAGAACAGACGGGTGAGACCTGGGATTGGCTGTTTCGCGATCTGTTGCAGACCGATAAAAAACTGGACTACGCCGTGCGCCGTTCGTCCGTGAGCGAGAAGACGGCAACGCTTTATGTAGAAAACGTAGGAAGCATCGCGGGGCCCATCACCGTTTCGGCCGTGCGGGGCGGCAAGGTCGTCCAGACAAAATGGTATCCGGGTTTTACGGGCGTACAAAAAATTGAACTGGCGAACGAAGGGTGGGAGCATCTGGTGATTGACCCTGAGCATCACATGCCCGAGTACAACCGGCAGAACAATACGATCGAGCTGGTTACCGACCGGCGCGTGGAACCCATCCGGGTGCGCCTGTTGCCCACGCTGGAAGACAACCGCTACACGCAACTGTTTATCACCCCCGTAGGGGGCTACAACGCCACCGACAAGGTCATGCTCGGTGCCGCCTTTTACAACAGCATCTTGCCCCGGAAGCCCCTCCGCTACTTGGTAATGCCGATGTGGAGTTCAGGGCAGCGGGGACTGACCGGCTCGTTCCAGGTAGCGGGCGAGGTTCCTTCCATCACCACGTTAGGGCGGATCGATGCGGCTCTCCGGACCGACATTTACGCGGGCTACATTCGCACTCAGCCGCACGTGCGGTTGGCGTTTGGCGATGGATTGGACCTGCAGCAGCCGCAGAAGGAACTGAGCCTGCGCCTGGTGAACATGCGCTTCGGGTTGCAGCAACTGCCCGCCTATCAGGACGGTGCGCCGATTCCGGGCCAGAGCTGGCAACGCTACAACGTCCTGACCACGACTTACCGGATACACCAGCAGAACGCCCTGGAACGGTGGGAGCTGCGCGGGGAGCTGCAGAACAAAGGCGCTGACTTCGCGTTGCTTTCGGCCACCGCCGAGTGGAACTTTCACTACCGGCGGAAAAGCCAGGTGCGCCTGCGCGGCTTTGCCGGAGGCTTCCTGTTGGCACGAAACCTGACCAATGGCTTCCGACTGGGCATGAGCGGCAGTACTGACTACCTGGGGGACCAGATTCTGCTGGACCGCCGCGGTGTTACCGAAACCGTCCCGGCATTTCTGCGCCAGCGTATCGACGACCAGGGGGGATTCCGGGGACTGACTTCCGCGTATTCCCGCAAAGGATTGGTGGCACTGAACGGCGCTGTCGATGTGCCTTACCTGCCGATTAGTGTCTTTGGCGACGTGGGTTACACCCCCGACGGCGGCGGTTTGCTGACCGGCACGGGCTTGTCGCTGCGTCTTCTGCCCGAGATCCTGACGATCGATGTACCGCTGGCCGGTAGCAGTTACGCCGATCGGTTCCCGACAGGCATCGATGACGTGACCAAACAAATCCGGTTTACACTTCACCTGAAGCAACTGACACCGTCCACGATGCTGCGCCGTGCCCTGACGCTGTAACGAACCGAACAAGGCCTTGGCCTTTGAGCATACTAACGCGAACCTCGAATCAAAAGCCGTCCGTTTCTCGAAAGCGGGCGGCTTTGTTTAGTTTTGGGCGTATCCCTCCCCGGAGGTATCATCTTTTTTCTCCCTATGAAAGCAATCATCCCCGTGGCCGGCATCGGCGTACGGCTTCGCCCTCATACCCACACCCAACCGAAAGCGCTGTTGCCGGTCGCCGGAAAAGCCATTCTGGCGCACATCATCGACAGCCTGCACAGCCGGGGCATCACGCAGTTTGTGATCATCATCGGGTACCTGGGCGACAAGATCGAAGAATACGTACGGACGCGCTATCCTCATCTGCACCTGGAGTTTGTGACCCAGGAGCCACGTCTGGGGTCGGCGCATGCGCTGTGGGTAGCCCGCGAGGCCATGCAGAACGAAAAAGAGATTCTGATTCAGTTGGGCGATACCATCGTGGGGTTCGATCTGGAAAAGATGCTGACTACCCCTGGCACCGTTCTGGGCGTGAAGAAAGTGGAGCGACCCGGTTTGTTCGGCGTGGCCGAACAGGACGAAGACGAGGTAGTCACGCGGCTGGTCGAAAAACCCCGCATTCCAAAGTCGAATCTGGCGTTGGTCGGGGTTTATAAGATTGCATCGGCAGAGCGGCTATTGCAGGCCATTGCGTACTTGATTGACAACGACATTCGTACGCAGGGCGAGTACCACCTGACCGACGCGCTGATGCGTCTGGTGGAAGCGGGCGAACGGATGACCACCCAGACGGTCGATAACTGGTTCGACTGCGGGCGGAAGGAAAAGTTGCTGGAAGCCAATGCCATTTTGCTGAACCGGAGAGGACCGGAGACCGAAACGCTACCTTCGTTTCCGAATACCATCCTGATTCCACCGGTGAGCATCGGGGAAAACTGCCAGATCAGCAACTCGATCATCGGGCCGAACGTGGCCATCGCCGACCATACCGTCGTCCATCGGTCGATCATCCGCGATACCATCGTGGGGCACTACAGCGAGTTGGTCCACACCGTGTTGCACCATTCCATCATCGGGAACGATACTTCGCTGAAGGGACTCAGCCAGAGCCTCAACATCGGCGACGACACGGAGATCGACTTCAGTTTGTGAGGCTACTTGCGTTCCATCAGGGTCTGGAACTGCACAAACTGCCCGCCAAAATGGGCTTCGTGTTCCTGTTGAAAGCGGGCGGCGTACAGTTGCTCAAACACGTTGACCTTATCGAAGCTTTCGGCAAAGAGCTGTACGCTGTACGTCACCCCTTCGCTTGCGTAGGCGCCGTGCAGCAGGTAGACGGCCGAGTCGTGGAACAGACCCGTGGACAGAACCGCCGGCAGGTAAGAGGCCTTGAGCCACGCCAGCCACTCTTGTTCTATGCTTTCGTCGACATTATACGTAACGTTGTAAAGAATCATACCGCAAAGATGGGCGATCTGGCGGGAATCCGTCGTCAGATTTTAGGGAGAGGCCCCCGCTGCTAGCCGGGCGTCCGGTTCCAAACATTTGTGCTTTTGCGGAGTTGGTAAAACCATGTCGCTTTTGACTACATCAAATCCTCAGAAAACACTCTCTGGTCTGTATGGCGGGGCCGTAGCGCTCCTCATGGCCACGCACATGGCTGGCCTGATCGGCATGCAGGTGGCTTGGTCACGTCCGTGGTTCCTGCTGCTGACACCGCTGAACCTGCTGCTGACGGCCGGGCTGCTCATCGCCTTTCAGCCGGAACGCAACGCGGCATTTGTACGCTTTACGGCGCTGACGGTGTTCGTCGGTTTTGTGGCCGAACTGATTGGGGTGCAAACGGGCTGGCTGTTTGGGGCGTATGCCTACGGGGCTACGCTGGGACCTAAACTGTGGGGCGTGCCGTTCGTCATTGGTATCAATTGGTTCGTGTTGGTGTACAGCATCGGCGTCTGGCTGTCGTCGTACAACTGGCCCCGGTGGCGGCTGGTGCTGGTCGGGAGTGTACTCATGGTGCTGCTCGACGTGCTAATCGAGCCGGTCGCCATTCGGTTCGATTTCTGGGCCTGGCACGAAGGAGCTGTCCCCTGGCGCAATTACGGCGGCTGGTTTCTCGTTTCTGTGCTGCTGTTCGGGGTGTTTACGGGTAGCGCCTTCCGAAAACAGAATCCGCTGGCGCGCGTGGTGGTGGCCGTACAGGCGGCTTTCTTCCTGGGGCATGCGTTGCTGGCGTGGGTGTGAGCTGCCTACCGGTAAGCGACTAGTTCTGACCACCGGTCGAGTTCCTGCCCGCACACGTGGGAAATCAAACAATTTATAGCGCGGCGTGTTATAGCTTTAAAGATATGTGGCTTGCTTTTGTTACCGTACTCCTCAGCTTTGGTCTGATGGAAGTGGCCTCGTGGGCCATTCATAAATACGTGATGCATGGACCGTTGTGGTTCATTCATAAGACGCATCACGGTGCCGGTCATCACTGGCTGGAACTGAACGACGTGTTCACGATTTTCTTCGGTGGTGTGGCGGTGGTGCTGATGATCCTGGGAGCAGCCACCTTGGACGTGCGCTTCTGGATTGGGATTGGCATTTCGCTCTACGGTCTCGTCTATTTTCTGGTGCACGACTTGTTTATCCACCGTCGCATGAACGTGTTCGGACGCTCGGGGAACCGTTTCCTGAACCGTCTGTACCGTGCTCATCAAATTCACCATCGTTCGCGCGACCGCGACCGCAGCAAAGCCTTCGGACTGCTTTGGGTGAACGATAGCGTTTTTGACGAGGAGCCGCCCCGGTCGGCCCGAAGACCTTAACGATCAACTACTACTTAAACGACAGTCACGTGGGGACGTATTCGATTCGCGATCTGGAGCACCTGTCGGGCATCAAAGCCCACACGCTGCGGATCTGGGAGCAGCGATACAACATCATCCGTCCCAAACGGACGGATACCAACATTCGCTATTACGATGCCGAGGACCTGAAACTGGTACTGAACATCTCGGTCTTGAACGGCCACGGCTACAAGATCTCGAAGATCGCACAGATGTCGCCGGAGGCTATGCAACAGGAAGTGCTGCAACTGGCGCGGCAGGCAACAGGCTACATCGACCAGGTACAGTCGCTGACCATCAGCATGATCGACCTGGACGAAGACCGCTTCGAGCGCATCATGTCGACCAACATCCTGCAGTTCGGGTTTGAAAAAACGATGCTCAACGTCGTCTATCCCTTTCTGCACAAAATCGGCGTCCTCTGGCAGACGGGGGCCATCAATCCCGCTCACGAGCATTTCATCACCAACCTGATTCGCCAGAAGCTCATCGTCGCGATCGACGCACAGGTGGTGCCGCGCCAGGGGCCGGTCAAAACCTTCGTGCTGTTTTTGCCCGAGGGCGAGTTGCACGAGCTCAGTCTGTTGTTTGCCAATTACCTGATTCGCTCCCGGCACCACCGCGTGGTTTATCTGGGGCAGAGTCTGCCGTTCGACGATCTGGTCGGCGCTTGCCGGATGCACGAGCCCGACTTCCTGTTTTCCATCATCACCACCCTGCCCGATGCCGACGGCATTCAGCGGTACGTCACGCGCCTCGGCGAAGCGTTTCCGCAGACGAAAGTGCTGCTGACCGGCTATCAGGTACTGGCGCAACCGCTCGACCTGCCCGCCAACGTGCAGCTCCTGTCGCAGATCGACGAACTGATCCGAATGCTCGAAAACAAACCGCTGTAAATTAGCGCCTACACCCCCGTTTTTTCGCGGAAAGCGATGTCGTCCTTCGCAAAATCCGCTACCTTCGGTACATGAGTCAACCTCCCAAATTATTCCTGTTGGATGCGATGGCGCTGATCTATCGTGCGCATTTCGCCTTCAGCAAATCACCCCGTGTCAACTCCAAAGGCCTGAACACCGGGGCCGTTTTCGGCTTTACCAATGCCTTGCTCGAAATCCTGGAAAAAGAGCGCCCGACCCACATCGGGGTGGCGTTCGAAAGTTCGACCCCGACCTTCCGCCACGAGCAGTTCGAGGCGTACAAAGCGCAGCGCGATGCACAGCCCGAAGACATTTCGGCCGGGATGCCCTACATCAAAAAGATCATCCAGGGATTCGACATTCCCATCCTGAAAGTAGACGGATTCGAGGCCGACGACGTGATTGGCACCCTGGCGCACAAGGCCGCGCAGGAAGGGTTCGAAGTCTACATGATGACCCCCGACAAAGACTACAGCCAGTTGGTGCAGAAGGGCGTCTACCTCTACAAGCCTTCGTACATGGGCAAAGGCGTGGAAATTTGGGGCGTACCCGAGGTGCTGGCGCGGTGGAATATCGAGCGCGTTGAGCAGGTAACCGACATTCTGGGGTTGCAGGGCGATGCGGTCGACAACATTCCGGGGATTCCGGGGGTGGGCGAGAAGACCGCCATCAAGCTCATCGGCGAATACGGCTCGGTCGAGAACATCATCGCCAACGCCGGCGAACTGAAAGGGAAGCTGAAAGAGCGCGTCACCGAATTTGCCGACCAGGCCATTTTGTCGAAACAGTTGGCAACGATCGACATCGACGTACCGATCGCGTTTCAGGCCGATGCGTTCTGCTGTTCGGAGCTGAACCGTGACGCGTTGGCCGAAGTGTTTGAAGAACTGGAGTTCCGCTCGCTGGCACGTCGGGTGCTGGGAGTGGTCGCGCCCGATCCGCCGACCAAAACCCGAAAAAAAGGAAAAAGCGCCGGACAGATGGATCTGTTCTCGGCGTCTTCGGCGGCGGAGGTTGACGTGGCCGAAGAAGACGGCCCCGACACCCTACAACTCACCGGCCGCGACACCATCGAGTCGGTGCGGCACCATTATTACCTGATGGACACGCCCGAACTGCGGCGTACGCTGGTCGAGCACCTGAAAAAACAGAAAGAGTTTTGCTTCGATACCGAAACGTCCGGCATCGATCCGATTGATGCCGAACTGGTGGGGATGTCGTTCTCGTGGCACCCGCGCGAGGCCTACTACGTGCCGCTTCCGGCCGACCAGGCCGAAGCCCGGGCCATTGCCGACGAGTTTCGGGAAGTACTGGAAGACGAACGCATCCTGAAAATCGGGCAGAATTTAAAATTCGACATTACGGTGCTGAACTGTTACAGCATCGACGTGAAAGGCCCGCTGTTCGATACCATGCTGGCCCACTACCTGCTGGAACCCGAAATGCGGCACAACATGGACGTGCTGGCCGAAAATTACCTGAACTACCAACCCGTTTCGATCGAATCGCTGATCGGGAAGCGTGGGAAGGACCAGAAGACGATGCGCGAAGTGCCGGTGAAAGAGGTGGTGGAGTACGCCGGAGAAGATGCCGACGTCACGCTGCAACTCAAAACGGTGTTTGCGCCCCGGCTCAAAGAACAAGGCTACGAAAAGCTGATGTACGAAGTGGAGTGCCCGCTCGTACCGGTGCTGTCCGACATGGAGGCGGCGGGGGTGAAGATCGACCCGAATGCGCTGGCCGAACTTTCGCAACTGCTGAGCGAAAACGCCGCCCAGATCGAAAAACGCATTTACGAAGAAGCCGGCGAGACGTTCAACATCGGGTCGCCCAAACAACTCGGCGAAATTTTGTTCGACAAGCTCAAAATTGCCGATAAGCCCAAAAAAACCAAGTCGGGGCAGTACGCCACCAACGAAAAGGTGCTTTCGTCGTTTGTGTCCGAGCACGCCATTGTGCGCGACATCCTCGACTACCGGGAGTTGCAGAAACTCCGTTCGACCTACGTGGATGCGTTGCCGCAACTAATTCATACCAGCACGGGGCGGGTGCACACGTCGTTCAACCAGGCGGTCACGGCCACGGGGCGTCTGTCGTCGACCAACCCGAACCTGCAAAACATCCCGATCCGGACGGAACAGGGCCGCGAAATCCGCAAGGCGTTTGTGCCCCGCGACCAGGACCACGTCATCTTCGCGGCCGACTATTCTCAGATCGAACTTCGGATTATGGCCGACTTCAGTGGCGACGAAAGCATGATCGAGGCGTTTCGCAAGGGGCTGGACATCCACACCAACACCGCCGCCAAAGTCTACGGCGTAGCGCTCGACGAAGTAACGCCTGAAATGCGGCGCAACGCGAAGACGGTCAACTTTGCCATCATCTACGGAGTGTCGGCCTTCGGACTGGCACAGCGGCTGTACCTGTCGCGGCAGGAGGCCAGCGACATTATCAAATCGTACTTCAAGGAATTTGCGGCGGTGAAAGCCTACATGGACAGCGCCATCGAAAAGGCGCGGCAGGACGAATACGTTTCGACGCTGTTGGGCCGCCGGCGCTACCTGCCCGACATCAACTCCCGTAACCAGACCATGCGCGGCTTCGCCGAGCGCAACGCCATCAACGCCCCCATTCAGGGAACGGCCGCCGACATGATCAAGATCGCCATGATCCGCATTCACGACTGGATGAAGAAAGAAAAGCTACAGTCGCGGATGATCCTCCAGGTACACGACGAACTGGTGTTCGATGCGCACCGCGACGAGATCGACGTCCTGAAAACCCATGTGACGGAGTTCATGAAAAACGCGCTGCCCCTGTCCGTCCCGATGGAAATCGGCGTGGGTGTGGGCGACAACTGGCTGGAAGCCCATTAAGGGCAAACCGAAAACAGACAGACAATACAGACTACAAACCAACAAAAAAGGCGATCCGCAAACCGGATCGCCTTTTTTATGAAGTAAACTACATGTTAGTTGAATAGGTAGCGCAGGCCTAGCTGAGCACTCCAGGTTTGTGACAGGCCGTAGATCGGCTGGAACGTTTGCGTAAGCGGCTGGTTGGTGCCCGGGCGCAGCGCCAGGGTGTAGACAGGCTCGCCTTCCGCGTTGGTGCCACGGTAGTTCAAAATGTTGCTCTGGATCGGCGTCATGGTCACGCCCCAGCTGTTGTTGATCAGGTTCCCGATGTTGAGGATGTCCAGCGAAACCTGAAGCTTGTGCTTGCCATTTTTCGTGATCGGCAGATCGTTCAGGAGACGGAAATCGAAGCGGTGCAGCCAAGGCAGTTTTGCGCCGTTGCGATCAACCACCTCACCGCGCTTCTGGCTGAGGTAATCGTCCTGATCAACGTAGTTGAAGAACAAATCGGCTTGCTCTTGCGGCGTATACGTTTCGTCGCCGCTGGTGAACTCCTGGAAGTTGATTTCACTGGCATCGCGCGGCACGTAGATCAGACGCTGGGCATTGTCGCCAAAGTCGCCCGAATACGTGTAGCTGAAACGACCGGCTTCGCCGCCGTTGTAGAACAGCGAGATGGTGGTGTTGTTCTTTTGGTACGACAGCACACCCACAAAGCGGTTCGGCTGATCGAAGCGTGTGAAGCTGATCTCCGGATCGTTGCGGTTTTCTTTCACCACTGCCGACCAGAGTGAAATCGCCTGCGAACCGCCATCCAGGCCGTAATCGCGTGAGCGGCTGCGGGTATACGCCAGGCTGACGTAGAAGCCACTGTTGAACTGCTTTTGCAACTGTGCGGTCAGCGAGTAATAATCGCCTTGCTTGTCGGCGTTGGTCAGGTAAAACACGTTGCGGAACTGCTCGCTATTCGAGTACTGCGAGTAGGTAGGACGCTGGTCGGCGCCATTCAGGGTAGCATCCGGCTCGGCCAGCACCGGGTTAACGGCGATCGGCGTAGAGACGTCGCGGCTGTAGATCCCTTCGAGCGTACCCGTAATGCCGAACGGCAGCTGCTGGTCTACGGCCAGGTTGCTCCGCCAGGTCTGGGGCAGTCTGAAATCGCGGTCCGTAATGTTCAGTTCGTTGCTGAGTTGTGCTTCGCCCGGCTGCGGCCGGTTGGCGTTGATGTCAGGGTTGAACAGAATACCTTGGTCGATCACCTCCTGGCCTTCGTACCCTACGCCGCCGCGGATCACGCCGCTGCCGTTCACCTGGTTCGAGAGCCACACAAACGGAATACGACCCGAGAAGATACCCGTACCGCCGCGTACTTGCGTCGTACGGTCGCCGTTCACGTCCCAGTTAAACCCGACACGTGGCGAGAACAACGGCTTCACTTTCGGGAACTCAGCAACGTTCGGAACGATGGTTGAACCGTCGATCGGATTGGTAAACGTTACATTCAGCGCATCCAAAGCCTGGTTGCGCGGCAGGTTCATCGGGTACGAAGGCAGGTCGATGCGCAGACCACCCGTCAGCTTGAGGTTGGGCGTAACCTGAAATTCGTCTTGCGCATAGACACCGATCTGGCTGAAACGCGTCTGGTCGGTAGGAGGCGTCGTGCTGCCGTCGAAAGCGTACGACTGTGCAAACGCATCGGGGTACACGTTAGGGTTGCGGTTAATCACCGACTCCACAAAGGAATCGTAGCTGTTGAAGCGGTAGAAACCGTTGAAAACCGGGTTGAACGCGTTGTCGAACGTCATGTATTCGTAGTTCACCCCGAACGTCATCGTGTGCGCTCCCGAGAATACCGTCAGGTTGTCGGTAATGTTGAAGATCTTGTTCTCCAGGAGGTTACCTACCGAATACAGTTCGTTCCCGATCGAGAAGTAGTACTGAAGTTGTCCGGCGTCGTTCGGTTCCATCACTTCCACAAACGGGAAATCCTGCTCGCCGGGGATGCCGCGTCTAGGGTCAGTCGTTGACGTGTACCCTACGTTCAATTGGTTGGCGATTTTGTTGCTCAGGCGAGAGTTCAGTTCGCCCGTAATCGAAGAAACCTGAACGTCGTTCGTATAGTTGGTATTCCGGAAATTCATCGCCTCAATGCCCGTCCGGTCCGTATTGCGGTAGCGGGTGCTGATGAAGCGTACGGAGTTGCCGTTGGTCGGTATGTCACGGAAGGCCGTATAGATGTTGTACCGGACCGACGCTTTGTGGTTCTCGTTAATGTTCATGTCCAGACGCGCGTTGAAACGCTTGCCTTCGGAAGCGAACGAGTAGCCTTCGTAAGCACCGGTGTTGTATCCATACAGGCTTTGCAACTGCTGGCTTACGAAATCGAGGCGCTCGGCCGGTACGCGCGAGATGGTAATGCCGTCGGGCGTTTCGCCGGGGCGCAGCGCACGTTTCTGGAAGCTCGGTACCTGTTCTTTCTCCTGCTCGTAGCTCACAAAGAAGAATAGTTTGTTCTTCAGGATGGGGCCACCAAGACGCACACCGTAGATGGTGTTACGCGACTCGCCTTTGCTCAGCAACTGGTCGTCGACCTTGTCGCCTACCAACTGGTCGTTGCGGAAAAAGACATAAGCCGATCCTTCAAATTCGTTGGTTCCCGAACGGGTAATGGCGTTGACGTTGGCTCCGGTAAAGCCACCCTGACGCACGTCGTAAGGCGCCAGGTTCACCTGTACCTCCTGAATGGCATCGAGCGAAATGGGATTTCCTCCGGCAAACTGCGACGAACCCAACCCGAAGTTGTTGTTGTAGATGTTACCGTCGATGGTGTAGTTATTGAAACGATTATCGCGGCCGGCGAAGCTGGTTCCGTTGCTCTGCGGTGTCAGGCGCGTAAAATCGTTGATGTCGCGCGAGATAGTCGGCAATGCCTGAATGCGCTCCTGGTCGATGTTCAGCGCGGCGCCTGTCCGCTCCGAGTTGAAAACATCGCTTCCTTCGGCCGTGATGACGACCTCCTCAAGCTGCATGTTATCTTCTCCTAGCGTAATGTCCAACGTGACTGCGTTACCTAAGCCCAGGTTGATGCCTGTGCGCACTTCGGGCTGGTACCCGACAAACGAAATCTCCACCCGGTAAGGGCCGCCCACCCGCATGCCGGGGATCGAAAAGCGGCCGTCGGTCTGCGTAGCGGCTCCGTAGCGTGTGCCCGAGGGCTCGTGCACGGCAACGATCGTAGCTCCGGGAAGTCCCTCGCCACTGGCGTCGGTCACCTGCCCCACCAACGAGGAGGTTGTGACACCTTGTGCCCAACCCGTCTGAGTGCTGAAAAAGATCAGCGAAAGCGTCAGAAGCCTGACAACTGCGTAAACATTTTTCATTAAATGATAAGCTTGTAAAAGGATAAAATTGACCCCGCTGCATGGAGCCAAAAAACCACCAATTTTTCTGCCGCAAAGGTAGCTCATGCGTAAGATAAAGGGGGGAAGGTTTATTATTTTTTTGTTAACAATAAGCAGCAGCAATCCCTGTGTTCTCTTTATCAGGGCCAAGCCTCATAAAATGGTCTTTTTAAAAAGTAATAAGATCGTAAAAAAAGAGTTGTTCGTGTGGTTTTTTTTACAGGAAAAAAGATTCATAACAACATACGTTGGGACTGGATTTTGCACCGGATCGCACGCGGGTCACCTATGATCGGCCCATCCATCATCAATTCTTCTGAATTGAAATAGTTATATTTTGGATGTGTTTGGAAAAGCGCTGCGGATCGGGTTCGTCGCCGCATGCTTCCGGCCTTGCTGTTGTAATCTTCGCATGATCCGTTTACTTTTATAAAGTCCTTCTCGTGGCGTATAGCGTCCGTTTTACTCTCTTCCACCACGCTACCGATTTAACAATTGCTTCATCTGCGGATGACGTTACTTTCCGGACAATCGTCTACTTTCGCGGCGAAATTGCAATGTGTGCAACGTTAGAATATTGCAATAACCATTTTTTTATATCTCGTTCTAGTTAAAGTATCATTCACTTTCCCTTTCCTTGTTTTTTGCATGAAAAAACAATTATTCATTCTAATCCTGATCTGTCTAGGGTTCGGGATGGGTCTCCCGCGTGGCGTATGGGCACAGGGGGTAACCACCGCCAGCATCAGTGGCACCGTGGCAGATCAAACGGGCGAATCGCTGCCGGGGGCAACCATCCTGGCCCGGCACCAGCCCACCGGTACGGAGTACGGCACCATTACCGACGCCAGTGGTCGGTTCACCCTCCAGAACATGCGGATTGGAGGCCCTTACCTGATTCAGGTATCGTTTGTCGGGTATGCGCCGCTCGAAGAAAATAACGTAAACCTCTCGCTGGGCGAAAACCGTCGCTTTGCTTTTACGCTGAGCGAAGAGAGCACGCAACTGGCAGAGATCGTCGTGACCGGCCAGGCCGACGACGTGTTCAACTCCGGCCGGACGGGGGCGGGCAGTAACTTCTCGAACGAGGAGATTACCCAATTGCCCACCATCAGCCGCAGCCTGAGCGATTACACGCGCCTCACGCCGCAAGCGGGCGCCAACAACACGTTCGGCGGACGCAACGCGGGCTACAACAACATTACGATCAACGGTGCGCTGTTCAACAACGTGTTTGGCCTGGCCGGAACCATCGGGGGACAAACCAACTCGGAGCCGATTTCGCTCGACGCCATCGAAGAAATTCAGGTCAACCTTTCGCCTTACGACGTAACGCAGGGCACGTTTACCGGCGCGGGCATCAACGCCGTGACGCGCAGCGGTACCAACGAGTTCTCGGGCTCGCTCTACTACTTCACGCGGAACTTTGGCGACTCGCCGTTTATCGGCAAGAAACTCGATGGCAGCGACAGTCCGCTGCCTAGCTTCACGCTGAACAACAAGGGCTTCCGGGTGGGCGGCCCCATCCTGAAAAACAAACTGTTTTTCTTCGTAAACGGTGAGATGCAGCGCCGCGGCGATCCGCCTTCGCCCAACTACGTGGCGTCGCGGCCCGGCCTGTCCGGTAGCGATGTGTCGGCGGTGTCGGCGGCCGATCTGGACCAGTTGAGCACCTTTTTGCGGGAGAAATACGGGTACGATCCCGGTCCTTATGAAAACTACACGCTCCGTTCCGACAGCGATAAGCTGACGGCGCGGCTGGACTTCAACGTATCGAAGAATCACGTCCTGACGCTCAACTATTACTACCTGAAGTCGTACCGCGACGTGAACCCCAGTTCGAGCGGCGCGCTAAGCAACGGGCGGGGGCCTTCCAACACGAACCTGCCCTTCCTGGCGGCGTTCTACCGGATCAACAACAACATGAATTCGATCATCGGGGAGCTGAACAGCAACCTGGGGAACAAACTGTCGAACAAGTTTCAGGCGGGCTTTACGGCCATGCGCGATTTCCGCGAAAGCAGCGGGGGAATTTTTCCGCTGGTGGACATCGGCAACGGCAGCGGTCTGCAATCGACGGCGTTCGGCTACGAGCCTTTTTCGGCAAACAACATCCTGAATACCAACACGTTCCAGATTTCGGACAACGTGACCTATTTCGCCGGCAAGCACACGCTGACGCTGGGCACATACAACGAGTTCTACAAGTTTGAAAACGGGTTTGCGCCGACCTACTACGGTCAGTTTCAGTTCAACACGTTCGAGGACTTTTACAACAGTGCCAATGGCGTGACCAACCCGGATTCCATTTCGGCCACTAACCCGAACGGCTACGTTTCCGGCCCGCTGCGCTATCAGTTGCGGTGGTCGACCAATCCGGACGGCTCGTTCCCGCTGGTAGAAACCAAAGCCAGTCAATTGGCTTTTTATGCACAAGACGAATTTCAGGCCACGCCTACGCTGCGCATCACGGGCGGCTTGCGCGTCGACATTCCCATCATCAACCAGGAAATTGCGCGGAACGAATCGGCCGCTGCGCTTTCTTTCCGGGATGGCTATCAGATCCTGACCGATCGCGTGCAGAAGTCGCAGTTGTTGTGGTCGCCGCGCCTGGGCTTTAACTGGGACGTGAAAGGAGACAAATCAACGCAGATCCGGGGTGGTACGGGCATTTTCACCGGTCGTGTGCCGTACGTGTGGATCTCGAACCAGGCCAGCAACAACGGCGTGCTGTTCGGCTCGCTTGATGCCCGCGGTACGGTCGATGCACCGCTCTATCAGTACCAGTTCAATCCTGACGTGAATGCCTACATTCCGCCCGACCGTCTGCCGAACAGCAGCTACAACCTGGCGGTTACGGACCGGAACTTCAAGTTCCCGCAGGTGTGGCGCAGCAACCTGGCGATCGACCAGCGCCTGCCCGGTGGCCTTGCCATCACGGTAGAGGGGGCCATCACCAAAGACCTGAATTCTGTGTACCACCAGAACATTAACCTGCCGGAGTCGAGCCTGCGTTTGCAAGGGCCGGACAACCGCTACATTTATTATACGGTAGATTCGTTGGGAAATCCGGCGCGTGCCAACTCGCGCATCAACAGCGCGGTGACGGACGCCATCCTGATGCGGAATACCAACAAAGGGTATTCGTGGTTTACCACGGTGCAGGTGCAGAAAACGTTTATGAGCGGGTTCTTCGCCAGCCTGGCGTATACCTACACCGATTCGCGTTCGGTGAACGACGGGGGGTCGATTGCCCAGTCGATCTGGCGCGATCGGCAGATTTCCGGCGACCCGAACGACAACGCGGTGAGCTACTCCAACTTCCTGCGCAAGCATTATGTCGTGGGCAGTGTGTCGTACAAAAAAGAGTACCTGAATTCGATGGCGACGACCGTTTCGCTGGTCTACACGGGTGCGCCGGGCCTGAGCGCACCGTTTGGCGCGCGCTACTCTTACACGTACTCGCGTGACCTGAACGGCGACGGACAAACCAGCAACGACCTGATTTACGTACCGGCCAACCAAGGGGAAATCAACCTGGTGGACATCCGGAACAGCAGCGGCGACGTGACCTATTCGGCCGCGCAACAGTGGGCCGATCTGGATGCCTTCATCAGCCAGGACCCCTACCTGCAAAACCGCCGTGGGCAGTATGCCGAGCGGAACGGAGCGCAATATCCGTGGCAGAGTCAGTTCGACTTCCGCGTGTTGCAGGACTTCTACGTGAACGCCGGAGGCAAACGCAACACGTTACAGTTGAGCCTGGACATTTTCAACGTGGCGAACCTGCTCAGTTCGCAATGGGGGCTGCTGCGCACGCCGACCCGCTCGGGCCTGATCGATTTTACCGGCTTCGATGCAGAGGGCAACCCCACATATCAGTTCCCGATGTTACGGGGCGAGCCGTTGCGTGAGTCTTTCCAGGTCGATCCCGGTCTGCAGTCGCGTTGGGCCATGCAAGTCGGGCTGCGCTACATCTTCAATTAAGCTTCGAACCTTTCTTCATACAAAAAGGCCGCTCCTGAAAAGAAGCGGCCTTTTTCGGTTTATCACGAAGATCTATTTTATTTTTCCACGGCACAGTGGGGGCGGTAGCGCCAGTTCAGCCAGAAGGCCACGGCCACCAGCAAACCGCCGAGGCCCGCGACCACGTGTGTGAACGCATGGTGTTGCAACAGAAGGTGCCCGCCCAGAATGCCCAGAAAGCCCAATCCTGCTAGCCAGAGTGCCCCCGGCCGGTGGTGCTGCTGAAAATCTTTACCAAGGGTATAGGCGGCAATCGGGAGGCTGATGAGCATCAGACCCCATTCAAGGCGCTGGTCGGCGGCCCATTCACTGCCTACCAGCGGCAGGACCGTCAGCAGAAGCGGTAGCGTGATGCAGTGTACGGCGCACAACAGCGATACAGAAAAGCCAAGTTTATGGTGGTGATCCATCAGGGATGCGAGATTTTGAGTCGGGTCCAACGTTTAATTTCCTGTTGTTGCAGGTCGCGTACCGTTACTTCCAGCGTGTACAAACTGTCGGCAGTAAGCGAATCGGCCTGTAGAAACAGGCTGTCGACAAAGTCGTACGTCGTGAGGTTTTCGACGGGGAAGGTGTGGTGATAAGCGGCCACCGGCGTCGAGTCGCGCGTAACGAACAGGCGAAGCGCCAGGCTGCTGAGTCCTTCCTGATCGGAAACGGTGCCACGCGCCACCAGCGTATCGCCAACCGAAGTCGACAACTGCGTCCGGCTGTTGATGGGCGCCCGGAGCGTCAGGACAGGGAACCGCGGATTTTCCAGCGTCAGCGTATGCGTCAGCGAGTCGGAACGAGCCCCTTCCGCATCGATGCCCACCACACTTAGCTGATACGTACCGGGAATTTCGTCGGTGCTAAACACCAGCGAATCCTGCTGATCGACAATCTGCCCGGCCAGCGGCACCTGAAAGGTGTAAGCGGGGTAACCGTACGGCGAACTGCGAAACAGCAGCGTATCGAACACCGGCTGGACCGCCCAGTCGTAGGACGCCAGGCCCTGGTCGTCCACAAACTTTAGAGACAACCGGAGCGTGTTCGGCACACTCAGCGTAGTAGGCAACGTGCCGGTCTGTAAAATCAGGGGCCGGTCGCTCGGGCCATTGCCCGGCTGGCAGGCGCTCAGCACCATGCACAAAAGCCCGATTCCTAAAGCGGATAAACGCATACAGCAAAGGTAACTACTTGCAACGTGGTTGCAAATACGTAAGCGAAAGAAAAAGGGTTTCAGCTTTTGGGTTGCTGCACCCATCCCCATTGCCCGGCGACGTCGGCCAGGGCGAAATCATTGAATTCTGCCAGGATGGCGACCGAAGTTTCGGTCGGGAGGTATTGGATCAGCGGCGCGTCCGGTCGCGGCGTATCCAGCAACGGCCGGGAAGCGTCGGACGTAACCCATTGCCGGATGGGGCGGGTGAGGGGTTCAACCAGCGTGTGAAAAAGATAGCCTTCGGTGCCGTCGGGCAGGCGAATGCGTTCCCAGTCGCCGGTCGCTGCCAGCACTTGCAGGGGCGTGTGCGGTGTGCAGGTACGGATCACGGTATGGTCGGTGCCGGGGCCGGTGCGAAGGTTGACCGACTGGCGACCGGTGCGTTGCCACGCGAGCGGCACGGTGGGCGTCGTGGCAGGGGCGATGGTCTCCTGCGGAAACTGCTGGACAAAGGCGTACGGATCAATCGCGCCCTGCCCGAACCGGTAGATGCCGAAATGCAGGTGTGGCGGTGTGGTGCGCGCGTTGCCGGTGTTGCCGACGAGCCCTACCGTATCGCCGGGCGTGACGCGCTGCCCTATCTGCACCAGCTGGCTGTCGAGGTGCGCGTAATAAAGGCTTTGTCCCCGTTCCAGGTCGGTGATCCAGACCACTTTGCCGCCCAGCCGCGTTGTGCCGACGCGACTTACCCGGCCGTTGACGGCCGCCAGTGCCGGCGTGCCCCGTTTGGCAAAAATATCGATGCCTTCGTGGCGCCGTCCGCCGCCGTCGCGCGCCGCACCCCAAAAGCTCTGCACACTGCGGTTCGAGCCGCCTTCGACCGGAAAAGACAAGACCGGTTGTTGCGTGATGTAGATGTCGTAGCGACCGCTGCGCAGCAGCTCGGGCTGCACGCGGATCAGGTACGCACCGGTTTCGTCGACTTCGTATTCGAAGGTCAGCGAGGAGTCGGCCGAGACGAGGGGCTTCGCCTTCTGGTCCTCCTGCCGGAAAAGGTCGACAAACACGTCCAGCGGTTGATTTGCTTCGGTTTCTACTTTTACCCGCAGCTTTTGGCCTTCGGGTAGCGCCACCCGGTAGCTGAGTGCCACGGCTTCGTTGGCCGGAAAGTAACCCGACTCCCGGTAAGGAAGGTCGATTTCCAGCGAGTCCCGCAAGGCACGTTCGCCGGCCGCTAGCCAGGCTTGTCCCAGGGCGGTTTCGTCGAGCTGCACCTGTTGCAGGGCGCGGGCGTATTTTTCGTAAGGGGTGGCGGGTTGCAAAACCCGGCGGAGCGGAGCGCCTCCACACCCCGCGAGCCAGAGGGTCAGGAAGCAAAAAAATACCATTCGTTTCACGGAAGTAGTACCGTAAAAACGGGGCTAAAGTTCCCTTAATTGCCTGAGCGCGAGCGGATGTCGATCAATTGCAGCTTGGCCCGTTGCAGTTCCTCTTCGTACACTTCGGCTTCGTTTTCCAGGGTACTGCGGAGTTCGCGCAGGCGCTCGATCTCGCGCAGGTTGCCTTCCGTTTTGGCGAGCGACTCCGGATTGCGCTCGGCGTTGGGGTCTTTTTTCAGCGCTTTGGCAAAGGTGCGTTCACTTTTGCGGTTGTCTTTTTCCAGCGACCGGGCTCCCTGTTCGGCTTTGCGGATCTGTTTGCGGGTGTCTTTCAGCAAACTCGTCTTTTCTTTCACCAGATTCTCGTAATACTGCCGGTAATAGACGTCGAGGAAACGGTTGACGACCTCTTCGAACTGAAAAAATTCCTGCGGATACTCGCGGCTGTTCAGGAAAATGTCGTACCCGATGGCGTAAGCCACGGCCAGTTGCGCCTGCCCTTCGTCATTGTACACCACGCTGAGCAGATCGCCCCGCTTGTCGGTGACGGCGTAGAGGTTGATCTTTTCGGCTTGCAACAGATTGCCCTTCTTCTGCAATTTGATGTCCAGCTTCTTACGGGTGTAATCCGACCAGATTTTGCGCAGTTGATCGTAATCGCCCTCCACCCGCGCCACGAGGGCCGTGGTCGGCTTGCCGTCCATCATGAAGTCTTGTTCAATGGCGCGGCGCTCCAGCTGCAACTCCTGGGCGCGTAATGGGCCGAGGGCGCACCCCACCAGGAGACACCACAGCAACAAAGTCCTGACAAACAGACGGAAGGCGTAGGGAGTAGAGAGCCGGAGCATGACAGAAAGGCGAGTGATTTGAGAAGGTAAAATAAGAAAAATGTGGGAAGTGATGTGTTAAATTTCCGCAAAGCCCCACCGTTCGGCCTTCGCTTCCGACCTTTGGGTAAGGAAATCGGACGGTTGAGCAGGCGGGTGGCCGGGGCGCTCGTCCTAAAAAATCAAGTTTGTTTGTCAACCAACTACGCGTGTGCGGGTTTTAGCTTCATGAACTATTGGAAATACCTCCTCCTGACCGGCATTGTGTTGCAGGTCGGCATGGCGCGGGCGCAAGGCACCCTGACGCTGGAAGTGAAAGGATTGAAACAGGAAACGGGTGCGCTCTACATCGCCCTGTACAATAAACCAGAAGGCTTTCGCGAGGCCGACGCGGCCTACAAAAAGCTGATTGCTCCCGTTAAGGGAAACCCGGCTGTGGTGGACCTGGGCGGGTTACCAGCCGGCACCTACGCCGTCACGCTCTTCCACGACGAAAACGACAACGGCGAATTGGATACCAACATGATGGGCATCCCCAAAGAGGGGTACGGCTTCTCGAACAATCCGAAGATCCGCTTCGGGCCGCCCGATTTCGGGGAATGTACCTTTACGCATGGCGACGCCGCACAAACCGTCTCCGTGCAAATTCAATGATTGCATCGAAACGTCGCACGTCCCAGGACCGGCGGGTCGAGTGGATCGGTATTCCGGTGCTGGGCATGGTGCTGTCGCTGATTTTCGGCGGGCGGTCGCTGTCCTGGTCGAGCATGCTGTCCATGATGGTGATCTTCACGCTGTTCACCGCCTTTGGCTGGATCGGCAACGGCCGGATCGTCGACGCCCTGCGTGCACGTTTTCCTTCCATTCAACAGACACCGCAGCGGCTGCTGTTTCAGATCCTGGCCTGCACCGCCTACACGGTGGGTGGCTACGTGCTGCTCTACCCGATTCTGGTCCGGGTCGTGTTTCAGGTACCGCCCGAGCTGCCCGGCCTCGAGAGTGTGGTCTTTACGCTCATCATCACGACGGCCGTTACGTCCATTTTCGAGGCGACGTATTTTTTTCAACGCTGGAAACTGTCGGTGGTGGAAAGCGAGCAGTTGAAACGGCAGACGGTTCAGTCGCAACTGGAATCGCTCAAGACCCAGGTCAGCCCCCATTTTCTGTTCAACAGCCTGAACACCCTGGCTACGCTCATTCCCGAAGATCCGGCCTTGTCCGTGCAGTTTGTCGAGAAGCTCTCGGAAGTATACCGCTATCTGTTGCAAAACCGGACGCAGGAAGTGGTGCTGCTGGCTACCGAACTGAATTTTGTCAACGCTTACCTGTTTCTGTTGCGCATTCGCTTCGCCGAGAGCCTGCGGGTCGACGTGGCGGTGCCTGACGAAGAACAGCGCGCGGCTTCGGTGCCGCCCATCGTGGTGCAGATGCTGGTCGAAAATGCCGTCAAGCACAACATCGTCTCCCGGCAGCGTCCGCTCTACTTGCACATCGGCGTGGAAGGCGACGCCTTGGTGGTGCGCAACACGCTTCAGCGGAAACCCGTGCGCCCCGAAGAGTCGACCGGCGTAGGGCTGGCCAACATCCGCACACGCTACCGCTTTTTAACGAATCAGGAACTAATCCTTCAGGAGACCGACCGGGAATTTATCGTGCGCCTGCCGTTGCTGCGGGTGGTGCAACCGGCCGAACGCGCTCATCCTTACGCATGAAACTGTTGATCGTCGAAGACGAGGCCCCGGCGGCCCGTCGCTTGCAAACGCTGCTGTCGGAAGTGGCGTCCTCGGCCGAAGTGGTGGAGGTGCTCGACAGCGTCGAGGGAACTGTAGCGTGGCTGAAGCATCCGCAGCATCCGCCAGTCGATCTGCTGTTGTTCGACATTCAGCTGGCCGACGGACTTTCGTTCGAGATTTTCGAACAGGTGCCGGTGCCTTATCCGGTGATTTTCACCACGGCCTTCGACGAATACGCCCTCCGCGCGTTTCAGGTCCACAGCGTCGACTACTTGCTCAAGCCCGTGTCGGCCGAAGCCTTGGCGCGGAGCCTGGAAAAGTTTCGGCAGCACTACGCCGCCGCGCCCTCGTTCGATGTGAAGGCGCTGTTGCAAACGTTGCAGACCGGGGCCGGGCAGACTACGTACAAAAATCGCTTCCTGGTCAAGCTGGGCGAGCGTCTGCTGTCGGTGAGTCAGGAGGAAATCGCCTACTTCACGTCCGAAGAAAAAGTGGTGGTGCTCTACACGAATACCGGCCGCAAATACGCCATCGACTACACCCTCGACGACCTGGAAAAGTTCCTGGACCCTAACCTCTTTTTCCGGCTGAACCGGCAGTTTATGGCCCGCGTCAATGCCCTGGAGAGCATTCACACTTACTTCAACGGCAAGCTGAAAGTTTACCTGACGCCCGCCACCGACCGCGAGGTGATGGTAAGTCGCGACAAAGCGCCGCTGTTCCGCGAATGGCTGGATCGGTAAATCGTGAAGGGAAGAGGTTGTGATGTCGCGGTGGGGGGATTCATCAGGCGTTTCCTCCGGTGGGCCGTTGAATCGGCAACTTTCTCACCTGCAAGGCGATAACTCACGTGAGGTGCGTTATCTTCGCTCTTATGATCCTGCGTACGTTCCTCTTCGGTTTCCTGCTCTTTTCTACGGCCATGGCACAATCCCTGCAAACGCCCTACGAACGGGGCAACGGCAACCAGACGGCAACCTACGAGGAAGCGATTCAATTTGCCCGGACGCTGGCCGACGCGTCGCCGCGTATTCAGGTACTGGAATACGGCACGACCGACATCGGCAAGCCGCTGCACCTGATTGTGTACTCGCAGAGCGGCGAGTTCGACCCCGCGCGCCTGAAAGACCAGGGAAAGGTAATCTGGCTGATCAACAACGGCATCCATCCGGGCGAACCCGACGGCATCGACGCCAGCTTGATGTTGATGCGTGACTTCATCCGGCAGAAATCGTTGCGTCGCCTGCTCGACAACGTCGTCGTGGCTGTCATTCCCGTCTATAACGTGGATGGTGCGCTGAACCGGGGTAGCTACAGCCGCGCCAACCAGAATGGCCCGGAAGCGTACGGCTTTCGGGGAAATGCCCGCAACCTGGACCTAAACCGCGATTTCATCAAAACCGATTCGCGGAACGCGCGCACGTTTCATGAAATCTATCACGCCTGGCAACCCGACGTTTACCTGGAAAACCACGTGAGCAACGGCGCCGACTATCCGTACGTGATGACCTACATCGCGACGCAGAAAGACAAGCTGGGGGGCGCGATGGGCCAGTACCTCGACGAGGTATTCGAGCCGGACCTGAACCGGTCGATGACCGACCGGGGCTTTCCGCTGACGCCCTACGTCAACCACTTCGGCCCGGGACCTGTTGACCAGATCGTGCAGTTTCCGGACCTGCCGCGTTACTCGACCGGCTATACGGCCCTGTTCGGGACGCTGAGTTTCATGACCGAGTCGCACATGCTGAAGCCCTACGCCCAACGGGTGACAGGGACGTACGAGTACATGGTAGCGACGCTGGAACTGGTGCACCGCGATGCCCGTCGTATCCGGCAGATCCGGCAGGAAACCGACGCGCGTGTCCAGCAACAGTCCGAGTTTGCGTTGCGCTGGGAACCCGATACGTCGCAGTACCGACCGCTGCGTTTTCAGGGTTACGTGGGCGAGATGGTCACGAGTCGCATCAGCGGCCTGCCGCGCCTGACGTACGACCGCAACCGCCCCTACGAAGACACCATTCCGTTTTACAACTACTACGTGCCGAGCGTGATGGTACAAAAGCCCTACGCGTACGTAATTCCGCAGGCTTGGTGGGACGTGGTGGAACGCCTGGAACGCAACCAGATCCGCCTGCAACGGTTCGAGCGGGACACAACGCTGGCGGTGGACGTGTACTACCTCGACGCGTTCGAGACGTTGCCGCGCCCGTTCGAGGGACATTACCTGCATCACAACACGGAAGTGCGCACCGAAACACAAACGTTGCCCGTGTACGCAGGCGACTACCTGTTGGTGCTGGACCAGCCGGGCAACCGCTTTGCGGTAGAAACCCTCGAACCGCAAGGTCCTGACTCGTTCTTTAGCTGGAATTTTTTCGACAGCGTGTTGCAGCAGAAAGAGGGCTTTTCGGATTATGTGTTCGAAGAGATTGCCGAACAATTGCTGGCCGACGACCCGGCACTCCGGCGTGCGTACGAAGCGAAAAAAGAGGCGGACGCTGCCTTTGCACAAGACCACCGTGCACAACTGGATTTTTTCTATCGCGCCTCGCCCTACTTTGAGCCCTCGTACCGGCGTTACCCGGTCTACCGGCTGTTGCATCCATAGCGCCGCTTTTGGGGATGCGTAGTTCTACGCCTTTTCGCCCGAAAAGAGGAATTTTCCGTGTAAATGTTTTTGCTTTCTAAGTGGTGTTGTTACTTTCGCAACGTACGGCGCAGTGAATTGCAGTCCACTACCCGTCCACTCATCGCCCTATACTCACTCGACGCCTTCTTCAGAAGGCAGTTCACTCCTTTCTAGCGAGTGAGTAAGGCCCTAAAGGGGTCTGTAAATAATGTTTAATCGCTGGATTACGGCTCTCGCAGAGTCGATTCTCCCGACACGTTCGTCGCGTGCCGATCCAGTCATTTTCTATTTACTTATTCCAACTTCCAACCCCCTCTTATGATGAGACAGCTAACGCTATGTGGACTGTTGATCGGCCTGGTGCTGTTCAACGCGTGCGAAAAGAAAACAACCGAAGAACCCAAGCCGGGTCGCCCGCCGGTGGCCGATGCAGGCGACGATTTTACCGCGCCGATCAGCGCCGACATTGTGCTGGACGGCAGCGGCTCTTACGATCCCGACACCAATCAGCTGACCTACCAGTGGACCGTGAAATCGTCTCCGTCGGGCAGTAACCCCACCCTCAGCGATGCCACCAAAGTGAAGGCGAAACTGGTGGCCGACGCTACCGGCGACTACACCATTCAACTGGCCGTGAGCGACGGGGTTCACCCGGAAGTGACCGATGACGTCGTTGTTACGGTGACCGACGTGGAAGCGTTGTTGATTGACCAGCGCATCGAAAGCGACCTGGTCATCAAAGACTTATTTTCCGATCCCAACACGCCTGACTGCATTGTAGACGGCGATATTTACGTGTCGGCCGCCCTGACCGTCGAGCCGGGGGTGGTCATTCAGTTCCAGCCCGAGTCAGGTTTCGCCACCAAAGAGACCGGATCGCTATCGGCCGTGGGCAATGCCACCAAGCCCATCGTGTTCAAAGGAACGTCGGCGAGCCCCGGAAGCTGGTCGTCGATCCTGTTCGACTCTAACAATCCGGCCAACAAGCTGGAGTACGTCACCCTCGAGTACGGCGGGTTCCAGGAATATTACCTGGGCAACCAGGAAGCAATGGTGATTGTGGGTGACGCGGCCCGCGCCGACATCAAACACTGCACCTTCCTCAACAGCCAAAATTATGGCCTCTACCTCTACGATGAGGCGGTCAGCGTCATGCTGGAAGACA
Source organism: Catalinimonas alkaloidigena (assembly GCF_900100765.1). Lineage (NCBI taxonomy): Bacteria > Pseudomonadati > Bacteroidota > Cytophagia > Cytophagales > Catalimonadaceae > Catalinimonas > Catalinimonas alkaloidigena. Next base: position 221,331 of record NZ_FNFO01000003.1, on the reverse strand, counting down.
ATCAATTCCTGGGCAACGAAGGCCCGGCAGCTTACCTGCACGCCAGCCAGATGGCGTGGATGGACAAAGCCTCGGATTACGCCGGCGAAGGCAATGCCAACGGCAAGCAGTTTTTGCAAGTGGCCGCCAGCAACGTGGAAAAATCGGCGACGTGGCCGGCGCTCAACGTGCCGTTTCGTATTGCAGGCACTGCGAAAACGACCGATGCGTCGGTGGTGGTGACCGTAGAGGCGGGTGCCCGCATCCAGTTCGAAGGCGACGACGCGGGAATCTGGGTAGACAAAGGCGCCCTGAAAGCAGTGGGCACTGCCGCCGCACCGATCGTCTTTACCGGAGCTGTCGAAAGCCCCGGCGCCTGGTCGGCGCTGTACTTCAGCACAAGCAACGCCAACAACGAATTAAGCTACGTAACCGTAGCCTACGGCGGATCGGGGTATTACTACACGGGCAACCGGGAATCCAGTGTAACGGTCGACAAAGACGCTCGGCTGACGATCACGAACTCGACCATCGGCTACAGCAAAAATTACGGCCTGTACGTTTTTGAAGAAGGCGAACTGGAGGCGTTTGGCAATAATACCTTCGAAGGCAACGAGGGCGCGCCCCTCTACCTCAACTCCAACAGCCTGGGCATGCTCGATGCGGCCAGCGACTACAGCGGCGACAGCGCACCCAACGGGCTACAGTTTGTGGAAGCCGACAACCGGGAAGACATCGACAAAAGCGCTACCTGGCAAAAGCTCGACGTGCCGTTCCGCATGGTGGGCACGCACAAGATCAACGCCACCGATGTGGTGATTGAAGTGCGCCCCGGCGCCATCCTGAGTTTTGCTGACGAAAATTCGGGCATATGGGTCGAAAAAGGAGCCTTTAAAGCAATTGGTACTGCCCAGGAGAAAATTCAGTTTGTGGGCGTGAGTCCCGCCAAAGGGGCCTGGTCGGCGCTTTACTTCGACACCAACAATACCCATAACGAGTTGCAGCACATTGTGGCGGAATACGGTGGCTCCGGCTATTACTATACCGGTAACAAAGAGTCGATCATCACGGTCAGCGGCAACGGGCGGTTAAAGCTGACCAACAGCACCATCCGCAACAGCCGCAACTACGGCGTGTACGTTTACAGCGGCGGCACCCTGACCGAAAGCGGCAATGCTTTTTCGGGCAATGCCGTCAACGTAGAAAGCAAGTAACGTCGCCCGCCCTGCCATCGTGCGACGAAAGAAGCGCAGCCGCTCTACGGTTGCGCTTCTTTGTTTTTAAAGTGCGGACACTTTTGTAGTTTTCCGCTCATCTCGATATTCTTTGTACTTTTGATTTACCTGTTGTCGCGTCGCTCAACCGCGCGGCGATGGCAGTCCGTCCGCATGTGTCTATGAGTAAAAAAGTGATTCGTACCGAGCAGGCGCCCGCGCCGATCGGCCCCTACAGCCAGGCCATTGCCGCTCAGGGATTTTTGTTTGTGTCCGGGCAAATTGCCCTGAACCCCCGCACGGGCGAACTGGTGGGGGGCACCATTCCCGAAGAGACGCATCAGGTCATGAAGAACCTGGAGCAGATCCTGCAGAAAGCCGGGAGCAGTTTCGAGAAGGTGGTAAAATGCACCATCTTCGTCAAAGACATGAATCACTTCAGCACCGTCAACGAGGTGTACGGCCAGTATTTTCAGCAGCAACCGCCCGCCCGCGAAACGGTGGAAGTGAGCCGCTTGCCGAAAGATGTCAACGTGGAGATTTCCTGTATCGCGATGATGTAACGAACCATGGCGCGCCGACCTGTCGAAAAAACCGATGCTTTTACTGCGGGTGAAGCTCCTCACGCCGGCTGGTTTCTGATTGACGATTGGATGAATTTTTTACCTCGACAGACGCGCACGATTGTTCTTCCTCATCCGGCCGAACACGTGATGGCCAGCATCCGGCGGGTGGTGCGTCCGCCCCATACCGCCGTCGACGCCTCGTCCGACTGGCTGTTCAACGGTGTGGTGTCGAACCGCAGTTTCAGCGTGTCGCGTAAGCTCAGCGCGTACCAGAACTTTCTGCCCATGATGAACGGCCACCTGGAAGATACCTCGCTGGGCAGTATTTTGTTCGTGCGCTACCGGATGTTCGGCAGCTCATTGATGTTCCTGATTTTTTCTTCGTGCCTGATCATGGCCGTGGGGTTGTTCTTCCTGATAATGGATTCCAACCTGCCCTATTTTCTGTTTTCGCTGGCGCTGCTGGCCATCAACTACGTGGTCGCCATTGCCAGTTTCAACCGCCAGGTCAGCATCAGCCAGCGCCTCCTCGAAGGCGCCCTGAATCACTTTTTGTAAGCAAGGTCCGCCCGGCCCGCCCAGCCTTCCTGCCGCCGAAAATCCCCGACTTCCCGACGTAATCCTTACTTTTGCGTCCGTTCGAAAAGCTACATTTTTATGGATCAACCTGTACGAGTGCGTTTTGCCCCCAGCCCTACCGGGCCCTTGCACATTGGAGGCGTGCGCACGGCATTATATAATTACCTGCTGGCCCGCAAAACGGGGGGCACGTTCATTTTACGCCTGGAAGACACTGACCAGAATCGCTTTGTGCCGGGCGCGGAAGCGTACATTCTGGAGGCGCTGCAATGGTGCGGCATCATGCCGGACGAAGGTCTGTCGGTGGGTGGCCCCTACGCGCCTTATCGTCAGTCCGAGCGTAAAGACATGTACCGTCAATACGCCGAGCAATTGGTGGACGCCGGGCACGCATACTACGCGTTCGATACGCCGGAAGAGCTGGAAGCGATGCGCGAGCGGTTGCGCGAGGCGAAGGTCGACAATCCGCAGTACAACGCCATCTCGCGAATGCAGATGAAGAATTCGCTGACGCTTTCGGCCGAAGAGGTCAAGGCCAAACAAGAAGCGGGCGAGCCGTACGTAGTTCGCCTGAAAATTCCCCGCAAGGAAGAAGTCCGGCTTTACGACATGATTCGCGGCTGGGTGCTGGTGCATTCGAGCACGATGGACGACAAAGTGCTGCTGAAAGCCGACGGTATGCCGACCTACCACCTGGCCAATGTGGTGGACGATTACCTGATGAAGATCACGCACGTGATCCGGGGTGAAGAGTGGCTGCCCTCTGCGCCGTTGCACGTGTTGCTGTATCGCTATTTGGGCTGGGAGGACGTGATGCCGCAGTTTGCGCACTTGCCCCTGCTGCTGAAGCCCGACGGCAACGGCAAGCTCAGCAAGCGCGACGCCGAAAAGCACGGGTTCCCGATTTTCCCGCTGGCGTGGACCGACCCCAACACCGACGAACAGGCCGCCGGCTTTCGCGAAGAAGGTTACCTGCCCGAGGCGCTCATCAACTTCCTAGCGCTGTTGGGGTGGAATCCAGGTACCGAACAGGAGCTGTTCACGATGGAAGAACTCGTCGAGGTATTTTCGCTGGAGCGTATCAACAAAGCCGGGACTCGTTTCGACATCGAAAAAGCCAAGTGGTTCAACCAGCACTACCTGCGGCAGCGGTCAGTGCCCGAACTGGCCGCGTGGCTGCGCGACGACCTGGCGGCGCGTCAACTTTCGGTCGCCGACGAGGTCGTGCAGAAAGTTGTAGAAATGGTGCAGGAGCGCATCACCTTTCCCCAGGAAATGTGGCAGGAAAGCTATTATGTGTTTGAAGCGCCCACCCAATACGACGACAAAGTGGTGGCTTCGCGCTGGACCGCAACGGCCGTGCAGGTGCTCGAAGCGTTTGCCGAAGCCCTCAGCGACCGCACGACCCTGAGCCCCGACGAGACGAAAGCCCTCCTGAACGAAGTGCTGGAAAAGCATGGCGTTAAAATGGGCAAAGTGATGCAGGCCCTGCGCCTGGCCGTGACGGGTGTGGGCGGTGGCCTGGACCTGATGCAACTGATCAGCCTGTTGGGGGGTGCTGAAACGGCGCGTCGCATCCAGCACGCCGTGGCGACCCTGAAGCCGCACGAGATGGAGAAGTAAAACAGGAGGCAACCAGTCCGGGCGCGAATTCGTTGATTTCAAAAACGACTGTTATGGCAAAAAGAAAACCGAGTAAACCGAAAGAAGACGAAAAACCGCGCGTACACCCGGACCTGGAAGGCTTCGACATCAACATCAACTCCCTGGGGGAGGTGACCACTTCGTTCGACATCGACAAGATCAACCTGTTTTTGAACAAACACGTGGACGACAAGAAGTTGCGCGACCGCAACGACGTTCCGGGTAAAGACATTGAGGCAGAAGACGAGGCACTGCACGAGGAAGACGATGACGAGTTGCCGCCGATCGACTGGGAGAATTTTGAGGAAGACCCTGACTAAGAAAGTAGATTTTCCTTTCTTTGTGAGCAAACCCTTTGATGCTCCCTCATGAAAAGATCCCACGAAGTAGACTACAAGATTTATGGCAACGACATCCAGGTCGTTGAAGTAGAACTGGACCCGCAAGAGACCGTCATTGCCGAGGCCGGCGCTATGCTCTACATGGAAGACGGCATTCAGTTCGAAACCCGCATGGGTGACGGTTCTAACCCGAGCGGCGGCTTTATGGACAAGCTGTTCTCGATGGGATCTCGCCTCCTGACAGGCGAGTCGCTCTTCATGACCCACTTTACCAACCGTGGCTACGGCAAGCAGCACGTGGCCTTTTCGGCTCCGTATCCTGGTACGATTGTGCCGGTTGATCTGGGGCAGATGATGCGCCAGGAGCTGATCGTACAGAAAGACGCCTTTCTGTGTGCCGCCCTGGGAACCCGCATTTCCATCACGTTCAACCAGCGCATCGGCACCGGCTTTTTCGGCGGCGAAGGATTTATCCTGCAAAAGCTCCAGGGCGACGGCATGGCTTTCATTCATGCTGGGGGGACGCTGATCGAACGCCAGCTCAACAACGAAACCCTGCGCGTGGATACGGGCTGTGTGGTGGCGTTCGAGCCGCAAATCGACTTCGATGTGCAGCGCGCTGGTGGTCTTCGGTCGATGATTTTCGGTGGCGAAGGCATCTTTCTGGCTACCCTGCGCGGCACGGGTCGGGTGTGGCTGCAGTCCATGCCCATCAGCAAACTGATTCAGGCGCTGTTGCCCCACGGCAAAAACCGCGGCAAAGAAGGGGGAAGTGTGCTGGGCAATCTGGGCGACCTCTTCGAAAGCTAGCTGGCTCCGAACCTTACATCGCGTTTATCAAGGTATTTTTAGGCCCTCGTTCCTAAAAATCTTTGTGTCAGGAACATACCTTAACTAAGCTCGCCTGAAATTGTATATTTTTGGCGAGCATATTGTGTTATATCGATCTGGTTCAAGAATCTTCAAGATCTTTGTACTATATTTAACTAGATTCTATACAATTATTTGATGGCTTACCTTACATCTGAATCTCAGTTGCTCTTGGTTACGTATCTCTAGGACCAACTCAGTATTCAGCCTTACACAAAATCAGTTTTCGATTTCGTGGGTCTTCTCTAGGAACACTTCCACTTCGCAAAGTACAGCTTATGAGTACCTTTAACCTTATCGCCCTTTCGCTTGTCCTCACCCTCTTTGTACCCGGAGCAGAGCAGGCGCGTTCGCAAAAAAATACCAGTGCCGAGCCTGAAGACCTGCTCCATGTGCAGGGCAAAGTGACCGATGGCAAGAGTGGCGAAGTGATTGACGCCCACCTGGAATATTATAAGTTACCCGACAGCGATAAAGTCGGCATTTACAACACCGAAAGCGGTACGTTCGACCTGCTGATGTCGGGCAATGCCGCATACGAGTTGGAAGTGGTAGCCCAAGGCTACATTCCTTACCAAGAAAGCCTGGCGCTGTACGATCATGCCGGAAAGGAGATGGTGAAAAATATTGAGTTAGTGCCTCTGAAAAAAGGTGATGTGCTGCGGCTCGACAATCTTCTTTTTGAACAGGACGAGTTCTACATTACGGAGAGTTCGTACCGGGAACTGGACCGGTTGGTTCGGATGATGGAAGTGAACCCCACGCTGGAAATCCGCCTGGAAGGGCACACGGACATTCGGGGCAACCCGCGGCGTAACTACCAGCTTTCGAAAAACCGTATTATGGAAGTAGGCCGGTACCTGCAAGAACGCGGCATTGACAAAAATCGACTGGAGTTTAAGGCGTTTGGCGGAAGCGAGCCGCTTGTGCGCGAAGGATCGTTAGAGCAACGTGCGGCCAACCGGCGAGTGGAAGTGCGCATCATGAAGATCTGAGCCACGCCCTGATTTGTAATGGAAGTGACAGATTTTCATGGAGTTCGATATTTTTTTTATTATTGTCAGGCAAAAATCCAGACATGGATTTGAATAGTTAGCCACGGGAGTTCCCGTGGTTACGTGCTTATACACATCATACAGGAATATGACAAGAAAGTTTCTTCTACTATGTACGCTATTGCTTCTGGCGAGCGCGGTGCATGCCCAAGAGGTGCAATGGGCCTCTAAGGTGCTCGATTTTTCATCTGAACTCTCGCCGAACGAATACAGCGCTAAACAGGCTTTGGGCAAACCCAACGTGCTGCCTGCCGGGGGCGACGGTCCTAACTCGTGGGTAGCGAAAAATCCCGATAAGGATAACTTTATCAAAGTTGGCTTCAGCACCCCTATCAAAATCCAGCAGATTGCCGTAGGCGAAGCTTTCAACCCCGGTGCTGTGTATCAGGTGTTTACTTACGATGCGCAAGGAAAAGAATACCTGATCAATACGTTTACGCCGCGCCCCGTAACGCGCTCGGCACGTATGTTCAACGTCTTTTTTAACGAAACGGAGTACGAAGTAGCGGCCGTAAAAATTACCCTCGACGGAGAGGCCGTGCCGGGCTACAACGCCATCGACGCCATCGGCATTTCGAATTCGCGTGTGCCCATCGATGCTGAAATCAACATCCTGGAAAACATCAACCGCGATCTGGTACCAGAGCGTTTGAGCGAAAACGTCAACAGCCAGTACAAAGAACTGAAGCCGTTGCTGTCGCCCGATGGGAAAACCCTCTTCTTCAGCCGGCAGCACCACCCCGAAAACATCGGTGGGGTAGACGACCCGGAAGACATCTGGTACTCTGAACTGGACGCCAATGGCGAATGGGGAAAAGCGAAAAACGTAGGTGCGCCGCTCAACAACGGTGGCCCGAACTTCATCAGCTCTGTCACGCCCGATGGCAATACCATGATTGTGGTACTGGGCAACGAATACGCCAAAGGAGACAAAATGCGGGCGGGGGTATCGATCTCCCGGAAAACCGCCGATGGTTGGACCAAACCTGAAAATCTGAAAGTAGAAAACCTGTACAATTTTAACGACCGCGCCAACTTTTACATGTCGAACAGCCGCAAGGTGCTGTTGATGTCGATTGAGCGGGAAGACAGCCGCGGAAGCCGCGATCTGTACGTAAGCTTCACCAAAGACGACGGTTCCTGGACGGAGCCCCTCAACCTGGGCGATGACATCAACACCGCTGGCGAGGAATCGAGCCCTTTCTTGGCGGCTGACGAAAAAACCCTTTATTTCTCTTCAGAAGGCCACAGCGGCTACGGCGGTGCCGACATTTTCGTGTCGCGGCGCATCGACGAAACCTGGCAAAACTGGACGGAGCCCGAAAACCTGGGGCCAGAAGTCAACTCGTTAGAAGACGATATCTTCTTCAACATCCCGATCAACAGCGACTTCGCCTACTACTCGCGCGGTGTGAACGAAAACGACGCCGACATCTACCGCCTCGAGCTGCCCATGATCTACCAGCCGGCCCCGGTGGTGGTCGTGAAGGGCAAAGTGCTCAACGTCAAGACCAACGAGCCTATCGAAGCCAACATCATTTACGAACAACTTCCCGAAGGGAAAGAGGTAGGAGCAGCGAACTCCGAGCCCACCACGGGCGAGTACCAGATTGCCCTTCCGTATGGTGCTACCTACGGCTATTTGGCCGAAGCGCCGGGGTACATGTCACTTAGCGCCAACATTGATCTGAACAGCATTAAGAACGAAGCTGGCAACGAGATTGAACAAAACCTCTACCTGGTGCCTGTCGAGAAGGGAGCCACGTTCACCTTCAACAACATCTGGTTTGATTTCGACAAGGCAGTGCTCAAAGACATGTCCATGTCGGAATTGCGTCGGGTTACGAACTTCCTGAACGAAAACCCTTCAGTGAAAATCGAGATCTCCGGCCACACGGATTACATTGGTTCCGATGCTTATAACAAAGCGCTTTCGCAGCGCCGCGCCGAGGCCGTTTACAGCTACTTAGTGAAGAACGGCATTGCCAAAGATCGTCTCACGGCCAAAGGCTACGGGGAGGAACGGCCCACCGCTTCGAACGAAACCGAAGAAGGACGGGCGCAAAACCGTCGGGTAGAGTTCTCGATTCTGGAAATGGAAAATCTCTGAGAGTCCTCAGAGTGATAGTATAAAAAGGAAGGCCCGGATGTGATCACATCCGGGCCTTCCTTTTTATTTAAGACAACTTAGGCTAAGCGCGCGGTACCGGAATGAGGACGGGTGCCGTCGTTGGTTCCGGCATAGCATCCAGCGCTAAGGTAGGTGCTTTGGCTTTCGGGCGTGCTACAATTACCTTATCACGCAACAGGTGTACGATCAGAATGTCGAGCGACACCATCGACATCACCACAAAGTTTGGGATGGTCGGTGTGTAGATCGGCAAGCCCGTCACAAAAAGTAACGCGCCCACATGCGCCGGCTGGCGCAGTTTCCGAAGGTATTTCGATATCTTGCTGTTGTGGTTTACGCCCTGGCCCTCAGTTACTTTGCCGCGCTGCGCGTAGTAAAAATGAAATGCCGCACGGGCGAAAATCAGGGCACCGACAAGCATCAGCATCAGGCCGATCATGCGGAACAGGAGGCCAAACGTAATCAGGGTAGGAGAGGCTACCTGGCTATGGATGTAGAACAGGGGAAGCAGAAGTGCTGCAAACAAAACGTTGGTGCTCAGTACATAACCTCGGTAGGCGTCCGGAAAAAAGCGCAACACGCCGTGCTTGGCAGCGTGCGAGGTCATGAATATATGCAGGGTAATGAAGATCAACCAAGCAAAGTATAATATAGAACTGTTCATGTACGTGTGAATTTCGTTTTCTTCTTCTAACGCAAATCGTTTTATTACGGTTAGTCTATGACGGCAATAAAAATTGGAATCCTGGCGGAAGGCAAGGTACCCATCGATCGGCGCGTGCCTCTTACGCCCTTGCAGTGTGTTGAAGTACAGGAACAGTTTCCGGGCGTCAAGGTGGTGGTGCAGGCCAGCCCCATCCGCTGTTTTGGTGACGAACAGTACCGTGAGGTCGGTATTGCCGTGGAACCCTCCGTGGCCGACTGTCCCTACGTGTTTGGGGTGAAGGAGGTGCCCATCGATCAACTGATCGAGAATAAAACCTATTTTTTCTTTTCGCACACGACCAAGAAACAACCGTATAATCAGGCGCTTTTGCAGACGGTGCTCCAACGGCACATCACGTTGGTGGATTACGAGCACCTGACCGACGGCGAAGGAAGGCGCATCATCGCGTTTGGGCGCTACGCAGGGCTGGTCGGCACGTACAACGCCCTACTTACCTACGGAACCCGCTTTGGCCTCTTCACGCTCAAGCCGGCGCACCAGTGTTTCGACCTGGAAGAAATCTGGCAAGAGCTCGCGAAGGTGCAATTGCCCCCGGTGAAAATTGTGGTGACCGGTGCGGGACGCGTCGGCAAAGGCGCGGTCGAAATTCTGGACGCCGTACACGTAAGGCGTGTTTCGCCCGAAGAGTTTCTGGCTCAGCAGTTCGACGTGCCGGTTTTTACACAACTGCACTCCCGTCACTATTACCGCCGCCTGGACGGCAAGGACTGGAACGATGTGTACTTCTACAACAACCCGGCCGACATGGCTTCGGTGTTCGGGCCGTATGCTAACGCGGCCGACGTTCTGGTGGCCGGTGCCTACTGGGACCCGCGCGCGCCCCGGCTGTTCACGCTGGAGGATGTCGCCAATCCAGCGTTTCGCCTCAAAGTGATTGCAGACATTACCTGCGATATAGAAGGATCGATTCCCACTACCGTGCAGGCGTCCACCATCGAGATGCCGCAGTACGACTTCGATCCCCTAACCCGAACGGTGCAGCGGCCTTTCTCGCACGAGCGACACGTAACGGTGATGGCCGTCGACAATCTCCCCTGCGAATTACCGCGCGATGCCTCGCGTGACTTCGGTCGGCAGTTGATCGATAACGTACTGCCGGCCCTGCTGCTGGACGATCCGACGGGTATTATCCAGCGTGCGACGATTGCGCAGAGGGGGCACCTGACCCCGCCGTATCATTACCTGAAAGATTATGCTTTCGGGACGGAGATGTAAAATAAATCGTACTTTGCACCGAACATTCTACTAAAAGCTACCGTTAGAGGAGTGGTATATTTGTGTAATCGATTACTAGGTTTTAATCTGACTTTTCAATCCACTACTTTTGCGGACTTGTCAATTTTTCCACCATTATCATGGATAGTTATTCCTACCTCAGCAACGCCGATGTAAGCTACATCGACGAGCTTTACCTCCGCTACAAAGAAGATGCTACCTCCGTTGACATCAGTTGGCAGCGTTTTTTCGAAGGGTTCGAGTTTTCAAAACAATTTAGTGAAGAGACGCCGCATACCAACGGCAACGGCAGTAGTGGGCACGAGAAGGGCGCTAATGGCGCAGCACTCGGCGTTGAACCGGTAGGCCCTTCGGTCGGCACCGGCCAGGTGGATTCCATCAGCAACAAAGAAATTCTGGTACAGGCGCTGATTCACGCGTATCGCTCGCGTGGACATTTGCGTTCCAAAACCAACCCGGTGCGGCAGCGCCGCGACCGCAGAGCCCTCCTCGATCTCGAGGATTTTAATCTGAGCGACGCGGACCTCAATACCGAGTTTGATGCCGGGGAAGAACTGGGCATCGGGCGTACTTCGCTGCGCAACATCATTGCCGCTCTGAAGCATATTTATGAAGGCACGGTAGGCTTCGAATACATGTACATTCGGGAGCCCAGCGTACTGGAATGGTTCAAGCACAAAGCCGAAAAAGAAGCGCTGGAGTTCAATCCGGTGCTGGAAGAGAAAAAGCGCATTCTGGAGAAGCTGAACGAAGCGGTTGTGTTCGAGAACTTCTTGCACACCAAGTACATCGGACAGAAACGCTTTTCCTTGGAAGGGGGAGAGACGACCATCCCGGCGCTGGATGCCATCATCACCCGTTCGGGCACGCTGGGCGTGAAAGAGATCGTGATCGGCATGGCGCACCGCGGTCGCCTCAACGTGCTGGCCAACATCATGGGTAAGACCTACGAAAACATTTTTAGTGAGTTCGAAGGCAACGCCACGCCCGACCTGACCATGGGCGATGGAGACGTGAAATACCACATGGGATATTCCAGTGAGGTAACAGTCCCGACCGGCGAAAAAGTATACCTGAAACTGACCCCGAACCCATCGCACCTGGAAGCGGTCGACCCGGTGGTAGAGGGCTTTGCGCGCGCCAAAGGCGATGCAGAATACGAAAGCGACTTCGATAAAATTCTTCCCATCCTCATTCACGGCGATGCCGCCATTGCGGGGCAGGGAGTGGTTTACGAAGTAGCACAGATGTCTAAGCTGGCGGGCTACTATACCGGCGGCACCATCCACTTTGTGATCAACAACCAGGTGGGTTTTACCACCGACTTCGACGACGCCCGGTCCAGCATTTACTGTACCGACGTGGCGAAAGTGATCGACGCTCCGGTGATTCACGTAAACGGCGACGATCCGGAAGCGGTCGTGTTTGCCTCTAAAATAGCCGCCGAGTTTCGTCATGAATTCAACCGTGACATCTTCATCGACATGGTGTGCTACCGTCGGCACGGGCACAACGAAAGCGACGAACCGAAGTTCACTCAACCGACGCTCTACAATGTCATCTCCAAACATCCGAACCCACGCGAAGTCTACAACAAGCAGTTGATTGACCGGGGGGACGTAGATGCGGAACTGGCGAAGTCGATGGACAAAGAGTTCCGCGCCTTGCTGCAAGATCGCCTCAACATGGTGAAGCAGCAGCCGCTGCCGTACTCTTACCAGAAAACCGAGCAGGTGTGGCAGGAGTTGCGTCGCTCCACACCCGAAGACTTTGAGCAGTCGCCCGAGACGTTCGTTTCGGACGAGGTCGTGGCCAAAGTGGGCGAAGCCCTGGTGAACCTTCCGAAAGCCTTCAAGCCCCTCAAGCAGGTCAGCAAGCTGCTGAAAGAGCGGCAGCAGATGTTTTTCGAGAGTCAGGAACTGAACTGGGCAGCCGGCGAACTGCTGGCCTATGGCTCGCTTCTGCTGGAAGGGCACGCCGTACGGTTGAGCGGACAGGATTCGCAGCGCGGTACGTTCTCGCACCGCCATGCGGTGTTGCACGACGCGAAAACCAACGAGGCATACTACAGCCTGAACCACATTGACCCGTCGCAGAGCGAAATGTTCCGGGTTTATAACTCGTTTCTGTCGGAATATGCCGTGCTCGGGTTTGAGTTTGGCTACGCCATGGCTCGTCCGAAAGCCCTGACCATCTGGGAAGCACAGTTTGGCGACTTTGCCAACGGGGCGCAGGTGATGATCGATCAGTTTGTGGTCTGTTCCGAAACCAAATGGCAGCGGATGAACGGCCTTGTTATGTTGTTGCCACACGGTTACGAAGGGCAGGGACCGGAACACTCCAGCGCGCGCCTGGAACGCTTTTTACAGCTTTCGGCCGAGTATAACATCGTGGTGGCGAACGTCACCACGCCGGCGAACTTCTTCCACCTGATGCGCCGTCAGGTAAAATGGCCGTTCCGCAAACCATGTATCGTGATGTCGCCCAAATCGTTGCTGCGTCACCCGAAAGTGGTTTCGCCGATCAGCGACTTTACAAGTGGTCGTTTCCAGGAAGTGTACGACGACGCGTATGCAAACGATCCGAGCCAGGTGAAACGCGTCCTGTTGTGCTCAGGCAAGGTCTACTACGACCTGTTGGAGCGCCAGCAGCAGGATGAGCGGAAAGACGTCGCCATCGTTCGGATCGAGCAACTGCATCCGTTCCCGAAAAAACAGATCGAACGCCTGGTGTCGCGCTACGCCAAAGAAACAGAGCTGGTGTGGGTGCAAGAAGAACCCGAAAACATGGGTTCGTGGGCGTACATGCTGCGGATGTACCGTGAGCGCCACCTCGAACTGATCTCCAGACGCGTCAGTGCTTCTCCGGCCACCGGATACGCCAAAGTCCATGCCCAGGAACAGGCGCAAATCGTTGATCGTGCGTTTGCCTGAACGAAAATCTATCACTCTATAAAATCTAACTAACCTACTCACGAATGAGTTTGCAAGAAGTAAAAGTCCCGGCTGTCGGGGAATCCATCACAGAAGTAACCGTGGGGACCTGGAACAAACAGGACGGCGACCATGTGGAAGTAGATGAAGTGCTTTGCGAATTAGAATCTGACAAAGCCACGTTCGAACTGAATGCTCCGGTGGCGGGTACGCTGACCATCAAAGCCCAGGAAGGCGATACGCTGGAGATCAATGCGTTGATCTGCACCATCGATACCGACGGCCAGGCGGGTGGTTCTGACGAACAGCCGGCCGAAAACGAAAGCGCGAAAGCAACCGAGGGAGAAGGCTACGGAGATTCGACCGGCGAAGCAGAAGAAGCAGCCGGGACAGGAAAGGTCCTCGAGATGCGCGTTCCGGCCGTAGGAGAATCCATTACGGAGGTCACCATCGGGACCTGGAATAAACAGGAGGGAGATTTTGTAGAGTTTGAAGAAGTGATTTGCGAGATTGAGTCGGACAAAGCCACGTTCGAACTCAACGCCGAAGCGGCAGGTATTTTGCACATCAAGGCGCAAGAGGGTGACACGCTCTCGATCGGCGACCTGATTTGCACCATCGAAGCCAAAGCCAAAGGAGGTGCCAGCAAGGCTGCTGCTCCGGCGGCACCGCAGGCCCAGACTGCCTCAGCGCCCGCGGCTTCCGGCGAGAAAACATACGCCACAGGCCATCCGTCGCCCGCGGCCGGAAAGATCCTGGCCGAAAAAGGCATCGATCCCCAGGCCGTGAAAGGTACCGGTGTCGATGGACGCATCACGAAAGAAGATGCCCTCAAGGCACAAAAAGCCGCTGCTGCGGCCAAAGCCGCTCCGGCGGAAAAACCTGCCGAGAAATCGGATGCTCCGGCCGCAGCGCCCGCTCCCGGTGAGCGTAACGAGCGCCGCCAGCGCATGTCGTCGCTCCGCCGCACGGTTGCGCGTCGGCTGGTGTCGGTGAAGAACGAAACGGCGATGCTGACCACCTTCAACGAAGTGGACATGAAGCCGATCATGGACTTGCGTGGCAAGTACAAAGAGTCGTTCAAGAAGAAGTTCGAAGTGGGCTTGGGCTTTATGTCGTTCTTCACGAAGGCCTGTTGTCAGGCGCTGCAGGAGTTCCCGGCGGTGAACGCCATGATCGACGGCGACGAGATGATTTTCCACGATTACGTCGACGTATCCATCGCTGTCTCTACGCCGAAAGGTCTGGTGGTACCCGTAATCCGCAATGCCGAATCTATGGGCTTCGCCGACATTGAAAAAGAAATCATCCGCCTTGCGACCCGCGCTCGTGATGGCAAGCTCACCATCGAGGAAATGCAGGGCGGCACGTTCACCATCACCAACGGTGGTGTGTTCGGTTCCATGCTTTCTACGCCGATCATCAACGCGCCTCAGTCCGGTATCCTGGGCATGCACAACATTGTGGAGCGTGCCGTGGTGATCGACGGGCAGATCGTCGTTCGTCCCATGATGTACGTGGCCCTCAGCTACGATCACCGCATCATCGACGGCCGCGAATCGGTCAGCTTCCTGGTCCGCGTCAAAGAACTCCTCGAAGATCCTGCCCGGCTGTTGCTGGGAGTATAGCACACGTTGAGAATTTAGAGTGATGAGTTAAGAGTTAGAAGGAATGGCAGATAGCATTATTGCGAAGAAGTCCTATGATTTTGCTCTGCTTATCATTCGTACAGCTCAACAGCTTCGCCATCAGCACAAAGAATATGTGCTGACAAAGCAACTCTTACGCAGTGGTACCTCTATCGGAGCAAATGCAGAAGAGGCTACTTCGGCTGAGTCACGTGCGGATTTCATTCATAAAATGTCGATTGCGTTGAAAGAAGCGCGCGAGACTAGCTATTGGCTGAGGCTTCTGCATGATTCAAACTATCTTTCAGACGCAGATTTTTATCAAGTTCATGAGCAATGCCGTGAGATCATCAAGATTTTAAGCAGTATCATCTTGACGACTAAGAAGTCTGCGAATAACTCATAACTCTTCACTCATAATTCATCACACATGTATGACGTTGTTGTGATCGGTTCAGGTCCGGGGGGGTACGTGGCGGCCATTCGCTGCGCACAACTCGGGCTGAAGACCGCGATCATTGAAAAATATGCCACGCTGGGCGGCACCTGCCTGAACGTCGGGTGCATTCCTTCCAAAGCCATGCTCGATTCGTCCGAGCATTATTACAATGCTGCGCACACGTTCGAGACCCACGGCATCGAACTGAAAGACCTGAAGGTCAATCTGCCGCAGATGATTCAGCGTAAGCGCGAGGTGGTCGACCAGACGACGGGCGGGATCGTCTTCCTGATGAAAAAGAACAAGATCGACGAGTTGCACGGAGTCGGGTCGTTTGTCGACAAGAACACGATCAAGATTGCGAAAGAGGGCGGCGAGACGCAGGAGATCAAGACCAAAAACGTGATCATCGCGACCGGCTCGAAGCCGTCGTCGCTGCCAGGCGTGACCATCGACAAAAAGCGGATCATCACTTCGACCGAAGCTCTGGAGTTGCAGGAAGTGCCCAAGCACCTGATCATCATCGGGGCGGGCGTCATCGGCGCCGAAATGGGTTCCGTTTACGCGCGGCTTGGCGCAAAAGTGACTTTCCTGGAGTACTTCGGATCGATGATCCCGACGATGGACGGCACGATGGGTAAGGAATTGCAAAAGGCGCTGAAGAAGCTGGGAATCGAGTTCAACTTCAACCACAAAGTAACCTCTGTCGAGAACCAGGGCGACACCGTTGTGGTGAAAGCGGACAACCCGAAGGGCGAGTCCGTTACGTTCGAAGGCGACTATTGCATGGTGGCCGTAGGGCGCCGTCCGTACACGGAGGGGCTGAACCTGGAAGCCGCCGGCCTGAAAACCGACGAGCGCGGGCGCATTGCCGTAAACGATCATCTGGAAACAGAAGTGTCGGGCATCTATGCCATCGGTGACGTGATCCGGGGGGCGATGCTGGCGCACAAGGCCGAAGAAGAAGGCGTGCTGGTGGCCGAAACGCTGGCGGGACAGAAGCCGCACATCAACTACCTGTTGATTCCGAACGTAGTCTATACCTGGCCGGAAGTGGCTGCGGTGGGCCATACGGAAGAAGAACTGAAGAAAGCGGGCCGGGCGTACAAAACGGGAGCCTTCCCTTTCAAGGCCTCGGGAAGGGCGCGCGCCAGCATGGACACCGACGGGCTGATCAAAGTCCTGGCCGACAAGGAAACCGACGAGATCCTGGGGGTACACATGATCGGGCCGCGCGCCGCCGACATGATCGCCGAGGCCGTTGTTGCGATGGAATTCCGGGCTTCGGCCGAAGACATCGGACGCATGAGCCACGCGCACCCGACTTTTACGGAAGCCTTTAAAGAAGCGGCCCTGGCTGCGACCGACAACCGGGCACTGCACGTATAGTCCGTATACAAGACTTTTGAGTAAATCCCGTTGGAAACAGCGGGATTTTTTGTTTCTTACCCGACCGGTTTTAAAGCTGAGAGAAGAGACGCCGATCGAAAGGACGAACCCCCAAGATGTCGCAAAATTACAATTCAACTCGCGGAAGTAAGCCGATCTTTGTTTCCTGTGGCCAATCGCTCGGCGGTAGCTGTGATGCTCGGCAGTTCAACTACGATGTAGCCGGTCGGGGGGCACGAAAACTGATCTTTGTCCGCATGCGCATGTAATAAATTGTAGTGTTTTAAATCATACGGATGCGGTCGGTTTTTCTTCGTTTTCTTACAAATTCTATAAAAAGATTCTTCTGGAGAAAGGGAGTGGGTGGGGCAAGGGCGAAAAGCAAGGATTCCGCATCAGAAACGCAACTACAGGGAAGAAACTTTCGGGCAAATGCCAACCCTGGTCTGCCACATACTCTTCTTAAAGGGGGCACGTGCGCCACGATCCTAAGGGAAAACTAAAGAAAAATTAATCGTGAAAAACTTCTTGAATTATATCGCATTATTTCCAAACTTCGGCCGCCACTAAACTCAAATTTCTCAATTATGAACAAACTGCTGCTTACGTTACTGCTTTGTCTCTCGGTCGGTTGGGCCTCTGCCGCTACTGAAACGGATCTGTTTGAAGTAGATGAGCAAACCATCGACCAAGAGTTTGCACAACTCGACCGCCTGGAAGGGTATCTGCTGGAAAACGGAGGAACCTACACCGAGGTCTCGCAAAATGCGGGGCACTTGCTGGAAGGCATGAATCTCCAGACCAACAACGTATACGATGTCTTGTCGGCGGCCTCTGCTCAGTCCGATTCGCCGTTAGGCATTCCGCCCTTTCTATGGGGCTTCTGCTTGGGCGTAGCGGGGATCGCGGTGGTGTACTTTATCACCGAAGATACCGACATGACCAAGACGGCCTTGTGGGGATGCTTGGTGTCTTCAGCACTCTGGGCGATTCTGTACATCGTTCTGTTTGCCACCAGCGCCGCTACCTACTAGGGTAAAAAAACATGGATCGATCTGGGAAGGAGTGCAGGCATTTCTTCCCAGATCTTTCATTATCTGCACGATCAAACCTCCGATCGTGCTTATGTGGATCACAAACGTTATGAGGAACAAGGCACTTCTGTGGCTGGGATGGATCTGGCTCCTGGGCGTCGGAAACGTGGCGGTGGCACAGAACTACCATCGCATCAAAGCCGACTTTACAATCAAGGAGAAAAAACCGGACAGCACGGCCTCGCTGGTGATGGGAACGGTATATTACGACAAGTTTGAAAAGAACATCGTCTACGAAGTAACGTTTCCGGAGCGCGAAACCTGGGTGCACGCCGATACGGTCGTGTACCGGCTGGTCGGCGGAAAAGTTAAATCGCGCCAGTCGTTGCCGAGCCTGATGGAGTTTACGTTGTTTCATCTGGCGCTGAACCAGCGGTTAGCCGACTTCGGCATGAAGAACTCCGTGTTTCAGATTGAGGACGTCAAACAACAGGAAGGGAAAGTCCTGACCACGTGGGCACCGCCCGAAGCCCTGGCCAAGCAGTTTGGCAACGTGGTGGTCGCCCAGCAGAACAAGCGTCTGGCGGGCATCGCCGTTTTTAACACCGCGGGCACCTTGTTAAGCCAACAGGTCGTTAAATCGTACCTGCAAAGCGGTAACTTTTGGTTTCCCGAAGAGATCGTGCAGGTCTCGCACCTGGACAATGGAAAGAAACACTACCGGGCCACCTCGTTCCGGAACTTAGTCGTTAATGAAAGCAGCAACGATCTTTCTTATCGCCCTGCTGGCCTGGACTACTAGCCAGACTCAGGCGCAGCCCCCCGCATCTGACATTCCGTACGCCACCCTTCGTGAAGCGGCCGGTAAGCCGCACGTGCACCGCTACCACTACACAGGCACGCGCGCGCGGGGCGTCAAGAAAGTGATGGTCGGGATGTTTCTGTTCTACAAAAACTTTATCTCTTCGCAAGACGGGCAATCGTGCCAGTTTACGCCGTCGTGTTCGGAATACAGCGTCGAGGCCATTCGTACCTACGGCCTGCTGAAAGGATACGCCGCTACGTTCGACCGACTGACACGCTGCCACGGCTTTTCACGGAAACAATACGCTCACGATCCTCAAACGGGGCTTTCGCTCGATCCGGTACAGTGAGGTTTTTCATCTGGGGACTTCTTTTCTGGACCGGCGGGCTTTGTGCGCAAGATCTCTTCGACTTATCGCATACTACCCGCTATGCCCATTACCTACTGCAGGATCGTCGGTATCGTGCCGCGCAGGTCGAATTTCAGCGGGCGTTGCAACTGGCTCCCGGCGATTCGCTTCTGGTACAAGGGCTGATGCGCAGCTACCGGTGGGACGATCAGGCCTGGCATGCGCTGCAAGCGGCGCGTGCTTACTATCCGGACTCGATGAACGTACCGGGCATCATCGCCGAAGAACGCCTGCAAAGCCTGCTGGATGTGCGTATGTATCCCACACTATACACCACCGCATCGTCCGTAGCCCACTTTCCGTCGGAACGCCGCCAGCACTGGCAGGTGGGGGCCTTGCTCATGCAGCATCGCTGGACGGAGGCACAGGAAGCGTTAACCCAGGCTTCTCCCACGGTGATGACCCAATGGGCCCCCCTGGCCGAACAAGGCATGGCCATCCGCTACAAGAAACCCGGGTTAGCCACCGGAATGTCGATGGTGGTGCCCGGTACGGGACGGATGTACGCAGGCCAGTGGGCCGATGGCTTGCTGTCGATGCTCAATGTCGGCATCTTCTCCTGGCAGGCTTACCGGGGCTTTCGCGACCGGGGCGCCCGGAGCGTATACGGGTGGATTTCCTCCCTGTTTGGGGTAAGTTTCTACGTAGGCAATGTGTACGGTTCGCATCGGGCCGCCGTCTTATACAATGAAAAACAAAATCAGCGTGTTACCAACGAAGTGGAGCGTCTGCTGGGCGATCGCCATTAGCCTGGGAAGCCTTTGTACGCTGCGGGCGCAGACGGCCGCCTGGGTGCAAGTCCAGGCCGACAGCCTCTTTGCGGCGGGCCACTATGCGGAAGCCATCCCTCTCTACGACCGGTTGCTTTTTTTCGAGCCCGAGGCCTCGCACGTAGCGCAGTCGAATTTGCACCTGGCCATCAGCTATTTTGAAACGGGGCAGTTCGAGCGAGCCGCCTACTACTACGATGCAGCTTACTTTGCTGCGACCAGCGATAGCCTGCAAGAATCCATACTGCTCGAAAAAAGCCTGAGTTATCTGCTGGCCCAGCACCCAAAGGAGGCACTCATCGAATTGCTGAGTCTACCGGAAACGGCCGAGCCTTACCGTCGACAAGTATTCCTGGGGCTTACCTATTTTCTGTTGACCGACTATGATCAGGCCGAAGTGGCCTTTGCGGCGATATTTCCGGACACCTGCCTGACCTCCGTGCAGGAAGTGCTGGACGATGCCCGTCGCACCGACCGGCGTTACCGTGCCGCACGTGCGCAGTTCCTTTCCGCATTGTTACCCGGCTTGGGGCAAGCCTACATCGGCGATTGGCGCAGTAGTGCCAATTCTTTGGTCATCAACGGCGCGTTTGCCTATCTTTTTGTAGCTACCGCCTTGAACTACAGCTGGCTCAGTGCGGCGATGTCGGTGCTGCCGTGGCTGCAACGCTACTACATCGGGGGGATCAAAAAGGTAGGTGTACTGGCGCGCGACCGCGGGGCGAACCGCCGCCAGGACTTGTACCGGGAGTTGGTCGATCTGCTGCCGCAACTGGAAGCCGCCTGCCCCCGCCCGTAATCTGCATTCTCTTCAACCCTTCTTTCTTTCTACGCGCTAGCGCACCCGATGCTTATGGAAAAGCTGCCTGCCTATCCTTTTTGTGATCTACACCTGGCACAAAGGCTGGAGCGGACCGAAGCCGCCAGCAATGCCCATTTTGTCGAAGCCCGTGCCCGCGTATTTCCCCGGTGCCAGGCGACCTGGACCGAAGTCGCCGGAGCCTACGCCATGTTCGACGGAGTGGAATCACCCCTGACACAAACCTTCGGGTTGGGGCTGTTTCAGCCCGTGACCGAGGCCGTGCTGGACACGCTCGAACAATTTTTCGAGATACGAAATGCCCCGGTATTCCATGAGATCAGCCCGCTGGCCGATCCGGCCCTGTGGCCTTTGCTTACCGCCTGCGGCTATGCCCCTGTGGAATTTACCAGTGTGCTGTACCGACCCATCTGGCCGGAAATGGACCTGGGAAAACCGCGCAACGCGCGCCTGCAGGTGCGACAGGTCGGGCTTGCCGATCAGGAAACGTGGCAAGCCACCGCCGCCCTCGGCTGGAGCGAATACCCGGAAGTCACTGACTTTATGCAAGAGGTAGGTCAGGTGACCGCAGCCATCGAAAGTGCGGTGCAGTTTCTGGCGGAATTGGAAGGAGAACCCATTGCCGCGGCGGGCTTGCATCTACAGGGTACCGTCGCCCTGCTGTCAGGGGCCAGCACCGTTCCGACCGGCCGGAATCAAGGGGCGCAGTGGGCCTTGCTGGAGCGCCGTCTGCAGTATGCCGCTGCCCAGGGCTGTACGCTGGCGATAATGGGCGCTTCGCCGGGGAGTCCATCACAGCGAAACGCCGAACGCCACGGGTTTCGCATTGCCTACACCCGCTGCAAATGGCAAAAAATATAGGATGTGGCCCGGTTTTGCTAACTTCTGCGTTGCTCTATGGAGGAAACTAGAAGTAGCCGCCTGTAGAGGACAAACGGTGTCTGACGTTTTTAACAGTTACGAAACATTTAAGGGCTAAAACTCGATAAATGAAGCGTACTCTTTTAAACAGATCGCTATGGCAACCCCCACAAAGCAAATGCAACGGGTGCTGGATGTATACGGCAGTTTTAATGCGCCACCGCTGGAAACGCTTTCCCCGAGTAACGCGCGAAAAATGCCGACGCTCAAAAACGCAGTAGAAGAAATGGCCGCCGAAAGTTTGGGCGCACGGGCCACGCAGTTGCTCAAACCCATGCCCGAGCCGGTGGGCAAAGTCAGCCACATCGTGATGCCCAGCTCCGAGGGCGACCTCCTCGCGCGGGTTTATACTCCCAAAGGCGACGGACCTTTTCCGGTACTGGTCTACTTTCACGGGGGCGGGTGGGTCATCGCCAACCTCGACGTCTACGAGCCTTCCTGTCGGGCTTTGTGCAATGCCGCCGGGTGCATTGTGGTGTCGGTTGCCTACCGGCAGGCCCCCGAGCACAAGTATCCGGCCGCCGTCAACGATGCTTACGCAGCGACCCAATGGGTGCTTACCAACGCGCGCCAGCTGAACGGCGATCCAACCCGCGTGGCGGTCGGGGGCGAAAGTGCTGGTGCGAACCTGGCTACGGTTACCTGTCTGAAAACGATACGCGAAGGGGGGCAGAAGCCCCTGATGCAGTTGCTGATCTACCCGGTGACCGACGCCCGGATGGCGTATCCTTCTTACGAAGAGCACCGCGAGGCTGTGCCCCTCCATGCCGCGATGATGCCCTGGTTCTGGCAGCATTACCTGGAAAACGAGGTAGACGGACAGCAGCCCTACGCATCGCCGGTACTGGCCGACGAAGATGACCTGAACGAACTACCACCCGCCACCATCATCACCGCCGAGATTGATCCCCTGCGCGACGAGGGCGAAGCGTATGCCCAACGCCTCAAAGAAGTAGGGGTGGCCGTGGAGGCCAAGCGTTACGAAGGCGTGACCCACGAATTTTTTGGCTTGGCTGGCGTCGTGGATACGGCCCAGGAAGCCCTTGCGTATGCCGCTACGCATCTGAAACGCGCATTTGAGCGCCAATCGACGACAGACGCTGCCTCGCAGGCCTAGCGAGGTTTTCGTGCAACTCTGGCGGGGGAGATTTCTCCTCTGCCATCTCTCTTCTCCAGTCTATACCGATACATTTCATGGCAGCATTTCCTGTCTCTTCCACCCATACCATCGCGCATCTTTTTCACGACGATGGCATTTTTCCAAACAATGAAGCGTGCCCCCTGCTGCTGTACCAGGGAGCTTTCGGGGCGTCGGATCAGCCAATGGCCGACGATATGGAAGCCACGTTTGCCGATCATAACTGGCGTAACGCGTGGCGCAACGGCATCTATTCGTACCACCATTACCACAGCACATCGCACGAAGTGTTGGGCATCGCGCAGGGATCGGCGCAGGTGCGGCTGGGCGGCGATAAGCACGGCAAGACCTTCGACGTAAAGGCGGGCGACGTGATCGTCATTCCGGCGGGCGTAGCGCACAAAAACCTGAGCAGCAGCAGCGACTTCCTGGTCATCGGAGCCTATCCTGACGGCCGTACCTGGGACATGAACTACGGTCGGGCAGGCGAGCGCCCCCGCGTCGAGCAGAACATCGCGCAGGTACCTTTGCCGGACCACGATCCGGTTTTTGGGGAGAAGGGACCTCTATTGACCCACTGGCAGGCTTCTTAGAATAATCCCAACATCTCTTCATGGTTTTCGCGTACGAAAAACCGTGGTGGCAGAACTAGCGCTTCTCTTACGACTGGTCATCTCGTTGGCCCTGGCCGGTGTACTCGGCTGGGAACGCGAACAGGCCGGCAAGTCAGCGGGGATACGGACCCATATGCTGGTGGGGATGGGAGCCACCTTTTTCGTAATTCTCGGCGAGCTTTTCATCGCGCGGTTTCAGGAGTATGGCGAAAGCCTCAGGTTCGACCCGGTGCGGATTGTCAGTGCCGTGGTCACAGGCGTGAGTTTTCTGGGAGCGGGAACGATCTTCATTTCGCGTGGTCGCGCCCGGGCGCGGGGACTGACCACAGCGGCGTCGGTGTGGGTCACAGCGGCCGTGGGCATTGCCGTCGGGCTGGAACGCTACGTGCTGGCGGTGGGTAGCACCATGCTGGTGCTGATTGTATTACGGGTGTTGAACCAGATTGATGGGGAGGCCAAAGAAGAACAGGAAGCGGACTAGCCTCAGAAGCCGTTGTGTCCCACGGCGTTAGTGAGCAAGCGTTGCCGAGTTTTGTTGCATGTGCAGGTGCGAAACGGCCACCGCGAGCGCCTCACCGACCTTTTCTGCCAACTCGATTTCCTGCGGCTCGAAAGGATGAAACGAAGCTAGTTCCATCGTGCCATAGGCCACGCCATCCGTCATCAACGGCATCACCAGTAAGCATTGCGGCCGTGCGCCACCGGTTCCTGATTTTACCTGCACGTAGTCGGCCGGGAGCTCGGTCAGCACCACTTTTTGTTGTTCCAGGTAAACCTGCCCGGTGATGCCTTCGCCGGGGTAAATTTCTTTCCGCAGGAATTTCTTCCGATCCCAGGCATAGCAACTTTCCAGGCGAAGCACCGGCCGGCCGTCTTCGTCGGTCTGACGCACAAAAATCCCGCCCATCACCGCGCGAACGCGTTTGATCAACTGACTGAGGACATGTGTGTAGACATCGTCCTGTTGTTGCCGGATCAGCGAAGAGAAGAAGGAAACGCCATCCAGCACAAAACTGCGTCGCTGTTCCTCCAACTGAATGTTTTTCAGGTCGGTCCGCATCCGCAGCAGCGCTTCCCCGATCTGATCTTCTTCACTCAGCTTTTCGAAATCGCGGTCAAATTCGCCCTGCCCGATCGAATGCGCAAAATGGGCATAGCGTTGCAGTCCCGCGTTGAGTTGGTTGAGCGAGTGCCCTACGGCGGCCAGTTCGTCTTCGCCGGACACGGGGGCCGACGCCGAAAGCTTGCCCTTTGCCAGCGCCACAATTCTGTCCTGCACCACCCGGATGCGGGACGTGAGCTTCCGCGAGAACACAAACGCCAGGACGATACCCAGTACGATTTGGGCACCGAACAACAACAGCAGCATGGCGAGGTCGAACCGGATGGCCTGGTTGATCCGGTTTTGTAGCTGATCGCCCATCTCGTGCGCGGCCACTTCCATCGCCTCGGCCTCCTGCGTCAGATCCGCCAACAGGCCCGAGTCGTGGGTCAGGCCAATCGCCTGTTCGGCTTGTACAACCTCGTGAAAATAAGCCGCATACGCATGGGCCAGAGAAAGCACGTGGTCGATGCTGTCCTGAGGAAATTCGCGCGCGTGCAGGTGACGCGCCGTCCGGGTGCGAAATGCGCCAAACGCTTCATCAAATTTTTCGGTATAGCGCAGGTCCCGGCGCAACATAAAATCTTTCTCGTGCCGGCGCAGCATCAACATGCCTACGGTGTCGTACGGGTAAGGCATCTGTTCGATCTGATGGATGGCGTCGCGGAGTTGACCGACCTTCCCATGATCTTTGAAGCCTCTTGCCAACAGCTGTGCAAAGAGCTGATCGAATTTGGCTACGTAAGCCGCACTGTGGCTGCGCAGGGAACCGATGGCGTTTGCGGAGGCGGTGGGATCGAGAAAAGGACTGTGTTCCAACTGGTCCAGCGACCGGCGAATGCCTTCGACGTGGGTCGCGATTTGCGTGGCATGCGGACTCGACTGGGTGGTATAAAAGTCTTCGTTGGTGACTTCGGAGGTAAGAAATTCCTTTTCGTTTTTGCGGATCTCCAGCGTCGAAAGCCGAACGGTCGACGTCAGCTGCGCCAGTTCGTGCAAGCGTTGCAGTTTCTGTACCGAACGAAAGGTCCAGATCGCCAGGGCCAGCGACATGAGCATCAACAGCCCGAAGGCCCGGAACATTTTGAGCCGGATACTTTGGTTGACGTTAAGGTGAAGAAAACGAGCGTTCGCGAGTGCCATGTCAATCGGTGTAAAGAAGCAGCGGTGATCACGCCTTTGGGAGCAGAAGGGGTGAGGTGCCGTAGTGCAGGGGAGGTCAGTAGGTGGTGTTTCGGCAGCCAAGATAAGGCATCGGGCTGCGCGGTAAATTGACCTTTTGCTTTAATTCTTACTATGTTCATATCTCGATGTGTTCTTCACGCAGAAGCGGCTTTTCAACGCATTGAGAATCAACCGGGTCGGGCGGGCGCTCACGTCGCAAAAGTTTCCCGTAACGGACCGATGGGGCTACTCCCGGACCAGAACCTCGTAATGATATACCGGCTCGAACTCCACCAAAAATGCCGCATCTTCCGGATAATAACGGGCGGTCTGGTAGTCCGCGCCGGCAAATGCCTGCAGGGCTTCGACCGAGTCCCAAAGGGTGATCAGCAGAAAGTGGGTGTAATCGGCCTCGTCGCGGCGCAACACCTGCACGCCCCGGTTGCCGGGCGTATGCTGGTAGTCGGCAAGGCCGGTTTGTTGCAGATACGTGTAATAAGCGTCGCCCTTCGCGCGAGGGACTTTGCCGTGCCAGGTGCGTGCGATCATGGGCGGAAGGAAAAAAGGCGGAACGCCCGGATGGGGGCGTGGTAGCGGATGAAAAATACGGCGACCAGAATCAGGCACATGGCCATCAGCATGCGGACATTGAAAACCTCGTCGGCCATCACAACGCCCAGCACCACCGCCACCAGCGGATGCACAAACGTATACGTTCCCACTTCCGACGCGGGGCGGACTTTCAGAAGCCAGATGTAACAGATGTAGCCCAGTACGGAACTGATCGCGACCATGTAGGCCAGGGCCAGCCAACTTTCGGTCGTGACGTTGGTGAAGGCGAAACCGGTGAATTCGCCCGTCACAGCACTGGCGACGAACAGCAGCGCTCCGGCGGAGGTCATCTGAACGGCCAGCGCCATAAACATCGACACCTGCCCTGCAATCCGCTTGGAATAGAGTGAGCCGTAGGCCCAGGTCACCGCACTGAAGACCAACGCCGCCAACCCCAGGTAAAACCCGGACGAATCGGTCGTCGGGATGCTCGCGCCGGAGAGGAACACCACCCCCGCCACGCCCAGCACCAGCCCGACCAGCAGCGGCCAGCTCGAAAAATTGGCGCGCCAGTTGGGCACGTCCAGCACCACCATCCAGATCGGCACGACCGATACCAGGATCGAGGCCAGACCGGACGAAATGTACTGCTCGCCCCAGACCAGCGCTCCGGTGCCGCAGACGTTGAGCCAGAATCCCTGCTGAGCCGCCTGCCCGATCTGGCGCAGCGACGGCATCCGTTCACGACGGCCGAATGCAATCGGGAAAAGCAACAAGCCTGCGATGAAAAAGCGCAACCCAGCGGCCATAAAGGGCGGGACGGAATCGATCGCAAAGCGGATGGCGATGAAGTTGGCTCCCCAGATAAAATAGATCACCCCGTAGGCGAGCAGCAGCGTGCGAGTAGAAGCTTCCTGTTGCATAATTAAAACCAGTAAAATGGTTTATGATGGTGTAAAAGTAGCGAACGGTATTTAACCGGCAAAATGGATTTTAGAGGTTGTGCTGTATCTTTGTGGCATGCGCACGTTTGAGCGAACCATCGAAACGACAGAGCTGGACGGTGGGTGGTTGTGTCTGAATTTTACGAACACGGTCCGAAACCGGAACGAGCAACCCCGGCACGATTACCTGCGGGGCGTACCCGAGTGGCTGTTGTGGGTCAAGCGGCTAGAACTCGTGTCGGCGCAGGAATTTGCTCAGCTCCAACAGTTTGCAGAAGCGCATCCCCAAGTGGCAGAAGCTCAAGTTGGGAAGATTCTGGCGTTTCGCGAAATCGTGTTTGCGGTATTTCACGCCGTCGCTCAGGATCAGGCCCCCCCGCCTGAGGTCCTGGCGGCCTTCAACGCTACTTTATCCGCAAGCCTGGCGCAGTTGCGTGTCGCCGTTTTGCCGGAACGACACGTGTCCGAGAGTTTTCGGGCGGAGAAAGTCGATCTGCTGACGCCCTTCCATCCGGTCGTGAAGTCGGCCTACGACTTGCTCCACGCCGACTGGCTCGGGCGCGTCAAGCTGTGCGGCAACTGTGGCTGGCTGTACGTGGACCGGAGCAAAAACAACAGCCGGAAGTGGTGCAACATGCAGACCTGCGGCAACTCCGAAAAATCGATGCGCTACTACCGGAAGCACCGGCAGGCGGAGTAACGGCTTCGATGGTTTGAGCATGGCTGGCGCTACATCAGGGGTGGGTTTGGCACCTGTCCTGCAAGCCGAACGGCGGAAAAAGACTCAGGTAAATAAATTTTGATGAAATTGTGCGCCCATCTTTTTCCTGTATTTTACGGAACGCAATCCATCTTACACCTATGAAAGCCTTATTCACCTTTGTTTTACTGTTGACCGTTACGCCCCTCCTGCTTGCCATGACGCCCACCGATCCCCCCAAAGAAGACCAGGTCCGCCACATCGTAATTTTCAAGTACAAACCTGGCGCTACCGAGGCGCAGATCAAGCAAGTGACCGATGCCTTTGCCGCGCTGAAAGGGAAGGTGCCCGGCATCGTAGCCTTTGAGCACGGCGTCAACAACAGTCCGGAGGGAAAGAACCTGGGTTTTACGCACGTTTATCAGTTGACGTTTAAAGATGCAGCGTCGCGCGATGCGTACCTGCCTCACCCCGACCACAAGAAGTTCGGCGAATTGCTGGGCAAGCTACAGGTGGTGGAAGATGTATTTGTCGTCGACTACGCCACCGGAAAATAGCCTGCCGCGCCGCGCGCCATTTCGTGGAGTATAGATAGGCAGCCCGCGACTCTCTTTTCAGACAACGTACGGTTACTCATGCTCACATTTGCTTCCCTCCGCAGGGGGGGGATGGTAGCGGCGCTGCTGTGGCTGCCGTTCGCGACCGCCCTGGCCCAGGAGGCTCCCATCGACCGGATGGCGCTGGTCAGCCGGCATCATCCCACCCTGCAGGCGCCCGATGCGCTTTCGCCGTTCTCGGTCGGGAACGGCAACTTCGCCTTTACGGCCGATGTCACCGGCCTGCAAACCTTCCCGGACTTTTACCGCACCGGCATTCCGCTCGGGACGCAGTCGAGCTGGGGATGGCATCGTTTTCCGAATCCGGAAAATTACCAGACCCGCGAAACGCTCGAAGACTACGATACCTACGGGCGGCCGGTGCCCTACGCCAGCAACCAGCGCGTCCCCGCCGCGGCGTGGCTGCGTGCCAATCCGCATCGTCTGGACCTGGCGCAGATCGGGTTTGTGTTCGTGCGGGAAGACGGTACCGAAGCAACGCTCAACGACGTAACGGCCGTCGACCAGCACCTGAATTTGTGGACCGGCACACTGATCAGCCGCTTTGAAGTCGCGGGCGAAGAGGTGGAAGTACACACGGCCTGCCATCCGGAACGGGATCAGATCGCCGTGCAGGTACGCTCCCCCCTGATCGAAGACGAACGGCTGCGGATTCGCTTCCGGTTTCCGTACGGTTCGGGAGAGTTCGGGAAAGAAGCCGGTACCTGGGATCAACCAGAAAAGCACGTCACGTTGAAGATCGGCTCCATCGCCAACCGCACCAACCTGCAACGCATTCTGGACGAGGACATGTACTACGTCAGCATCCTGCACGGCGAGCACAGCGAGTTCCGCGAGGTAACGTACCATACGTTTGAGCTCCATCCCGGTACGGACGACGCGTCCTTTGCGTTTGCAGTGGCCTTCAGTCCCGAAACCCTCGACCCCGACCTGCCCGACGCCACCACTACCCAACAGGCCAGCGAAGACCACTGGGCGGAATTCTGGAGTACGGGGGGAGCCATCGATCTTTCGGAGAGTACCGACGCCCGTGCCAACGAGCTGGAGCGGCGCATTGTGCTGTCGCAGTACCTGACGGCCATTCAGTGCGCAGGCGATATGCCGCCGCAGGAAACCGGTCTGGTCTTCAACAGCTGGTTCGGAAAATCGCACCTGGAAATGCACTGGTGGCACGCCGCCCACTTTGCCCTCTGGAACCGGCTGCCGTTGCTGGAACGGAGCCTGGGCTGGTACCAGCACATCCTGCCCAAAGCCCGCGAGACGGCCTGGCTGCAGGGGTATGCCGGTGTGCGCTGGCCCAAAATGGTCGGACCGGAAGGGCGCGACAGCCCCTCGTCGGTCGGTACGTTGCTGATCTGGCAGCAACCGCATCCGATTTACTTTGCAGAACTGTGCTACCGTGCGCATCCTGACCGCGCCACGCTGGATCGGTACAAAGAGATGGTTTTTGAGACCGCTGCGTTCATGGCTTCGTACGCGCACTGGGATCGCGAGCAACAGACGTTCGTGCTGGGGCCGCCGGTCATCCCGGCGCAGGAAAGCCATCCTGCCAAAACCACGGTAAACCCCTCGTTCGAGCTGGAATACTGGCACTGGGCACTCCAAACGGCACAGGCGTGGCGCGAACGCCTCGGGCTGGTGCGCATCCCCGACTGGGATCGGGTCATCGAGCACCTCGCGCCCCTGCCGCAGCAAGGCGACACTTACCAGCAGGCCGAAGACGCGTGGATCATCCGCGACCATCCCTCCGTGCTGGCAGCCTTGGGCGTATTGCCCGGCGCTAAAGTCGATCCGGCGATTATGCGGAACACGTACCGGAAAGTGATGGACGACTGGGACTGGCCGTCGACGTGGGGGTGGGATTATCCGGTGATGGCGATGACCGCCGCCCGACTCGGCGAAGGCGACTGGGCCGTGGATGCGCTCCTGATGGACGTGCAGAAAAATACGTACCTCGTCAACGGACACAATTACCAGGACGAACGTCTGCCGATTTACCTGCCCGGCAACGGCGGATTGCTGATGGCGGTCGCCATGATGGCCGCGGGTTGGGAAGGCGGCCCCGACGGCGACGCACCCGGATTTCCGCAGGATGGTACCTGGAAAGTTCGATGGGAAAACCTCCGGGCCATGCCGTGACTTCTGGCTGGCAGACACAACGCTCCCTAGCAACTACATAACGCTTGTTTGACTTGTCGTTACGCCACTGGAACGTGGGAAGGGTTACGGCACGCGCAGGGCTTCCGGACTCGCCGCCGCTTCCGGAGTGCAGCGTTTGCCCGCCGTCGAAGCGCGGGGAATCAATTGCGTGGGGAGTTTTTGTACTTCATTTTTCACCACAGATTTCCCGGCAATTACGTCCAGTAGAAGTTCTGCGCCCGTGCGCCCCATCTCGAATGCCGGCTGCATAACGGTCGTCATGGCGGGAGAAAGCAGATGTGCCACCTGCAGGTTGGTAAACCCGACGAGTGCCACTTCTACCGGAATAGCAACCCGGTTTTCCTGCAACGTCGCCAGCGTGGTGAGGGCCAGCCGGTCGCTGGTGGTAAAGATGGCATCGGGGCGAGGCGACAGGTGCAAGAGCGATTCAACGTTCCGGCGAATGTCCTCTTCGCGGAAGCCACAGTGTCGCACCAGCGAAGCATCGGCGGTAAGGTCGTAGCGTTCCAACGCCGCGTAGTAGCCCTCCAGCCGCTCGTCGGTAATCGACAGCGAAGGCGAATTGCTCACCACGGCGATGCGCTTCCGTCCCGACAAAATCAGGTGTTCGGTGGCCTGGTAGGCCCCTTTGTAATTGTCGGCCACCACTTTGAGCGTTTCGAGCTGGTCCGATACCCGGTCGAACAACACAATGGGCAGGCCACGTTCCTGCCAGCATTGCAAGTGCGCCACGTCGCGGGTTTCGTGCGAAAGCGACACCAACAAGCCGTCGACTTTAATGGCCGCCAGGTGGTTGATCGAATCCACTTCCCGGCGGTGCGACTCGTGGGTCTGGAAAATAACGACGTGGTAGCCCCGGCTGTAGGCCAGTTCTTCGATCCCGTTGATCGCCTGCGAGAAAAAATGGTTGGCGATTTCGGGCACCACCACTCCGATGGCTTTGCTGAAACTTCCCTTCAGGCTCAACGCAATCGGGTTGGGGCGGTAGTGCATCTTCTCCGCATAGTCCAGTACCAACCGCTTCGTCTCCGGATTGATCTCGTAGCTGTCACGCAGGGCGCGCGATACCGTCGAGGTCGAAATTCCCAATGCCTGTGCTATGTCTTTGATCGTGGTGGTTTTCACGCCCCTGTCGTTTAAAAATGATTCAAGTAACTCGTAAGGTATACGTTCCTCAATACACACAAATTTTAGGTTTAGTTTAAAAAGCTTGGTGCCGAACCCGAATTTTGGCATCGTTCCCGGCATCGTTTGCATAAAAAATCAGGCCCGAACGCTTTCGCCCACGCGGGGGGTGGGTTATTTTCAAGGGAAATGCCCTCTATACAGAAGAGTGCTTTTGTGTACCAACTACGTTTTAGGAAAAGTGCTTCCCGGGCAATCGCCCGCGCCTTTCCTTCTGCATTTTTATGAGACAACCTACCCTCTTCCGCCTGCTGGTCGCCGTTGGCCTTTTGTTTTCGTTTCAGCTGAAAGAAACGCAGGTCCGCATTTTTATGATCGGCGATTCGACCATGGCCAACAAACCCCTCGACGAAAATCCCGAGCGGGGCTGGGGTCAATTGTTCCCGACCCTGTTCGATTCGACGGTGGCGATTCAGAACCACGCGGTGAATGGCCGCAGCACCAAAAGTTTCCGCGACGAAGGCCGGTGGGATTCGGTGATGGTACAGCTGCAACCTGGCGACTGGGTCTTCATTGAGTTCGGACACAACGACGAGAAAAGCCAGGACCCTTCGCGCTACGCCTCGCCGAAAGACTACCAGAAAAACCTGGAACGGTTTATTAAAGAAGCGCAAGCGAAAGGCGCGCGTCCCATTCTGCTGACGCCCACCGTGCGCCGGAAATTCAACGCGAACGGCCAGTTGGAAGCAACCCACGGCGACTATCCCGACGCCGCCCGCAAGGCCGCGAAAAAAACAAAAGTGCCGATGATCGACATGACCGTGCTGACGCGCGAGTTGGTGTCGGGCCTGGGCGACGAAGCATCGAAGCGGCTCTACCTCTGGATGCCGGGCGGCGTCTACGACCGCGCCCCCGACGGCAAACAGGACGACACCCATTTTTCGGAATACGGCGCGCTGCACATGGCCGGCCTGGTCGCCCGCGAACTTCAAAAGCAAGGCATTCCTTTGGCAGAACACCTGAAAACCACCGCCTTCGCCGACCTACGGGCCTACGAACTGCCCCTGATCGACGAGCCCCACTTCAAGAAAGATACCTTCGACATCCGCCAGTACGGCGCGAAACCGGACGGCGTCACGCTCAACACCGACGCGATCAATCAAGCCATTGCGGCCTGTTCCGAAAACGGCGGCGGTGTCGTCCACATCCCGGCGGGACTGTGGCTGACCGGTCCGCTTGCCCTGAAAAGTCACGTCAACCTCTATGCCGCCGAGGGGGCGCTGGTGCAGTTCAGCGACGATCCGGCCGACTATCCGCTCATCGAAACGAACTGGGAAGGAATGGACGCCATCCGCAACATGTCGCCGATCTACGGCAAGGGCCTGGAAGACGTGGCCGTGACCGGTCGGGGCCTTTTCGACGGCGGCGGCGATGCGTGGCGCCCCGTCACCAAAGGCAAGATGACCGAAAGCCAGTGGACCAATCTGGTCGCCTCCGGGGGCGTGGTGAACGAAGCGGGCGACACGTGGTACCGCTCCGAACAAGCGCTGCGCGCCTCGAAGACCACCAAACCGGGCGTGATTGCGGCAGGCTATACCCTGGAAAACGCGCAAGAGGTCAAAGACTTTCTGCGGCCCAACATGGTCAGCCTCATCGAATGCAAGCGTGTGCTGCTGGAAGGCGTCACGTTCCAGAACTCCCCGGCATGGTGCCTGCATCCGCTCCTGAGCGAGCACGTCACGCTACGCGGCCTGACGGTGCGCAATCCGTGGTACGGCAAGAACGGCGACGGCGTCGACCTGGAATCGACGCGCTACGTGCTGGTGGAAGACTGCACCTTCGACGTGGGCGACGACGGCATCTGCCTGAAATCGGGCCGCGACGAAGAAGGGCGCAAGCGCGGCATCCCGACCGAAAACGTGATCATCCGCAACTCGACCGTATTCCATGCGCACGGCGGCTTTGTGGTGGGCAGCGAAATGTCGGGCGGTGTACGGAACATCTATGCGTCGAACTGCACCTTCGTGGGAACCGACATTGGCATCCGCTTCAAAACGACGCGCGGCCGGGGCGGCGTGGTCGATCAGGTTTACCTCACGGACATCAACATGGCCGACATCCTGGGCGAAGCGATCCTGTTCAACATGTACTACGCCGCGCAGGACCCCGTGGCACTGGTCGGTGAGAACCGCGCGCTGCCCGACATGAAGCCGGAACCGGTGAACGACGGCACGCCGCAGTTCAAAGACATTTTCATGCAAAACGTCTTCTGCCGGAGCGCGGCCAAAGCCATCACGATGCGCGGCCTGGCCGAAATGAACATCCGGAACGTACGGCTTGAAAACGCCGTGCTCCGCGCCGACGAAGGCGCGACCATCGCGGAAACCGACGGCCTTACGCTGAAGAATGTCCAACTGGTGCCGCTGAAAGAACAGACCGCCTTTCACATCCACAACAGCCGCAACCTGGTGCTCGAAAACGTGCGCGTCGGCGGCATGGCCCAACGGTTGCTGAGCGTGACCGGCTCGCGGACGGGCACCATTCAGGTAGTCGACGCCTCGGGCGAGAGCCCGCTTCAACCGAACGAATACGGCGAAGGCGTCTCGGCCGACGTAGTGCAAAGCGGTCGATAACTCTAAAGAGCGATGAAAAATCTAGGATTCAACGTATACCTGAACGGAAAGCTGATCAGCACCAACGGCATTAACGCTGACGGCGTGGTAACCCAAATCGTAACGTTAAGGACGGATGTTGAAAACGATGAGCAGTCGCTGGAGTTGTACAGCGGAGGCTACCTCAGCAAAGAGGATGCGCACTACAAGTGAGTTCAACAAGAACTGCAGGAAGGCGATGCGGTGACGATCGAAGTGGTAGAAGGGATGGAATACGATGAGCCTCTCACCGTCTCGCGCGATAGCCAGGCGTTTATACTGGAAGAAAAAATAAAGGCTTATTATCGCTTAAAAGAAGAGTTATTAAACGAAAGACCACCTGAAAGATTAACCCCGCTTGGCGTAGTTTCTAAAGGGGCCTTTAGTATGCTTGTGTGTGGAACAACTCTATGGTAACGAATCCCCTAATCTCCCGAACTGACCCATCACCCATGAAGAAGTTGCTAGTTTTTCTCTGTTTCCTGTGTCTGGCTCCGTCGCTCCGGGCCCAAGCGCAAAAGCCCTGGTCGGTGCGCATGGCCGAGTCGCTGATGGCCAAATATCCAGACAGCATCGTGATCGGCGACAAGACCTACACCCGCTGGGATTACGAGCAAGGGTTGGTGCTGGAAGCGCTGCGGCGTGTCTGGCGACGGACGGGCGACGGGAAATACTACGATTACATCAAGCACGACATCGACCTGTTTGTGCAGGACGACGGCACGATTACTACCTACGATTTCGAGTCGTTCAACATCGACAACCTGCCGCCCGGACGCGCCTTGCTGATGCTTTACGAACAGACCGGCGAGGCGAAGTACAAAAAGGCGGCGTACGAACTGCGGCGGCAACTGGCCGAACAACCCCGCACGAAAGAGGGCGGCTTCTGGCACAAAAAGCGCTATCCGTACCAGATGTGGCTGGATGGCCTCTACATGGGCGAGCCGTTCTACGCGGAGTTCAGCCAGGTATTTAACGAACCGGAGAACTTCGACGACATCGCGCGCCAGTTCGAGCTGATCGAAAAGCATCTGGTTGACGAAAAAACAGGCCTGTTGTACCACGGCTACGACGAAAGCCGCCAGCAGAAGTGGGCCGATCCTAAAACCGGCCGTTCGCCGAACTACTGGGGCCGGGCCATCGGGTGGTACGCCATGGCGCTGGTCGATGTGCTCGACAACTTTCCGAAGGAGCATCCGAAGTACTCCTCGCTGGTGAGCTACCTGCAACGCTTAGCTCCGGTACTGGTCAACTATCAGGACGACTCGGGGTGTTGGTACCAGATTGTCGACCAGGGCAGCCGCCAGGGCAACTACCTGGAAGCGTCGGCCTCCAACATGTTTGTCTATTCACTGTTGAAAGGCGTGCGGATGGGCTACCTCAATGCCTCGTTCCTGGCCCCGGCCCAGAAAGGCTACCAGTGTATTCTGGATAACTTCATCGACGTGGCGCCGGACGGCATGGTCCACCTCGACAAGACGGTCAGCGTCGGTGGGCTGGGCGGCAATCCGTACCGTTCGGGCAGCTACGACTATTACCTCAGCGAACCGATCCGCCCCGACGATCTGAAGGGCGTCGGGCCGTTCATTAAAGCGAGTGTGGAAATGGAAATGGTCGACGAGCAGAAGGTCGGGAAGGGCCTGCGCGTGGGCCTGGATTACTATTTTAACCACGAAGTGCGCAACACG
This sequence comes from Catalinimonas alkaloidigena, assembly GCF_900100765.1. Taxonomy (NCBI): domain Bacteria; kingdom Pseudomonadati; phylum Bacteroidota; class Cytophagia; order Cytophagales; family Catalimonadaceae; genus Catalinimonas; species Catalinimonas alkaloidigena. The sequence goes on along the minus strand of NZ_FNFO01000003.1, from coordinate 185,386 downwards.
AAAGACGGCAAAAAAGAGCGCTACCACTACACCTGGGAAGATCCGACCAACTCCGGCTTCAAACTCTGGGGCGAAACCTTCCAGCACTTCGGGGCCACCATTGATTCGGTGGCGACCGCGCCGACGGCCGCCAGCCTGAAAAATGTCGATGTGTACATCATCGTCGATCCGGATACCAAGAAAGAAAGTCCGAACCCGCATTTTGTCGAAAAGAAAGACATCAAAGCCCTGGAGACCTGGGTAAAAGCGGGTGGGGTGCTGGTGCTGATGTCGAACGACACGTCCAACGTGGAACACGTGCATTTCAACGAACTGGCGAAAGCCTTCGGCATGCAGTTTCTGCCCAAAAACCTGAACATGGTGAAAAACAACCAGTTCGAACAGGGACTGGTCAAGACGCCCGCCGGGCACCCGATCTTCCAGGAACCGTTGAATCTCTACCTGAAGGAAATTGCGCCGCTGTCGGTGAAATCGCCCGCCGAAGGCGTGCTGACCCATCACGGCGAAATCCTGATGGCCGTGGCGAAAGTGGGCAAGGGAACCGTATTTGCCGTGGGCGATCCGTGGCTCTACAACGAGTACGTCGACGGACGAAAACTGCCCGGCACTTTCCAAAACTTCGAAGCGGGTAAGGCACTGGCGAAATGGCTCTTGGAACAAGCCGGTCCGGCGTCGGACAATCCGTAAAAGAGTAGAGTTACGAGTTTAAAGCTTAAAGCGGCTGGAGACGACCTTTCAGCCCGATGTAGAACAAGTCTTCGACTTGCATAACCACTATGAAACAAACGATTTTTTCCCTCGGACTGGCTACGGCCCTGTTGGCAGCCTGTCAATCGACTGCTCCTTCGCAAGGCAACAACGAAGCCGTTCGGGACCAAACCACCGATGTCGACCTGTACACCGACCTGCCGTTCGAAATGGACGAGATCGTGGTACCGGAATTTCCTGACTACAGCGTCAACCTGGCCGATTTTGGGGCCGTGGGCGACGGGCAGACCCTCAACACCGACGCCTTTGCCAAGGCCATTGCCGACGTGTCGGCAAACGGCGGCGGGCGCGTGGTGATTCCGCGGGGCATCTGGCTGACGGGACCGATCGTGCTGCAAAGCCACATCAACCTGCACACAGAACGCGGGGCGGTGGTGATGTTCAGTCCCGATTTTGACCTCTATCCGCTGATCGAAACCAGTTTCGAAGGCCTCAGCACGGTGCGTTGCCAGTCGCCGCTGTCCGGAAGAGGGCTGGAAAACATCGCCCTGACGGGTGATGGCGTGTTCGACGGCTCGGGCGACGCGTGGCGGCCCGTCAAAAAATCGAAACTGACCGCTTCGCACTGGAAACAACTGACCTCGTCGGGTGGGGTCGTGAACGAGAAAGGCGACATCTGGTACCCGAGCGAAAAAGCGCTACGCGGCAGTCAGGGAGCCAACATGAACGTGCCCGATGCCAACGACATGTCAGAATACGAAGCGATTAAAGATTACCTGCGCCCCGTGATGGTGAGCCTGGTGAGTTGCAAAAACGTCTTGCTCGACGGCCCGACGTTCCAGAACTCGCCGGCGTGGTGCCTGCATCCGCTGATGTGCGAAAACCTGACCGTCCGCAACCTGACCGTCCGCAATCCGTGGTACTCACAGAACGGCGACGGCCTGGACGTGGAATCGTGCAAGAACGTGGCGGTCTACAACTCGAGCTTCGACGTGGGCGACGACGCCATCTGCATCAAATCCGGCAAAGACGAAGATGGGCGCAAGCGCGGCATCCCGACCGAAAACCTGATCGTGAAAAATTGCACCGTCTACCACGGACACGGTGGTTTTGTGGTGGGTAGCGAAATGTCGGGCGGCGTGAAAAACGTGCACGTGACCGACTGTACTTTCCTGGGTACCGACGTCGGGCTGCGCTTCAAAAGCACGCGGGGCCGCGGCGGCGTGGTCGAAAATATCCACATCGCGAACATCGACATGGTCGACATTCCCGCCGAACCGATCCTGTTTAACCTCTTCTACGGCGGCACGGCCCGCACCGAAGAAGACGCCTCCGGGCCCGCGCAGGAAGCCGCGGCGGTGCCTCCCGTTACGGAAGAGACGCCCCAGTTCAAAGACATTTACATCAAGGACGTGGTGTGCCGGGGTGCCGGACAGGCCGTGTTGCTGAAGGGACTGCCGGAAATGAACATCAAAAACGTGAACCTGGAAAACATCCGCATCACCGAAGCGGGCAAGGGAATTCTGTGCAGCGAGGCCGACGGCGTGACGATGAAAAACGTGGTAATCGAACCGAAACACGGCCCGGTCCTGCATTTGGAAAACAGCCGGAACGTGCAGGTCGCCGGACTCGAATATCCCGACGGGCAAGAGGCCATTGTGCAGGTGGACGGCACCCAGACCAAAAACATTTCGCTCCAAAACGCCGGTGGTCCGGAAGGCCTCACCCTCGGCACGCAGGTCGAGAAGGCAGAGGTGAAGATGCAATAGGGGAAAGCATCGGGAGCCAGATAGATCTTACGTGGCTCCCGATGCTTTCTTGGAATCGTGGCATGAATCCCTTGCAGCAGTAAGGATTTTCATGCGTCCCGCCTCCACCGCATTTCATAAGACGATCACCCTTTTTTTCATAGCTGCCGTTTTCGTACCGCGAATCAGCAGCCATAGACACGTCCCGAGTTTGCCGAGGGAGGCCGGGATGCTGACGAGCATGGGGATCAGCGTGTTCTGGTAAGGAGGGGCATCAAGATGCCGAAGAAGTCGATCAGGCAGGCCCTGCCCGAAACGAACAGAAAAATGTGCGTTTCAGACGAACGGCAGGATGCTATCTTTGGCAAAATGCCCATTTGACGCTGTTCTCTGCATATGCCTTCCATCTTCTCGCACGCCATCTTTGCCGCTACCCTGGGCAAAGCCACCCTTCTTCACCGAACGCTTTCGACCCGGTTCTGGGTCATGACCGCCCTCTGTGCCATGCTGCCCGATGCCGACGTGGTGGGGTTCGCCGTCGGCATTCCGTACGACAGCCTGTGGGGCCACCGCGGGTTTACCCATTCCATTGTTTTTGCGCTGCTGGTCGGCGTGGTGATGGCCTTCGTGGTGTTTCGGGACCGGCGTTCTAGGCCGCTGACCCCGGCAGGACTGGTCGCTTACTTTACCTTGGTTACCTTGTCGCATCCCCTGCTCGATGCCTTCACGAGCGGCGGATTGGGGGTGGCGCTGTTCGCACCGTTTTCGGGGGAGCGCTACTTCGCGCCGTGGCGGCCCATTCGGGTGTCGCCCATTGGAGCGGACTTTTTCAGCGCGCGTGGCCTGGCGGTCATTGCAAGCGAACTGGTGTGGATCTGGCTGCCCGCATTTGCGTTGCTGGGCCTTTCGTGGTTCGTGCGGAAAGCACGGCGTTAAGCGACTTTACACGGCAGGCTTCTCATTCAGGTTGCCCAGGTGGGTGTGTTTGAAATCGTCCGGGTATTTCAAACCATATCCCAAGATGCGGTCCAGGCTGGAATGGCCGTAGAGGATCGTGCCGATCAGCATCGCGAGCGGCATGCCACTGAACCAGCCCAAGGTTCCCAGCGCGAGCGCCAGCCCTTTGTGATGCCCCAGATTATACACATACGCGCCGATGCGAGGGTTGATGGCATAGCCGATCATGCTGAGATCTGGCGCGAGAATCAGCACCGGAAACCACCACCAGGCGTAAGGCAGTTGACTGAAGACTACGATAGAAAAGAGAAACTGAGTCAGTTCTTCGAGGCGGAGGAGCGTTTTCATGACGGAGCGGCGTTGGGTGCTACGGCAAAGATGGCCGCGAGGGCGCACAAAAGCGCTACTTCCTGACCCTGGTGAGGGCCTAAAAAAAGAAGGCTGCAGATCGCTCCGCAGCCTTCTCGGTTTTCTAAAGTACCTGGGCTTAATACCCCGGATTCTGACTGACGTCTGCGTCGTTCAGGTCGATGGCGTTCTGTGGAATCGGGCGCAGAATTTTCAGCGCTCCGTTGGTGCCCCGGAATGGATCAAGTCCTGAGTTGACAATCGCGCGGATGTCGCGGTTGTAAAGTTCGGTCCGTTCTACCAGCGTGCCCGTCCGTTTCAGGTCATTCCAGCGGTGGTATTCGCCCAGCAGCTCGCGGCCGCGTTCGTCCAAGATGAAGTCGATGTCGACATCGGCGGCCGTAATCATCATCTCACTTTCGGTACCTGGCTTGGCGGCGCGGCGACGCACTTCGTTGATGCGCTCGGCGGCGGTTCCCAGGTTACCCGTTTTGAAGTAGGCCTCCGCGGCAATCAGGTACGTTTCGGCCAGTCGCGCCAGGTAGATGTCGCGTGTGCTGCTGCCGCTTCCCGAGAAACGCGCCGTCGGGTCGTCGAATTTGCTGACGATGGGCGTGGCGGCGTCCAGAACGGTCGAGTTTGAAGCTTCCCAGGCCGCTGAATACGGGCGCAGTTCTGTGTTGGCACGATGTTCCAGATCGGCGGCACGCCAGGCCGTGGTGTCGTCCAGTTCCCACTTCGGCACGTAGTAGTACCGGATGTTGAGGTCGCCCAGGCTTTCGTTCCGGTCGTAATAGTCGTAGTACCGGTCGTAGAAATAGACCATGAACGAGTTATCGAAACGGCTGTCGTTTTCGGTGAACAAATCGAACGTGTACATGGTCGGCACCAGCATGTAGGAGCGATAGGGATAGCCGTTCTGTTGCCCCTCACCACCTAAGTATGGCCCGAAGTAGTAGTTCTGCATGTTGCCGTCGTCGAGCGGGTCCTGAATGGACGCGATGTCGTACTGGACCGAGAACAGCACCTCTTCGTTCACTTCGTTGCCCGGGAAAAACAGATCCCGGAACGACAACGTCAGCGCTTGTCCGGCAATGGCTTCGTCGGCATACTGAGCGGCTTTCGTGAAGTCGTCGGCCGCAGCGAAGGTTTCGTAACCGCGCGTCAGGTGCACCTTGGCGAGGTAATGACGAATCACTCGTTTGTTCACCTTACCGAAGGCCTGCGACTCGGGCACCAGGTTCATGGCTTCGTTCATTTCGTTCAGAATGAACGTGTAGACCTCTTCGGCCGAGTTGCGGGTGAACGACGTGCCGTTCTCCGCATAGGCATAGACGTCGGTTACAAGCGGCACACCCCCAAACTGCTGCACCAGCAGGAAATAATAGTACGCCCGCAGAAACTTCATCTCCCCCAGCAACACCGGCAGGTTGTCGGTCGCGGCCGTTTGCCCGTTGGTGTGGATGGCAATGTTGCAGGTCTGAATGGCCTGATAGACATTGGTGTAGAACGTGGTGACTTCGCCGTTGCTGGCCGTCAGGGTCAGGTACTCGCTGATGCCCGGCGGCTGGTCGCTGCGCCCTTCCACGTACATATCGGTACCGGCACAAAAGACCCACGGCTCGTTGCCGTACACGTCGCGGAGCGTCGAGTAAGCCGAGTTGATCAGCGAAAGGTAGCCATCCTGGGTTTGGTAATACTCGTCGATCAGTACGTTGCCGAGATTTTCTTCCTGGATGTAATCCTGGCAACTGCCCAGGGACAAAAACGCCCCGGCCAGTGCTGCATATAAAAATGACTTTTTCATTTTCGAGAAACTAGTTGGTGGAAGAGGTTAGAGTTTGAGATTGATGCCGAACTGATACGTCACGGTGCTGATGCCGCTACGGCCCAGATTAGCCTCGGCCCACTCCGGATCGAACCCGTCGTATTTGGTGAAGACGAAGGGGTTCAGCACGTTGGCGTACAGGCGCAAGCTCTTCAGTTTGAACCGCTCCAGCACCGGCGACGGCACATTGTAGCCCAGCACGATGTTTTTGACCTTGACGTACGAGGCATCTTTGTACGCCCCTACGCCCGACTCGCCGCGCCAGTACGAACCGACGTTGTTCGGCATGGGGTACTCGTTCGAGACGCGGGTGGGCGTCACGTCGTTCGGGCTCATGTAGTAGTCCACGTCCAGTTTGGCGCGGCCCCGGTCGGTGAAGTTCAGGAACTCGTCGTGGAAGGGGCTGAACACCTGCTTGCCCTGGACGGCAAACAGCGAAAGCGAAAGGTCAAATCCTTTGTAGGTCACCTGGGTGTTGAAACCACCCTGCCATTTCGGGAACGGCGAACCGATGATGGTGCGGTCGGCCGACGTAATGGCGCTGTCGCTGTTGATGTCCTTGATGCGCGGCTGTCCGGGCAAGGCGTTGTAGCGGCGTGCCAGCTCGCGGTCGCTTTCCTGCCAGATGCCGTCGAACACGTACGTATAGTTCACGTCGATGGGCTGCCCGATAAACCACTGGTTCCCGACCATGTCTTCCTTGCCGTTGATCAGCTCCACAATCTCGTTCTTGTTGCGGGTGAAGTTGAACGACGTGGTCCACGAAAACGCGTCGGTGCGGATGTTGACGGTGCGCAGGGCAATTTCCACCCCTTTGTTGCGGACCGACCCTACGTTGTCAAACAGCGACGTCCAGCCCGACTCGATCGGCAGGTTGCGTTCGATCAGCAGATCGCTCGACAGTTTGTTGTAGACGTCGACCGTACCCGAAATGCGTCCCTGCAACAGGTCGTAGTCCATCCCTACGTTTACCTCGCGGGTTTTCTCCCAGGTCAGCAGCGGGTTGACCACCCCGCTCGGTGCCAGACCGCCCGCCACGGAGCCGCCGTAGTCATAATAGCGCTGGGTGTTGGCGTACACCTGCGTGATGTAAGGGTCCACGTTGTTGTTCCCCGTGAAGCCGTAGCTCAGGCGCAGCTTCAGGTTCGAAATGGGCGTGATGTTCTGCATGAACGACTCTTCCGAAATCCGCCAGGCCAGTGCCGCCGACGGAAACGCCCCCCACTTGTAACCTTGGGCCAGTTTAGACGAGCCGTCCCAGCGCGAAGCCACCGTCACGAAGTACCGGTCGCGCCAGTTATAGTTCAGGCGACCCATGTACGAAATGAGCGACACCTTGCTGTAGTTGGTGCTGATCTCCTGGATGTTGTTTTTGTCGGTGGCGGCCGTCCCCAGGTTGTAGTAGAGCGAGTTGAACGGCAGGTTGATCACGTCGAGGTAGCTGCCCTCCAGTTGGTTGTAATAGAGGCTGTACAGACCCGTGAACGTGAAGTTGTGCCCGTTGTAGTTCTGGTCTACCGTCACGACGTTATCCCAGTTGTACGAGAAATACTCGTTGCGCTCCATGGAGCCCGACGGGTTGCCCTGCTTGTTGCGCTCCGTATTGGGACCGTAGTAAATGCCCACGCGCTCGTTGCGCAGGTTGGGCGCGAACGTGCTGCGGAGCCGTAGCCACGACACGGGCGCGTACTGGAGGTAGAGGTTACCCACACCCGTAAAGGTCCGCGTGTTGTTCCGCGAATCCATCATTTCCCAGAGGGGGTTCACCGAGCTGGTGAACGAAATGCCCGCGTACTTGCCGGGCTGGTACAGCAGGTTGCCGAGGCTGTCGTAGGGTGTGACGAGCGGCGACATGCGGAAGGCATTCAGGATGGCGTTTTCGCTGCCGATTTCGTGCGTGGAGATCGACAGGTTCACGTTCGCTCCGGCCGACCATTGGTCCGAAATCTTGTGATCTACCGCCGCTTTGAAGTTGTAACGGTCGTATTCTTCGTTGATGATGTTGCCCTTCTCCTTTTGGTAACCGCCGCCCAGCGTGTAGCTCATGCCGTTGCTGCTGTTGCCCGATACGCTCAGCCAGTGGTTCATCTGAAGGCCCGTTTGTAGGAAGTAGCCGGGCCAGTCGGTCGTTTGGTTGGCCGCAATCCGCTGGCGCAGCACGTCGCTGTCGGCAATGCCCCCGACGGTGTTGTCGTACGGTTTGCCGCTGATCAGCGGGCTGGCGATGTAGGCATTCTGGCGGTACTCCCACCATTCCTGCCCGTCCATAAACTCCGGCAGCCGGGCCGCTTCGCGAACGCCCACGTAGCCGTCGTACGAAATGGTCGCGCCGGGATTGCCGCCCGCATTCCCCGATTTGGTCGTGATGATGACGACCCCGTTCGAGCCGCGCGAACCGTAAATGGCCGTCGACGAGGCATCTTTCAACACGTCGATGCGGGCGATGTCTTGCGGGTTAAGGAAGTTGATGTCCGGCACAATCGAGCCATCCACCACGAAGAGCGGATTGCCCCCCGCCAGTGAGTTCACCCCCCGGATCTGGAACGTGTAACCGGAACCGGCCTGCCCCGAACTGGCCGAGATGTTGACGCCGGGCAACTGGCCCTGAATCGATTCGACCGGGCTGGTTGCGCCCCGTTCTGTAATCTGCTTGGTTTCGATGGAGGTGATGGCCCCCGTCAGGTCCGATTTCTTTTGCGTACCGTAGCCGACCACGACCACTTCGTTGAGCTGTTGCACATCCACCGCCATGTCGACGTTGATGGTGGCGCGCCCGTTTACCGGAATTTCCTGCGACTCGTAGCCGATCGAACTAAAAACGAGCACGGCATCGCCCGAAGGCACCTGAAGCGAATAGTCGCCCTGGACGTCGGTCACGGTGCCGGTAGACGTCCCGCGAATGGAGATGTTGACGCCGGGAATGCCCTCACCGCTGTCGGTGACTTTTCCTTTTACGGTGAGGCTCTGCGCCCAGCCGGGGAGAGAGCTTCCCGCGAGCATCAGAAAACAAAGCAGGCCAAGGGCAATGCGTGAGCCAGAGAAGGACAAAACCTTCCTGCCCCATAGCCCCGGCTGAGGGGTATGAGCTGCTGTCATAAGAATAGATTGTTTGAATGTTAAACGATACGATTGAAAGACTCTGTAAAGGCGGTTTTCAGCAACTAGATTGGGTGATAAGCTTCAAAAAAAAGAATTGTAAAAAACTGATTAATCAGACAAAGAAACCTAGGAATCAGCTTGTTGAAATGATGTAAATCTAAGTGATGGCCTCAGAAGAGAATAGCGCTCAGGGCGAAAAAAACTATGCAATCGTTATCGGGAACGTTGCCGGAAGCTAATGTTATGAACGCCGCCGCCGTGGCCTTCGTCAAAAGCCGGTAACTCTCCGTCCGAACCTTACATGGCCCGCCCCGATTGCACCGTCTTGCCCGTTGGGCGAGCTGGTACCGCGTGCTATTTTGCCGGGCAATTATCCCGAAAGCATATGACCCTCGACGGAACCTGGTTTGGATTTTATGAATACGGTGCCTCGTACGGGCTGCCTTTTTTCGCACAGCGTGTGCCCGTGCGCATTACGTTTACCACCTCTGCCGAGGGCATCGCGGGCGTCTGTCAGGAAGAGGCCACCGACCTATCGGTAGCGCGCGAAGCCAACCTACGAGGCTTTCTGGAAGGGCAGGTCGTTTCGTTGGTCAAGACCTATGCCGAGGTCGGGGCCGTACCCGATGCAAACGCGGCCTTGCTGGGCGAGGTAGAGGAAACGGAGGTGGAATACAACGGATTCCTCGATGCCGAGCGGAACAGCCTCTACGGCGAGTGGGTCATCTACGCCCTGAACGAAACGGGTCCTGACGGGCTGCCGTTGGTAGAAGGCCACGGCCTCTGGTTACTGACACGAGAAGCGTAAACCCATGCGAGTCAAACATCTAGTGTTCATGCTGGGGCTGCTGTGGGTGAGCCAGGCCTGCCAGCCCCAACCCGAGACCGACGTGCAGGCCGTGGCCGATACGTTGGCGAGGCGTGCCGCCGAATTTTCGCGCGCCTACGAACGAGGCGATCTCGACGCCATGCTGGCCGTCTATACCAACGATGCGGTGATCTTTCCGCACAACATGGAGGCAATTCGTGGCAAAGAAGCCCTTGGAAAGTACTGGAGGTTGCCCGACGGGCGGCAGATCACCCACCACCAGAGTACGTCCGAAGGCGTGGAAGTGCAGGGCAACCTGGCCTCCGACCACGGTCACTACGAAATCAGCGGCCGGAACGGCGCGCAGGAGTGGGGACCGGTGCACGGCAAGTACGTGATCGTCTGGCGGCGCGAAGCCGATGGACAATGGCGCATGCACCTCGACATGTGGAACGGACGTCCCTTCCCCGGCGATTGAGCAGGACCCTTCTCCAAATTACTTTGGTTCGTGCAGTGGCGTCAGAAATGGTCTAAAGCACGTGTGGCCTTACTCACTGATCTTACCCGGACCTACTTTTACGGCGGACTTACCACGCCGTTGACTCAGCACGGCCCTAGTACCCGGCTGTTGTTCCATTCCCTTTCTCCTTCGTAGGACCGGCGCTGGCGCCCGAACCCACGAACTTTCGCCCTTGCCTTCCTGACATCGAACTCCCTCGGTACAGACTGACCGGTGACATAAGGCCGTTTTGACCAGTTCAGCCCTTCCTGAAAGTTGAATTTGTTGTACTATTTATTTTAATAATATACTTATTCTGTCGTGTCTCTGGGGGCTGGCTGTTGCCGAGGAGAGGCGGGCGTGCTCTAGTGAACGCTCAAACAGTATTTGTGTGGGTAAAATTAAACTAAATAGCCTGATTGTTATAAATAGCTTGACGGAGCACGCATGTAGGTTTCCTTTAAATGAATTAATTCAATAATTAATTGATCTATTCAAATTTGAGGAAAATTTAAATGTACTCATGTTTAGATCGAAAAAGTTACTTCTTTCGCTGGTGCTGATGCTGGGTGGAGGGCTGGGAAAGGCCGGATTGCTGCGAGCACAAGCTTCAGAAGACAAGGTAAAGGCGGTATTCATTTACAGCTTCGTCAAGTACGTGGAGTGGAATCATCCGGGCAGCATCATTACCATTGGGGTGTACGGCAACGACGACGTGCTGTCGATTCTTCAAAACGACCTGCCCGGCAAAAAACTGCAAGGCAAGAGTATTGAGGCGCGGCGCATCCAGAGTGCGTCAGAGGCACAGGAGTGTCAGGTTGTCTATCTGCCGAAGACCAACTCGGCGCACCTCTCCGAAGTGGTAGCGGCGACGCGTCGTAAAGAGTCGCTCGTGGTCACCGAAGAGGACCTGGCTGCCCAGGGAGCCGGGATCAGTTTTGTAAAACACGACTCCAAACTGGGCTTTGTCATTAACAAAAAGGTATTGGAGTTGAATCAGCTCAAAGTCGTGCCTACGCTCTACAACGTAGGCAAGGTGCTCTGATACCAGGCTCCGCTCAACGGATGTGAAACAAGCGCAACATGAAATTCCAGATGAAAAAACGAAATACATTACTTACGATAGTCGGCCTGGGGGCCTTAGTGCTGAACGCAACTCCCGGCTACGGGCAGGAGCAGAACAATGCAGATTTGTTCGAGATGTCGTTGGAAGAATTGATGAACGTGGAGATTGTCTCGGCCAGTAAAAAATCAGAAAACGTATTCAATGCTCCAGTGTCGAGCTACTCCATTACGCGGGAAGAAATAGCCCGTTCGGGAGCAAGCTCCATTCCGGAAGCGCTGCGGCTCTGTCCGGGCGTTATTGTGCGGGAAACGTCCAACGGAAACTACGACGTGCATTTGCGCGGACTGGATAACACCGCGCAGTATACGCGGACGTTGGAACAACAAAACCGGTTGACGCTGGTCATGATCGACAACCGTCCGGTTTTCAACTACGATCAGGGAGGGACTTTCTGGGAATCGTTACCGATCGACCTGATCGACATCGAACGTATCGAAGTAGTGCGCGGCGCAGTCGCTCCGCTTTTTGGGCCGAATGCCGTCACGGGGGTGATTAACATCATTACGCGCACGCCGGATCAGAAAGGGCCTCATGCCGTCGCGAACGCACAGATTGCGCCGGGTCAAACCCAGGTGGCGAACCTGGCCGTAGGCTACGGACTCAACGAAAAGCTACACGTTACGCTCTCGGGCAACTACCAGAAGCGCGATCGGTTCGACGACCTGTATTACTTCTACCAGAGCGATACGTTCTCGTCCGATCTGAGCGAAGTACCCGATGCGGCCCTGTTTTACCCGGACCCGTCGCTGGCGCAGAACAAGTACGGAATCAACGCATTCGTCAATTATGAAGCCAACGACCAGGTGAGTCTCGACCTCTCGGCAGGGCTCCAGGACGCTGAATCGCAGAAAGTATACGTGAGTAGCCTGACGCCACTGGGCACCAACGGCATCTCCAGTAAGTACCTGAACCTAGCCAGCCGCGTGTACGGAGTGGGTACGCGTGTCTCGTACAATACGGGTTACAGCTTCGTAGATCACGAAGGCGGGATCGAATACAACTTCCGAACGGCCGATGCGGTGGTCGACTACCGCTGGCAACTGAGCGATCGCCTGAGTGTGCGTCCGGAGTTCAACTACCAGCACATTGAGTACGATCAGTTGAACACCACGTCCCAGATAAACACGTATGCCGGTTCGGTGCAGGTCGATTACCAACTGCTGGACAACTGGCGGCTGATGGGGGCTGGGCGGGTCGACAAATTCGACATCCTGAAGGACGCGTATTTTTCGTACCAGTTGCTTTCTACCTACAAGCTCAGCGAAAAGTCTCTGCTGCGTTTCGGGCAGTCGCGCTCGACGAGCGGTGCGTTTTGGACGCCTACGTCGATCAACTATTCCATTACGAACGACATGGCGTTCAACGGTCCAGGCAGCGGCCCGTTCTACACGTACAACCTGAGCGGCAACCGGAACCTGAAACTGGCCTCTGTTACGCTGACCGAACTCGGTTTTCGGACCCACCTTTCCCGCAACCTTTCGCTGGACGTGGATGCGTTCCGGCAGAAACTGCGCGACATGAACATGTTCGTAATGACGGAGATGACCTACCAGCCGACGGGGTATCCGGCGCCTTACCCGGCCTACGTACCCGAGCGGATTCAATTTAGCTTCGAGAATCTGCCCCTCACGGCGACGCAGCTGGGCCTGACCGTGTCGGCCAATTACATCGCCAGTGCCAAGTTCCAGTTCAAACCGTTTGTCACCATTCAGCGGACCCAGGTGATCGATATCCCGCGCGGTGCCAATACCCTGCCTGTCGATTCGGCGTCCAATCCGTACAACATTTACAATGGCTTCGACGACGAACACAAAAGCACGCCGGCCGTTTTCGGTGGCTTGTACGCCAACTTTAGCCCCTCGCAGAAGTGGAACATCAACCTGAACGGTTATTTCTTCAGTGCCCATACGCAGTTCCACCAGTACGATCTGGAACGCGAATCGACCGTAGGGGCAATCAGCGGCAAGGTGCTGATCAACAGCAAGGTGGCCTATCAGGTGATCGAACCGTTGCAAGTGTACCTGAACGTGCGCAACCTGACGGGGAGCACCAGCCGCGAGTACTACGGTTCCGACCGCACCAGCCGTTCGGTAATGTTCGGTGCCAGCTATAATTTCTAGTTGTATTGCGTTATCCTGTTATGTTAGACGGGCCGCACGTTCTTTAGCGTGTGGCCCGTTTCTTTGGGGAAGTACTTTCCGCGGCTAGGGCTTCGTGCCACGCGGCGTAGGGTGTATTTTTAGCCAGATGACGGTTGTAGTCCGGTGCGCCATCTTCCCACCAGACGGGGCCGCGTTCGCCTAACGCCACTTTGGCGCGATGCACGTCGGAACGTGCCTGTTTAAGCGCCGCCTCGTCTTCCAGCTTTTGCGCGCGGCCCACCGCGGCCCGCGCCTGCATCAGGGCCTTGACCAGACGTTCGCGCTCGGCGTCGGCCAAGGCCGGGTTGCTGCAACGCCACAGACGACCCTTCACTACAAAATAGCGCCCATCGGGCGTGACAGGATACCGCATCTTTTTGGGGTAGCATACGGAATTCACGCTGGAAGGGATAACGCCCTGCCGGACTCGAACCGGAACGTGGAGCTGCACGTACAAAGCAATGTTTCTATCCTCTTGCTCCTCCCATGTCTGCAGACACCCTTACCCCCGCCGACCCTTCCGTGGCCGAGGCCTATCGATTGCCGGTCGATCAGATCGCCCAACGCTTGGAAACCGATCCTGAAAAAGGCCTTACGGCCGAAGTTGCCCGGCAGCGGCTGGAACAATACGGTCCCAACGAACTGGAACACGAACCGCCCGTGCCGGGCTGGAAGCGCTTTCTGGCGCAGTTCAACGACGTGCTGGTCATTCTGTTGCTGATCGCGACGGCCATTTCGGTGGCGGTCTGGCTGTACGAAGGCGAAGAGGCGTTGCCCTACGAGGCCCTTGTCATTTTCTCCATCGTGCTGCTCAACGGCATTCTGGGCTACGTGCAGGAAGCGCGCGCCGAAGAGGCTGTGAGTGCCCTGCAGGCCATGTCGGCGGCCGAGGCGCAGGTGATTCGCGACGGCAAACGGCAGTCGGTTAAGTCGACGGAGTTGGTGCCCGGCGACGTGCTTCTGCTCGAAGAAGGTGATACGATAGGGGCCGACGGTCGGCTGGTGCAGGCGACGGGGCTGCAAACGGCCGAAGCGCCACTGACCGGCGAAAGCGTCCCGGTATCGAAAACCGCCGACCCCATCGAAGCGGAAGCGGGCGTGGGCGATCAGACCAACATGGCATTCAGCGGTACGGCCGTGACCTACGGGCGCGGCAAGGCCTTGGTGACAGCCACCGGCATGAAGACCGAGATGGGAAAAATTGCCGGGATGCTGCAACGCGCCGAAGCCAACGATACTCCCCTCCAGAAAGAACTGGACAAAACTGGCAAGCGGCTGGGCCTGATCGTTATCGTCATTGCGGTCATCATGGTCGGCACCATTCTGCTGGTCGAAGGAGCCACCGACTTTTCGGCGGTGATGGAAGTGCTGATCCTCGGCGTGGCGCTCGCTGTGGCGGCTGTGCCCGAAGGCCTGCCCGCCATCGTCACGGCTGTGCTGGCGATTGGCGTACGACGCATGGCTGATCGGAACGCCATCGTCCGGAAATTGCCGGCTGTGGAGACGCTCGGCTCGGCCACCGTGATCGCCTCCGACAAAACCGGAACGCTTACCAAAAACGAAATGACCGTCCGGGCCGTGATTACCGCCAGCGGCCGCACCAACCTGACGGGCACCGGCTATCAGCCCGAAGGCGCGGTAGAGCACCAAACCGACCGGGACGAAAGCGCCCTCACGGCCGAAACGGAACGCATTCTGCGGGCCGCCGATCTGGCCAATAATGCTGTATTGCAGGAGAAAGACGGGCAGTGGATCATCCAGGGAGACCCGACCGAAGGGGCACTGCTGGTGGCAGCACGCAAAGCGGGTATGAAGCCGGACGAACTGGAAAGCCGTTTCCGGCGGGTGGGGGAGGTGCCATTCTCGTCGGAGCGGAAGCTGATGAGCACCGTGCATACCGACGCCGAGAAAAAAGAAGAACGCAACATCGTGTTCACCAAAGGTGCGCCCGACGTGCTACTGGAACGCTGCACACACGAGCTGGTGGGCGAGGAAGCACGAGCGCTCACCGACGAGCGCCGGATGGAAATCAAACAGGCAAATGAACAACTGGCCGAAGAAGCACTGCGGACCCTCGGGGTAGCGTTTCGCTCGGTTGCTCCCGATACTCAGGGCGATAAAGTAGACGATGCGGTTGAGCAGGAGCTGGTCTTTCTGGGACTGGTCGGTATGATCGACCCGCCCCGCCCCGAAGCAAAAGAAGCGGTGACCAAGGCACACAAGGCTGGCATCCGCACGATGATGATTACCGGCGACCACCCGAAAACCGCGGCGGCCATTGCCAAAGAGCTGGGCATGGTCGAGGAAGAAAAGGCCGTAGTGGGGGGCGAGTTGCAAAAGATGGACGAGGCGACGCTGGAGCGGACGGTCCAAGAGGTGTCGGTGTACGCACGCGTCAACCCCGAACATAAACTCAAAATTGTCGAAGCGCTGAAGCGCAACGGGCAGGTTGTGGCCATGACCGGCGACGGCGTAAACGATGCCCCGGCGCTGAAAACGGCCGATATCGGCGTGGCGATGGGCATCACGGGCACCGACGTCTCAAAAGAAGCCGCCGACATGGTGCTGACCGATGACAATTTCGCGTCGATTGTGGCGGCGGTAGAGGAGGGGCGCTCCATTTTTGCCAACATCCAGAAGTTTCTGCGGTACCTGCTGTCGTCCAACATCGGCGAGGTGCTGACCATGTTTCTGGGCGTGGTGCTGGAGGGCGTCATCGGCCTGACAAGCGAAGAAGGATTGGTGGTATTGCCCCTGCTAGCTACTCAAATTCTCTGGATCAACCTGATGACCGACGGCGCACCCGCGCTGGCGCTGGGCCTGGACCCGGACGATCCGGAGGTGATGAACCGCCCTCCGCGCGACCCGAACGAAGGCGTCATTACCGGAAGCATGTGGCGCGGCATTGTGCTGGTCGGAGTCGTGATGGCGGTCGGCACCCTCCTGGTGCTGGATGCCTCGTTGCCCGGCGGACTGATCGAGGGGGATGGCAAGCTGGCGTACGGACGCACCATGGCCTTTACTACCCTGGTGATGTTCCAGTTGTTCAACACGTTCAATGCCCGCTCCGACACCCAGACGGCCTTTCACCGGCCTTTTCAGAATCCGTGGTTGCTGGGGGCCATTGGCCTCTCGCTGGTCCTGCACGTGTTGGTGATTTACCTGCCCTGGTTGCAAACGGCCTTCGAAACGGTGCCGCTGTCACTCGGCGATTGGCTGGAGTGCGTCCTGGTCGGCGCCTCGGTTGTGGTCGTACGCGAGGTTAGCAAACTGATGGGGTGGTGACACAAGCAACGCTTTGTATACCCTTCGGCCCATGCTGCGTAGGCTAGAGTAGACTTTATTCGGAAGCATGCGCGCATTAACCATCAAAGTACCCAAAGGCAAAGGACACGAAGTCAAGCAAATCGCCGCACAACACCACGGCAAAAACCTGACGTTGCAGCCCACAGAGGCAGGCGAGCAGGTCACCGTGCACCTTAATAACGAGGCGGTGAGTCGCTTCATCGAAGCCATCAGCCACCTGGAATCTGCCGAAATTACGCTGGTGCCTCGCGGGGTCATCACCATGTATCCACCGGCCGAACAAACGCCGGAACAGGTTGTGGACGTCACGTACCGCAGCCCTATCGAAATCTTTTTAGGCGGGTTGCAGAGCGTCGGTTCCTGGACAGGCCTTCTGGTCTATTCCATCGCCGGAGCGGTGCTGGTCTGGATCGGCCTCTACACCGGTACGAGCTACCTGCTGGTGGCGGCCATGCTGATTGCGCCGTTTGCGGGCCCGGCCATGAATGCCGCCCTGGCTTCGGCCGCGGGCAAAATGCAGCTGTTGCAACAAAGTCTGCTCCGGTATTTTGTCGCCATCGGGACGGGCATCGCCGTCTCGTTTCTCCTGTCTCTCCTGGTCGGACAACAGCACGCGACGCCGATGATGGTGAGTGTGAGTCAGATCTCGCAGGTAACGCTGCTGTTGCCGCTGATCGCCGGGGTGGCCGGTGGCGCGAACCTGATCCAGTCGGAACGCGACAGTCTGGTGTCGGGCGCGGCCGTCGGCATGCTGGTAGCCGCTTCGCTGGCTCCGCCCACGGGCCTGATCGGCATGGCGCTCAACTTCGGCAACTGGCAACTGATTCGGAGTGGTATTTTCCTGCTGATTCTGCAACTGGCGGGCATCCAGCTGTCGGCGGCGCTGATGTTCCGGCTCATGGGACATGTCACCACCAGGGGCGTGCGCTTTGCCGACGGGAAATCCTACGTATTTCCGCTGTCGATGTCGGTGGCCGTGCTGGTCATTGCCGGGTTTATGTTCTGGCAGTTTTCGCAACAACCCAATTTGCAGAAGGCCAGCCTGGACACGCAGATTACGGAAGTGATGCGGACGGAACTGAGCAAACTGGACCAGCTGGAAACCATTGAGGTCAACGCCCGTTTTACCCGAGGAACGTTGCCCGACCTGAATCCGGTCATTTGCGAACTGTACCTGTACCGGCGCGATGCGTTGCTGACCGACGCGCAGCTCAAGCAACAAATTGAGCAACGACTTTATGAGGCCATCAAGGCCCAGGGGTGGAACGCCGATCCTATGTTCAACATCACGTTGCTCGACTATCCCGGCGAAGCCCCCCGCTAATCATCCATCAATCACTGATAACGCATTCAAGCTATGAATCTTTCTCAAGCCAAAGTACTCATCACCGGGGGCAGTTCCGGCATCGGCAAAGCCACCGCCCAACTGCTCCTCCGCAAAGGGGCGAAAGTCGCCATCTGCGGACGCGACCCGCAGAAACTCCAGGCCGCTGCCGACGAACTGGGGGCCGTAGCCCTGCCGGCCGACGTCAGCAACGAAGCACAGGTGACCGAACTGGTGCAGGCGGCTGTGACCCAACTGGGCGGTTACAACGTGTTGATCAACAATGCGGGCTTCGGCCTTTTTGCCCCGCTCACCGAGCTCGATCCGGCCGATTTCCGGCGCGTGTGGGAAACCAACGTGCTGGGTGCCATGCTGGTGGCTCAGGCTTCGGCGCGCCACTTTGTGCAGGAAAAGTACGGCAACATCATCAACATTTCGTCTACTGCCGGGTCACGCGGTTTTGCGGGGGGGACGGCCTACGCGTCCAGCAAATTTGCCCTCGGCGGCATGACCGAATGCTGGCGTGCCGAACTGCGCCCCCACAACATTCGGGTGATGCAGGTCAACCCCAGCGAGGTGCTGACGGAGTTCCGCGAACGGTCGGGACGCGACCGTGCCCCCGAAAATCCGACGAAGCTCCACGCCGAAGACATCGCCCACGCCATCGCCAGCTTACTGGAACTCGACGACCGTGGGTTCGTGACAGAAACCACCGTCTGGGCCACCAATCCCCGTGAGTAAAAGCCACTTACCTTCTGTGGTAACCAACGAACATGCCCTACGGTGCGCCCTGCCTGCCGTAGGGCATGTTCGTTTGATGCACTATTTATCGAAGAAATAATCGGATAATGTGGCGAAAAACCGAAAGAGCTATTATCTTGGCCTTCGATTAGTCTCTGCACGAGAGACGTGCCA
Organism: Catalinimonas alkaloidigena; assembly: GCF_900100765.1. Taxonomy (NCBI): domain Bacteria; kingdom Pseudomonadati; phylum Bacteroidota; class Cytophagia; order Cytophagales; family Catalimonadaceae; genus Catalinimonas; species Catalinimonas alkaloidigena. The sequence continues at coordinate 166,579 of NZ_FNFO01000003.1, read as the reverse complement.
CATCGGCAATCGCAAACGAAGACGCCTCTAAGCACCATTCCACTCGGCGTCTGACGAACAGCTTTCTGGGCATACGAGCGCTAAACCGCATTGTACTGGCAAACCAACAGGCCAGTGTACGTTCAGCCATGTCTTTCCGCTCCTGGTTAACGCTCCGCCAGCGGCAGTAAGCATGCGCTTCTTTCATAGACAGTACGGTTAGTCCTCGCTCTACCGGTAGCGCCCAGCCTTGGCTGTTAGCGAACGCTTACCCTTATCTCATGAAAAAAACCATAACTCCCGCTCAACTCAAAGCCGCAGTTCCTGCTTCGCTGCGCCACTCGCTTCGCTCCACGCATTGGTTTGCCCACAGTGTAGTGCGCCACGTAGAAAACCTCCGTTTTACGGGCAAAGCCACGCCGCACATTCACGTACTGCGCGACCACGAACGCAAACGCAACTGGTCGTTCTTCACGTGGCTCCAGGAAACTTATCCCGAACAGGCGCGCCTGTTCAGGCATACCACGACTCATGATCGAAACCTGGCTCCCTTGCCCGGCGCGGCCTTGTTTATTCCCTGGTTGCAAGATCCGGTGCGCGAGCGTTGGCTGCCCCTGTACAACAAAGTGGTGGCCCTGGAAGAAACCTACGGTAAGCTGGGCGTACCTGTCGTTAATTCCGTGCGCATGCTCTCCAATAGCATCAAGTCGCGGGCGCTGAACATCATCCGCAACGAAGGCGTCCGTACGGCGCACAGCCTACATATTTCGCCGGAAACGTCGTTCGAAGAAGTGGCCACGGCGCTAGGCTTGCCCTTTATTGTGCGGAACGATGTCGGGCACGGAGGCGCGGTCCATTTGGTGCAATCCGCAGACGACTACCATACCATCACGTGGTCGCAACTGCCCTATCCGGTGGCGCTGGAATACATCGATACCACTGACGCCGAGGGGTATTACCGCAAGTACCGGTACGTGATGATGGGGAACGAGGGGAAGATGCGCTCCCTGGTGATTACGCCCAAATGGATGGCCCACAGCGAAGACCGCGTCATGCAAAAACGCTTCCTGGATGAGGAACGGACGTTGCTGCGCACTGCAAACCCGCACCATGCGCTGTTCAACCGGCTCCGCAAACGATTGAAGTTCGATTTCGTTGCGTTCGATTATGCCTTCGATGCGCAGGAGCAACTGGTGGTGTGGGAACCCAATCCGTTTCCGGTGATCATTCGTCCTTACGAGTGGCAGCATCCCGAGCTGACGCACCACCACGAGGCGGCAACCGAGATTTTCGAGATGATGTTGTGGCACTACCTTTCGCTGGCAGGTATGGCGGAACGGTGCCCTGTGCGTCCGAAAATCGCTGAAGAAGCGGTCGCCTGTAATGAAGCCCTGTAGCCGGGGCGCTCTTTTTCTGCGCAATTACACCAAAGCCGCTCCCGGGAATCGGAGGAAACCGTTATTTTCCGGTTTTGACTCCCTGCCCATGAAGCTACGACATCTACTCGTTACCGGAGGTTTGTGTGCCTTCGGTCTGTCGGCCATTCCCCGCCCGGCCATTGCTCAGAAAGTCCCCTCGGCCGCGAAACTCAACGCCCGCTGCGACGCCCTCGAAGCGAAGGTCATCGCGTGGCGACGCGATTTTCACGAACATCCCGAACTGGGCAACCGCGAATTTAAAACCGCCGAAAAGGTGGCGGCCCACTTGAAATCGCTCGGGATAGAAGTGCAGACCGGCGTGGCGCATACCGGCGTAGTCGGGGTGCTGAAAGGCGGCAAACCCGGGCCGGTCATTGCCCTGCGTGCCGACATGGATGCGCTGCCGGTGACCGAGCGGGTCGATCTGCCGTTTGCCTCGAAAGTCACGACCGAGTACAACGGGCAGCAGGTCGGGGTGATGCACGCCTGCGGACACGATACCCACGTGGCGATGATGATGGGCGCGGCCGAAGTGCTGGCCGGGATGAAAAACGAATTGCCGGGAACGGTAGTGTTTCTGTTTCAACCCGCTGAAGAAGGACCACCCGAGGGCGAAAAAGGCGGTGCGGAACTGATGGTAAAAGAAGGTGCTCTGAAAAATCCCGACGTGGAAGCCGTGTTCGGGCTGCATATCAACTCCATTACCGACGCCGGCAAGATCCGCTACCGGCCGGCCGGGTTTATGGCCAGCGCCGACGACTTTCGCATTCGGGTCAAAGGCAAACAGACACACGGGGGGTATCCGTGGGGCGGAGTGGACCCGATCGTCACGTCCGCGCAAATCGTCAACGCGTTGCAATCCATCGTCAGCCGGAATGTGGAACTAACCAAGAGTGCCGCCGTCATCACCGTCGGAAGCATTCACGGCGGGGTGCGCGCCAACATCATTCCCAGCGAGGTAGAAATGCTGGGCACCATCCGGGCGCTCGACCCGGACGTGCGGACGCAGTTGCACGAACGCATCCGTACGGTGGCGACCCACGTGGCCGAGAGCATGGGCGCTACGGCCGAAGTAGAAATTTCGGTGACGACGGCTTATCCGGTGACGTACAACGATCCGACGCTGACTGAGGCGATGCTCCCGTACCTAGAGGCCGCCGCCGGGAAAGAGAATCTGGTGCTAACCGATCCGGTGACCGGCGCTGAAGATTTTTCCTTTTTTGCGCAGGAAGTGCCGGGCTTCTTTTTTAACGTTGGCGGCAAGCCGAAGGAGGTAGCGAAAGAAGACGCCGCTCCGCACCATACCCCCGATTTTTACATTGACGAGAGTGGCCTGAAAACCGGCGTCCGCGCCCTGGTGAACGTGGCGGTAGGCTATTTGAGTAAACCGGTCGCCCACACGGGTCCGAAACGCTAGGTCATGTCTGTTGCCGGCAAGGTGCTCTGCTACACGTTGGGCGTGCTGTTTGTGGGGGCGGGGCTGAACCACTTTCTGCAACCCGCCCTTTACCTGAACATCATGCCGCCGTATCTGCCGTGGCACCGGTTTCTGGTGTACCTCAGCGGTGTGTTCGAAGTGGTGCTGGGTGTCGGTGTGGTACTGCCCGCGTCTCGTCGGTGGGCGGCCTGGGCCCTAATTCTGCTGCTGATCGCCGTATTTCCTGCCAACGTGTACATGGCGCAACATGCCGCGCTTTTTCCCAACGTTCCGGTTTGGGCGCTCTGGCTGCGGCTGCCGCTACAGGGCGTGCTGATCGCGTGGGCCTACGCATACACCCGACCGAGGCGAACCTGACCATCGCGCCCTTTCCAACCCTGCATTGTTACGCCACCTCTACCCAACCCACCGTTGTTCCGCTTCTAACCCTTTATCTGCTGTGCGTTATTCTATTTGGCTCTTCTTAATTGCATGCATCCCCACCGGGCTCTTTGCCCAGAAAAATCCGCTCAAGGGACTGGACCGGTACGTCGACGAAGCCCGGCAGGCATGGGAGATTCCGGGCATGGCGCTGACCATCGTCAAGGACGGAAAGGTGGTGTATGCCCAGGGATTCGGGGTGCGCAACCTCGACACCCGGGAGCCCGTCGATGCTCATACGCTTTTCTCCAACGCCTCTACGACCAAAGCCTTTGTAGCAACCGCCCTCCTGATGCTTTCCGACGAAGGAAAAGTAGACCTGGACGCGCCGGTGATTCGCTACCTGCCCGGCTTTCGGGTGGCCGATCCGTACGTGACGCGTGCGTTGATGGTGCGCGACCTACTGTCCCACCGCACGGGGGTGGAGCCGACCAACCTGTGGGTGTACGACAGCCTGGACCTGAGCGACGACTACGTCCGACGGCTGCAGTTTGCTCCGCAGCACTCCAGTTTGCGTTCGCACTACCAGTACAACAACGACATGTTCATTGTGGCGGGGAAGGTGATCGAGGCGGTGACCGGGCAGCCATGGGAAACGTACGTACAACAACGCATCCTGACGCCGCTCGGCATGGCAGAAACCCTGACCAACGGCTTGGAGGTGAAAGGCAAACCGAACGTTGCGGCAGCGCACGGCCCCATTCACGACACCCTGCGGGTGCTGGCCTATCCGTACAATCCCGGCGTAAGCGCTGCCGGGGCCCTGCGCTCCAACATCCACGACATGGCCCGCTGGGTCATCGCTTTGCTGGACAGCACGCGGCACGACGGGACGCGCCTGCTGACGCCCGGTGCATACGCACAGCTGTTTACGCCTCACACCCTGATCGGCCAGTCGAGCAACCCGGCCATCCGCCGGGCGGGGATTCATTTCTACGCCTACGGCCTCGGGTGGTTTCTGCAAGATTACCGCGGGCATCTGCTCGTGTTCCATACGGGTTCGTTGCGTGGCGCAAGTGCATTGGTGGGCATGTTGCCGGAAGAAAACCTCGGCTTTGCCATGTTCCTGAACAAAGACCAGGCAGAGTTGCGGATTCCACTCATGTACGAAATTTTCGACCGGTACCTGGGGACGCAGGGCATCGACTGGAGCGGCGAAGCGCTGGCCTACTACCAGGCCGAAGCGGCGAAAGAGCACCAGGAAGCATTAGCCGTTTTGCCCCGCGTACCGCACGATGTGCCCTCCCTTGCGGCGGAGGCCTATGCGGGCACTTACGTCGACAGCCTGTACGGAACCCTCACCGTGACGCTGGTGGGCGGAGCATTGCAGATGCAGCGTGGCGAACGGTCGTACGACCTGCAACACGTGCATTACGACACGTTTCGGGCGGTGAATCAGGACCCGTGGTACGGACAATGGCCTTCGCAGCTCCGGTTTCTGATGGACGAAAAAGGCCGGGTGGTGCAACTGGAGATGGACGAGGTGCGCTACCACCGCCTACCCACCGGAAACGCGGGTGGCACGCGTTAGAAGACAGCCTACGGTCGATTAGCAGACCGGATAAGGTCCGTCAGAAAACTTGGTGCTGTGGTAACCTTTGGCGCCGATCTGGTTTGCCAGCGAACTGAGTGGTCCCTGTCCGTTTTCGAGCCGTTTCAGCACCGTATCGAAGTCGTGGTGCGGTTGCCAGCCAAGTTCCATGCGGGCCTTGGTATTGACGTATACCCGGTCGAGGTGCGGAAACATGCGCCAGCCCAGCCGCGCGTAGACCGCCTCGTAAGCGGGCACCCGGCGTCGGACCACGGTGGGCGCGTCGGTGCGCAGCGCCGGCAGATCGTCGGGCGTAAAGGGCGTGGTGGCACTGATGATGTACCGCCCGAAACCCAGCGCCGGTACTTTTTCGATTGCCAACAGATGCGCGCTTACCACATCTTCCAGATCGACCCGGCGGTACAGAAATTCGTTGGTTTTGATGTTGGCGTCCGCGTAGGCCTCGCGCAGGTCGCGGTGGTCGTCTTCTTCCGCAAAGAACCGTGACGTTCTCAGAATCAGGCAGGGCAAGTGCTGGTTACGGTGAAAGAGCTGGCACAGGTCTTCGGCGGCGACTTTCGTCACGCCATAAATGTTTTTCGGGATGGGCACGACCTCTTCCGTAATCCACGGGGTGGGCGCTTCGGCGTTCGGCGCCATGGCATCGCCGAACACACTGGTGGTGCTGGTGAACACGAACGCACGGACCTTCGCCTCCGCCGCCTCTTCGAGCAAATGCAGCGTCCCGGTGATGTTGGTGTCGACAAACGCCTGCCGACTGTGGGTCGCCACGTGGGGCTTGTGCAGCGTGGCGGTGTGGACCACGGCCTCGACCCCCTGCATGCACCGTCGGACGTGGTCGCGGTCGGTGATCGACCCTACGCGGTGTGTGGTTGCCGAGGGCAACACATCCGTCCCGACTACCTCGTGGCCCTGCCGTTGCAACGTACGGACGAGCGCCTCTCCCAAATGGCCGGCACTGCCTGTAATCAGAATTTTCATGGGGCTAGTTTACTTCCTCAAGAGGCACTTGCCTCCGCGTGCCAAAGGTAAAACTTTTTGTACGCCTACCTGCCCCGTCCCACTCGACCGCCTGGCCTCTTCAGACACTTTCCAGAATGGCCCGCAGGCTGTCTTCCTGCACAGGTTTTACGACATAATCCGACACTTCGGAGTAGCGTTGCGCTTTGGCGACTTCATCCGGATCGACCGAAGACGAGACCATGTAGATCGTGATTTTTCTGGATTTGGGTTTGATCTGAATGAACTCGTCCAGAAACTGCCATCCGTCCATAATGGGCATGTTGATGTCCAGCAGAATGATGTCGGGCAGCGTGTCGTTTTGTTGGATGACGGGTGTCAGGTACTTGAGGGCCTCTGCACCGTTTTTGAAAACCAGCATGTTTTCGCAAAAGTCGACCAGTTTCATCAGCTTTTTGATGCCGTACACATAAACAGGATCGTCGTCAATGATGCAGGCAAGCTGTATCTTTTTCATAACAGAAGTAAATCTTGAAGGTGGTGCCTACACCGGGCGTGCTCTCCACGGCTACTTTTCCGCCCATCGCTTCAATTTGGTTTTTGGTGATAAAAAGCCCTACGCCGCGGGCGTCGGCATGCTCGTGAAACGTTTTGTAAAGTCCAAAAAGCTTGGCCCCGTGGCGCTCCAGGTCTATGCCCATGCCGTTGTCGCGAATGGACAGCACGCGGTACCGTTCCTGTTCGTCCATGCTAAGGGTAATCTGCGGCGTGCGCTGCGGATGGCGGTACTTCAGCGCGTTGCTCAGAAAGTTGAGCAGCACACTGTCCAGGTACGCCGCATTGAACAACACCCTGGCCTCGTCAGGAACTTCGTTGGTCACGACGCCTTCCGTGCGGCGCAAATCGGCGCTGAGCGTGCTGATGGTTTTGTCGAGAAAGCGCCGCAGACCCAGTTCTTCTTTCTGTTCGTGTGCCCGCGTCTGAATCTGCACCACCTGGGTGAGGTGGGTAATGGTTTCCGAAAGCGAAGCCGAAATGTTATTGATGTTTTGCAGTAGCAAGGCTTTCTCGTCTTCGTCGGTTTCGGTGCTGAAAAAGGTCAGCATCATCTCCAGGTTGCCGCCGTGCGAGCGCAGGTTGTGCGAGACGATGTGGGCGAAATTCATCAGCCGGTCATTTTGTTCCTTGACCAGCACGAGCGTCTCTTCCAGCTTTTGAAATGCGATTTTGCGCTCGGTGATGTCCTCGATCTGCGACACGAAGTGCAGGGGCCTGCCGCGCTCGTCGCGCACCAGCGATACGGCCAGGTTTACCCAGACCGTGCTGCCGCTTTTGTGAAAATAGCGTTTCTCCATCCGGTACGTGTTGATTTGCCGATTCAGCAGCTGCTGCACGTACAACAGGTCGATTTCGAGATCGTCCGGATGCGTAACGTCCTGAAACGTTTTCTGCATCAGTTCTTTCTCGGTGTAGCCCAGCAGCTCGCACACCTGCCGGTTCACCCGGAGCCAGGCGCCTTTGGTAGACACCAGCGCCATGCCGATGGCGGCGTGGTCGAACGTCTGGCGGAACTGTTCCTCGCTTCGGGCCAGGCGAATTGCCGCTTCTTTCCGTTCGGTCACATCGGACGTATACATCACCAGTCCTCCGATTTCTTCTTCGGAAATGTACCAGGGACGCACGTCCCAGTTGATCCACTGCGTGGTGTCGTTCATGCGCGGAAAACAGACCTCGTCGCGCTGGTTGATGTGGCCCTGCAAACATTCCTGATGGATCTGCTTCCAGTCGTCGCCGATTTCCGGAAAGATCGTGTAGTGCGATACGCCGATGATCTGGCGGCCCTGCAACGCATACTCTTCGATCCATTGTTGCGAGGCGGCCAGGTAGCGCATCTGGGTATCGAACATGGCGATGGCCCCGGGGCACTGTTCGACGAAAATCTGGTTGCGTCGCAGGCTGTCGCGAATCTTGAGTTCGGTGGTTTTCTGGGCGTCGATGTCCTGAAAAATGCCGTAGAGGCGGGTGCACTGGTTCTGGTCGAATTCCGGAATGCCGATGGCGCGTACCCACTTCAGTTTGTTGCGGGCGGTGAGGATCTGCAATTCCAGGTCGTAGCCCTGCCCTTCTTGAATGGCCTGATGAACGGCCCGGGTAATCGTTTCGCGATGCACGCCTGCGGGATAGAAAGCCAGCGCGGTGCTCAGGTCGGGCTGGAAGTTTTCGTCTACCTCGTGAATTTCTTTGGTGACCTGGCTCCAGACAGGCTCGTTTTTGGCCAGATCAACCTCCCAGGTGCCGATCTGGGCTACCTGGTTAACTTTCTGCAGCAATTCGCGGTAGTGCTCGATCTGCGCTTGGTACTGCTTGCGCTCCGTTACGGTGTGGCGACATCCCTGCATTTGCAGTGGTGTTCCGCTTGCCGACCACTGGGTCAGCGTGCCTTTGTCCAGCATCCATACCCACTGCCCGTTTTTGTGTTGCATGCGGACTTCGCACTCGTAGCGGCTTTGTGTGCCCGCCAGGTGGGCCGCCAAGGCCTGCTGTGCATAGGGCGCGTCGTCCGGATGGACCAGGGCCAGCCAGTTGTCGCGCGTAAACGGCCGTAGCTCTTCGCTGGTGTAGCCCAGTTGTGCCGCCCACTGCTCGTCGAAGACCATACGGCCATTCACTAAGTCGGCTTCCCAGACGCCTACCTGATTGCCCGCCAAAATGGAGCGGTACATCTGGTTTTCCAGCTGCGCCTCTTTATAACGCGTGATGTCTACGTGGCGGCCCGCCAGTTGGGTCGGTCGCCCTTGCGCGTCGCGCGCTGTGATCTGCGCCGTGTGCGTCACCCAGACGATTGCGCCGCTTTTGTGTCTGCACCTTACATCTTCCCGGTACGAAAGTGGCTGCAATGCCTCTGAGAGTGCATAATGTTGCGAAGAAATTTCAGCAGCGTATTCGGGTAGAAAGAGGGCATTCCATACATCTGGCGTTTGCGTCAGTTCGTCGGAAGCATATCCCAGTTGGGAAGCGAGTGCGGGACTTACAGAGACAGTATTGTCCGGTATATTCCAATGCCAGGTGCCCACGAAAGCATCTTCAAAATCAACCGGGGTAAAATCGTTCATACAACAGGGAGTGGTACTAAACTAAGGCGTGAGTCCAGGGTAAATCGGGGTGGTAAACGGACGTAGGCGTTCTTGTTAAAAGTATCCAAATCGCGTAGCACAAAAAAATGAAGATTGCCGCTTTTTATTACAGAAAGGGCCTTGAAATTCAGGGGGTTAGAGCGAGGCGAGCCGCGCCTGACTCCTGTGTCGAAACAACACAGGGTAGCCACTGAACCAGTCGCGGCTTGAGGCCGGACCTTGGCCCAGTCCTTCCATTCCGGAACGGTAAAGCATATTGGATCAGTAGCGGAGCTACACCGGTTCGGCGCGCGGGGTGGGCTTGGTCAGGTGGCGGTAGAGGACCACGCTCAGCCCGATGACCCACGCCAGCGAAGCCGCCCAGCCCGCCAGAATATCCGACGGAAAATGAACGCCCAGGTAGAGCCGCGACAGCGCCACCAGCACCGCAAAGCCTAGCCCGAAAAAGAGAGCGGGCCAGCGCCAGCGGGTGGGCCAGAGCAGCACAATCACCGCCGCCGCAAACGACATGGCCGCCATCGTATGTCCGCTCGGGAAGCTGTAGGTGGCATTGTGGTGCAACGGTTCCCAGAGCGCCGGGCGGGGCCGCCGGAAAGTATGCTTGGCCGCCACGTTCAGCAGGCCGGAGCCGCCTAACGCCAGCGTCCAGAACCACAGATCGCCCCAGCGCCGTTTCCAGGTCAGCCGCACGCCGATCAGAATGGCGGCCGGAATCAGTCCGTAAGTGGTGCCAAGCATCGAAATGAGGGTCATGAACTGATCCAGGGCGGGCGTCGCGTGCCGGTGCAGAAACAGCAGCAGCGGGTCGTCGAACCAGAACGCTTCCTGTTCCAGCACTTCCTCGGCCAGTTCGCTAAAGAGGTAAAGCGGCAGGGCCACACCTAAGAACAGAACCAACAACCGAACCCAGTAGGTCTTGAGCCAGGGCAGAAAACGTGTGCGAATCGGAACGAGCATGAAAAGGGTTTTCATGCTGCTTACGGAGAAGGCCACAATTTAGATCAGCCGCGGCGAAACGGGCCTCCTTTTCTTCGTGGTGCGGAATCGTGAAAAAGATGGGGTTAAGAAGAACAGCCCGTCGAAGTCTTGCGTTACAACACCGGGGAACCGCCGCCCGCCCTGCGCGTGGCAGACACCCGTAACGCAACCTGCCTCCTTATGTGCATGGAAATGCAAGTAATCCACCCTTTTCTGATCAATTCTAATTGTCCGTTTTATGGAAAGTAGCAACGGAACCGCTCCGCACGCCGACACACCCGACATTGCCAATGGCCTCAACATTCCTCGTTCCCGCAAGCCACGCCTCGTGGTGATTGGCGGTGGTTTCGGAGGCATTCACCTGCTGAAAGAACTTTATCAGCACCGTTTTCAGATCGTCCTGTTCGACCGGCACAACTACCACACCTTCCAGCCGCTGTTGTATCAGGTAGCAACGGCCGGGTTGGAGGCCGACTCCATTGCCGGCCCGCTGCGCAAGCTGTTCGAGCCGAGCAAAGACTTTTTCTTCCGCTGGGGAACGGTGTACCGGGTGGTACCGGAGGAAAATAAAATCGAGACGTCGCTGGGCGAACTGGAGTACGATCTGCTGGTGATCGCCAACGGCACCAAAGTCAACTACTTTGGAAAAGACGAGGAACTGAAAAAAGCCTTTCCGCTGAAGCAGATTCCGCAGGCGTTGAACTTCCGCAGCCACATGCTGCAGTGTCTGGAAAAAGCCACCATGGCTGAGCCGGAAGAGCGGCAGCGCCTCCTGAACTTCGTGATTGTGGGCGGTGGGCCGACGGGCGTGGAACTGGCCGGTGCGCTGAGCGAACTGAAAACCCACGTGCTGCCCAACGACTACGACGAGCTGGACTTCAGCAGCATGAACATTTACCTGGTGGAAGGCCTGCCCCGGCTGCTGAACGGCATGTCCGACAAAGCCGGCCGACTGGCGCTGGACTACCTCAAGGAACTGGACGTCCACGTGATGCTCGAAAAGCTGGTGAGCGCCTACGACGGCGACGTGGTGAAACTGAGCGACGAGACGGAAATTCCGGCCAAAACCGTTATCTGGGCGGCGGGCGTTACCGGCAACCTGGTGGACGGGCTGCCGAAAGAAGCCATCGAAAAAGGAAATCGGCTGAAAGTGGATCAGTTCAGCCGCGTGAAGGGCTACGGCAACATTTACGCGATTGGCGACATCGCGCTGATGCAGACGGAAAAATTCCCGAAGGGGCATCCGCAACTGGCGCCGGTGGCCATCCAACAGGGCGAGCACCTGGCGAAAAACCTGAACCGCATGGTGACGGGGCGGCCCATGACGCCGTTCAGCTACTTCGACAAAGGATCGATGGCGACCATCGGGCGGAACCGTGCCGTAGCCGACCTGCCCGGCGACATCCACATCGGCGGTTTCCCGGCCTGGATGGCCTGGATGGGCGTGCACCTGATCTTCCTGGTGGGCTTCCGCAACAAGCTCATCACCCTGACCAACTGGATCTATAATTACTTCACCTACGACCGCAGCACGCGGCTCATCATCCGTCCCTCAGAGAAAAACCCGGCCTTTTTGCCGCAGGAAAACCCTGAAGAAGAACCCACGCAGGCGGATTATTAAATCTTGTAGTGGTGTGGCGTAATAGCGACGTGGTGATGTGTCGTTTGGAAGGGCGGCGTTTTGCCTGAGAAATCAACAAATACGTTACCATCCCTTTCCAATGGCGTCACGCAACAGGTGCCGCAACTCGTCGCCGTTCGCTTTGGGTCGCGATGCCACTGCGCCATTGCGGATGCTGTACTAATACCTCACCGTTTTGCACACGCTTGCCTGTCAAGGTGACACAGTCCGGTAACTTGGCACGGTTGGTGACAAACAACGGAAGATTTTAAAGACCTTTGTCGGGAAATCTTCCGTTGTTCTTATGCTCCTTCGCTTTCATAAATACCACGGCACCGGTAACGACTTTATCATGGTCGACGACCGGAACCAGTCGGTGAAACTTTCGCAAGCCATGATTGCGCGCCTGTGCAATCGCCATTTTGGCATCGGGGCCGACGGCCTCATCCTGGTTCGCAACCACCCGGAATACGATTTTGAGATGGTGTACCACAACGCCGATGGTGGCGTGGGAACCATGTGCGGCAACGGGGGGCGCTGTACAGTAGCGTTTGCCCATGCGCTGGGCATCATCGGTACGAAAACCCGTTTTCTGGCCGCCGACGGGCCGCACGAAGCCGAAATCCGCGAGGGGTTGGTCTACCTGCACATGCAAGCGGTAGAGGGCATCGATCGCGCTGCCGATCACGTCTTTCTGGATACGGGCTCGCCCCATTACGTCAAGTGGGTGGACAATTTGGCGGCCTACGATGTAGTCGGCGAGGGCAAAGCGATTCGCTACGACGAGCGGTTTGCGCCCGGCGGCGGGACCAACGTCAACTTTGTGGAGCGTGCACCCGACGGGGCCGTGCAGGTGCGCACTTACGAGCGGGGCGTCGAGGACGAAACCCTTTCGTGCGGCACGGGCGTTACGGCCGTGGCCCTCTCGTCCGGCTTGCCGAGTCCGGTGCGCATTTCGACCAGAGGGGGTAACCTGCGGGTGGCCTTCGAGCAGATCGACGGGAGCAACCACTTCCAGAACATCCAACTGATTGGTCCGGCCCAAACCGTATTTACCGGCGAAGTAGACCTGAAACAGCTCTAAATTTTTCTGACCGTTTGGCGGTTTCGTCGAACATTCTCTGTAAAAATTGACGTTATATTTTGTTGCACGTACGGCCACCGCATTTCGGGAGGATTTGCCTGACCGCGCCCCGCTCTGGAGCGACACCTTGCCGCTCCCGCGATATTTTCGATAAAAAGAGCGTACCTTTACTTTCCTATTTTTGAGACTTTCACTAGCCCAGCCACATATATGATTGACGCAATAGTTAAGGGGTTAACCAAAATTTTTGGCTCCAAGTCGGAACGCGACATTAAAGAGCTGTATCCCTACGTAGAGCAGGTCAACGAGGCACATCAGAAACTCGTGTCGCTCAGCCACGACGAACTACGCGACCAGACCTACCAGATCAAAGCCAAAATTGACGCGCATCTTCAGGAAATCGACAACGAAATTCAGGCGCTTCACCAGGAGATCGACGAAAATCCGGACCTGGACATTGCCGAAAAGGAAACGCTGTTCGAAAAGATCGATAAGCTCGAAGAGAGCCGTAACACAGAGCTGGAAAAGGTTCTGCTGACCGTGTTGCCCGAGGCGTTTGCCATCATCAAAGAAACGGCTCGGCGCTTTAAAGAAAACGAAGAAATTCGCGTCAAAGCCACGGAACTGGACCAGGAGTTGGCCGCCCGCCGGCCCGACAGCATCCGCATCGAAGACGGATACGCCGTCTGGAAAAACCGTTGGATGGCCGGCGGTAGCGAGGTGGTCTGGGACATGGTTCACTACGACGTACAGATCATCGGGGGCGTCGTGCTGCACCAGGGGAAAATCGCGGAGATGGCGACCGGGGAAGGAAAAACCCTCGTGGCAACGTTCCCCGCTTTTCTGAATGCCCTCGCCAAGCGCGGTGTCCACATCGTGACGGTCAACGACTACCTCGCCAAACGTGACTCCGAGTGGATGGGCCCGCTGTTCGAGTTCCACGGCCTGCGGGTCGATTGCATCGACAAGCACCAACCCAACTCGCCGCAACGTCGCCGTGCTTACACCTGCGACATCATCTACGGCACCAATAACGAATTCGGTTTCGACTACCTGCGCGACAACATGGCGCGCGATCCGCAGGAACTGGTGCAGAAGAAGCACCACTTTGCCATGGTCGATGAGGTCGACTCCGTGTTGATCGATGACGCACGGACGCCGTTGATCATCTCAGGTCCCATTCCGCGCGGTGACCAGCAGGAGTTCGAAATTCTGCGGCCCCGCGTCGGCACCCTGTTCGAAGAGCAGAAAAAGCTCGTGGGAAGTTTCCTGGTCGAGGCCCGCAAAAAAATCTCGGAAGGCGACGAGAAAGAGGGGGGGCTGGCGTTGTTCCGCGCCTACCGCGGGTTGCCCAAATACAAGCCGCTGATCAAGTTCCTGAGCGAACAGGGTATGCGGCAGATCCTCCAGAAAACGGAGAACTTCTATTTGCAGGACAACGCCAAGCAGATGCCGGAGGCCGACCAGCCGCTGCTGTTCACCATCGAGGAGAAAAACAACACCGTCGACCTGACCGAGAAAGGCATTGAGCACCTGACCAAAGCCAACGAAAGCACCGACTTCTTTATTCTGCCCGACATCGGAACCGAGATCGCCAAGATCGAAAAGCATACCGAGTATTCGGACGAAGAAAAGCTGGAGGCGAAAGAAAAGCTGATTCAGAGCTACACCGAAAAAACGCAGCGGATTCACTCCGTCAACCAATTGCTGAAAGCCTACGCCCTGTTCGAGCGCGACGTCGAGTACGTTATCATGGACGGCAAGGTGAAGATCGTCGACGAGCAGACGGGCCGGATTATGGAAGGTCGTCGGTATTCCGACGGGTTGCACCAGGCCATCGAAGCGAAAGAAGGGGTGAAAGTCGAAGACGCCACCCAGACCTACGCGACGATTACGCTCCAGAACTACTTCCGGATGTACCACAAGCTGGCCGGGATGACCGGTACGGCCGAAACGGAAGCCGGCGAATTCTGGGAGATCTACAAGCTGGATGTGGTGGTCATCCCGACCAATAAACCCATCGTCCGCGACGACCGAGACGACAAAGTGTACAAAACGACGCGGGAGAAATTCAACGCGGTTGTCGACGAAATCGTCACCCTGACGGAAGCCGGGCGACCCGTGCTGGTGGGCACCACTTCGGTCGAAACTTCCGAGTTGCTCAGCCGCATGCTGCGCGTCCGCAAAATCAACCACCAGGTGCTGAACGCCAAGTTCCACCAGCGCGAAGCAGAAGTCGTGGCCGAGGCCGGGAAACCGGGCACCGTCACCATCGCCACCAACATGGCGGGTCGTGGTACGGACATCAAGCTGACGCCGGAATCGCGCGCTGCGGGTGGGTTGGCCATCATCGGTACTGAGCGGCACGAGTCGCGGCGCGTCGACCGGCAGTTGCGCGGCCGTTCAGGTCGTCAGGGGGATCCCGGTACGTCGCAGTTCTTTGTGGCCCTGGACGACAACCTGATGCGGATTTTCGGAACCGACCGGATTGCCAAGCTGATGGACCGCATGGGGTTGGAAGAAGGCGAAGTGATTCAACACTCGATGGTCTCCAAGTCGATTGAGCGAGCGCAGAAAAAAGTCGAAGAAAACAACTTCTCGATCCGGAAACGCCTGCTGGAATACGACGACGTGATGAACGCCCAGCGTGAGGTGATTTACACCCGGCGTCGGCACGCGCTGTTCGGCGAGCGCCTGGAACTCGACCTGATGAACGCGATCTACGACATCAGCGAAGACATTGCCATGTACGCGAAGCAGAGCAACGACTTCGAAGACCTGACACTCAACATAATCCGCGTGTTCGGGATCAACACGAGCCTGACGCAAGACGAATTCGATTCGCTGTCGCTGAACGCCCTGACCGAGCGGCTTTACGAAGAGGCCTACGCTGGGTACCGTCGCAAACAACAGGGGCTGACCGAGCGCGTGATGGGCGGGCTTTCGCGTCTGTACGAAGAGCAAGGCAGTGTGGTGGAAAATGTCGGTATTCCGTTTACCGATGGCAAAAAGCAGTTGCAGGTCGTGGTGCCGCTGAAGAAAACCATTGAGTCGGAAGGAAAAGAGATGATCCGGTCGATGGAAAAATTTGTGGCGCTGGCCTTCATCGACATGAGCTGGAAAGAGCACCTGCGCGAGATGGACGACCTGAAGCAGTCGGTGCAGAACGCCTCATACGAGCAGAAAGACCCGCTCTTGATCTACAAATTTGAGGCGCTGGAGTTGTTCAAACGGTTTATCAGCAAACTCGACGAAGAAGTAATCTCGTTCCTGACCAAGGCCGATATCGCCATCGACCGGCCCGATCAGATGCCCATGCCTCGTCCTGCAATGCGCCCGCCGCGCCCCGCTGCGCCGCTGCACACCAACCGGACGGAGCCGGCTGCGGCCCCTGCGCCGAGCAACGGCGCACCCGCCCCAATGGGCGCGCGGCCGCAAGTGAGCACCAATCGACCTTCGGCGGCGCCTCAGGCACCGGCCAAAGCCAAAAAGGTAGCGGACCGCAACCAGCGCGTATCGGTACGCTACGCAGACGGACGGGTGAAAAAAGACGTGAAGTTCAAGACGGTAGAGCAGGACCTGATGCAAAACCGGTGCGTGCTGATCGAAGCCTGATTCATGCAACAGCTGGCTTCCTACATCGACTACACGGCGCTGCGCCCCTTTCTGGAGCAGCAGGCGTTTCAAACGCACCTGCAAGAGGCACGCCATCACGCCTTTGCGTCGGTTTGCATTCCACCGTATCTGGTACCGCAGGCCGCTGAGTACCTTGCCGGTACGTCCGTAAAAGTGGGTACCGTAGTCGGGTTTCCGCTGGGGTATATTTCGTTGCACGAGAAACTAAGCGAACTGATCCGACTGATTGACGACGGGGCCGACGAACTAGATTTCGTGATGAACATTTCGGCGTTCAAGTCGCAGCAGTACGATTACGTCCGCACGGAAATTCAGCAACTGACCACCGTGGCGCATCAGGCCCGGCGGGTCGTGAAATGCATCCTCGAAACCGCCTACCTGGACGAAGACGAAGTCAAACGTGCGTGTGACCTGTGCGCCGAAGCGCGCGTAGATTTTGTAAAAACCTCGACCGGGTTCGCACCTGAAGGCGCGCACATCCGTACTGTGTATCAGATGCGGCGCTGGCTCCCCGATACCGTTGGGGTCAAAGCTTCCGGAGGAATCCGGACCTACGAACAAGCCATGGCTTTTCTGGAAGCCGGCGCTACGCGCATCGGCACGTCGGCTCTTTTAACTGAAGTTCATCATGAAGTGGAATAACGTTCTCGCCCCGATCCTGCTGGTGGCTCTGCTGGCCAGTTGCAAAACGCCTCAGAAAACCACGGAGCGCGTCTACACTTACAAAGAAAGCCTGGCGGCCTACCGTCCTACGGTTGAGGGCGACGCCGTTGTTGCCAGTGGCGGAGGAGCAGTCGCCGACGTAACGCCTACCCATCAGATTAACGACGAGGTGAATGATCTGATGGAAAAGGCCAGTGAAAAAAACCGGGAGATCCGCTACGCCCAGGGCTACCGTGTGCAGGTGTATACCGGCACGAGCCGCGAAGAGGCCAACAAAGCGAAAGAGCGCGTTTATTATGATTTCCCGAACGTTGACGTTTACCTATCTTACAACCAACCCACGTTTAAACTGAAGGTGGGAGATTATACCGACCGGCTGGATGCGCAGAAAGCGCTGGTCCGGCTGAAAGAACATTTCCCGACGGCCACCATCGTGGACGAACGGGTCAATCTCCCCCAGAGTAATCGCTGAATGCATGGATCTAGCCCGGCAGATTAAAGAATTAGTTGCTCGTCAAGCGGACGAACTGGTCGCCATCCGGCGGCACTTACACGCTCACCCTGAGCTATCTTTTGAAGAACACGAGACAGCGGAGTTCGTAAAAAGTCGCCTGACCGAATGGGGGCTAGCGCCGAAGCCAATTGCCGGGACGGGCGTGGTGGCCCTGATCGAAGGTCAACATCCGGAAAAGAAAACCGTTGCCCTGCGTGCCGACCTCGATGCCCTGCCCATTCAGGAAGTAGACGACCGTTCGTATCGTTCCACGCGGCCGGGTGTAATGCACGCCTGCGGACACGATGTCCATACGACTTCGTTGCTGGGCGCCGCGTACGTGTTGAACCAGTTACGCGACCAATTTGAAGGCACCGTTAAGCTGATTTTCCAACCGGGCGAAGAAAAAGCACCGGGCGGCGCTACGCTGGTAATCAAAGAGGGCGGACTGGAATCGCCACGACCAAATGCCATTGTAGGGCAGCACGTAATGCCCCTGATCGAGGCCGGGAAAGTGGGCTTCCGTTCCGGTATGTACATGGCCAGCGCTGACGAGCTGTACGTAACCGTCAAAGGCAAGGGCGGCCACGGTGCGATGCCCGAAATGAACATCGACCCGATCCTGATTGCTTCGCACATGGTGGTGGCGCTTCAGCAGATCGTGAGCCGCAACGCCAACCCGAAAATTCCGAGTGTGCTGTCGTTCGGGCGTTTCATTGCCGAAGGTGCTACGAACGTCATCCCGAATCAGGTTTACCTGGAAGGTACGTTTCGGACCATGGACGAAGCGTGGCGCAAAGATGCCCTGCAGCGCATGAAAAAGATGGCGGAAGGATTGGTAGAAAGCATGGGCGGCACGTGCGAGTTCAACATTGTGGAAGGCTACCCTTTCCTGAAGAACGATCCGGACCTGGCGCAGACCCTGCGCGGCTATGCGGAAGAGTACCTGGGGGCCGAAAACGTGGTCGATCTGGACATGTGGATGGCCGCCGAAGATTTTGCCTACTACACACATCATGTACCCGCCTGTTTCTACCGGCTGGGCACACGCAACGAAGCCCGGCAGATTACCTCGTCCGTACATACACCTACCTTCGACATCGACGAAAGCGCTCTTCCCATCGGCGCGGGACTTATGGCCTGGCTCGCCATCCGCCAATTGCAGCCCTGAGGCATCCCTACTCCGTTACGGTATGTTAACAATTTGTTAAATTGTGTCTTGGAAGCGTTATCCCGGGACGACACTTTACAAGAATCGTCCGGAATGGCGTAGTTTTGGCTAATTTTTTCGATCCCTGCGACATTGGGCCATTAGTGTTGAATATAGAAAAGAAATCCCGTGTGTTGTCGCACGAACCGTTGATGCCGGAAGCCGCTGAAGACCACGTAGTGTTATCATCGCGGATCAAAACGCTACTCAGACTCCTCTGGATGGCAGTGGCCTTGTATGCTTTTCTGGTAGCGCTCGAAAGCATGGGAAGCGCCTTTCGCCTCCTCAACAGCGACATCGCTCAGGAGATCATCAGCGTAATGGCCAACCCCTTCGTGTCCCTGTTCATCGGGTTGCTGTCTACCGCCATTCTGCAGAGTAGTTCCACCATTACGGCCATGGTCGTGGCCATTGTAGCGTCAGGCACCATCAGCCTCGAAAATGCGGTGCCGATCATCATGGGAGCCAACATCGGGACAACCGTTACCAGCACCATCGTCTCGATGGCGCACATTATCCGCGAGAAAGAGTTTCGGAAGGCGTTTGCAGCCGCTACCATTCACGACATCTTCAACATCCTGACAGCGGTCATTTTGTTTCCGCTGGAGTATTATTTCGGTCTGTTGTCCCATCTGGCGACCGACATTACGCATCTGTTCAACACGTCGGGCGGTAAAAACATCGATTTGGCTTTCGATGTGCTCTCCGTCACCGTGTCGCCGTTAGCCCACTGGCTGGGCGAGGCGATGGTCGGGTATCCGCTGTTGCTGGTGTTTGTTTCTGTGCTGCTGCTGTTTTTTTCGTTGCAGCAGTTGTCGATGGTGATGAAAGAAGTCATCATCGGGAAATCGCGGCGTCGGTTCGATCGGTACGTCTTTGGCAGCGATTTCAAGGCCCTTCTGTGGGGAACCGGCCTGACGGCCGCCATTCAGTCCAGTTCCATCATTACTTCGTTGACTGTTCCGCTGGTTGGTACCGGAAAGGTGAGTCTGAAGCGCGCTTTTCCGTTCATCATGGGAGCCAACATCGGCACCACGTTTACGGCGGTGCTGGCGGCCCTGCCCCGCTCCGAAGCGGCGTTGAGCATTGCATTTGCACACGTCCTGTTTAACGTGCTTGGCGTGATGATTTTCTTCCCCTTTCCGTTTACCCGCGAAATTCCCCTCCGGCTGGCGCAGCGGTTAAGCTTGGCCAATGCCCGCACGCGTTCGGTGAGCTTTATTTATCTGATTTGCGTTTTCTTTCTGATTCCGTTTCTGCTCATCTACTCGGTCGAAGAGCCATCCGTAGGCAATGCGCAGCGGAAAGAAAAGAAACAGACCGTGCTGCCTCAGGACGCCAACCCTACTGCCACTGCCGATGCACATTGAAGAATACCGCGAGTATTGTCTGTCGTTCCCCGGTGTGACGGAAGAGCTGCCGTTTGGGGAAGAGACCCTTGTGTTCAAGGTCAAAGGAAAAATTTTTGCGCTGTCGGGTATTGAGGAATTCGGCAGTATCAACGTAAAGTGCGATCCGGAAAAAGCCGTTGAGCTACGCGAAAAGTACCGTGGCGTGGTGCCCGGCTACCACATGAACAAGCGGCACTGGAACACCCTGCTGCTGCGAGAAGACCTGGCCGACCGCGACATTCGCCAGTGGATTCGCGATTCGTACGAGCTGGTAGTAAGTGGGCTGCCCCGGCAAGTGCGCGAAGCACTGGCCGCCGGCAACTAGCGAAAATTGCCACCTTGGCGACAGGAGGCATTGATATGTTTTGCTTTTTTACATAAATTTGCACCATTGAATTCTTAGAATTCAGTGGAGGGGACACGCAAGTCCCCTCTTTTGTTACGCATCCTAAAATAACGATTGGAACAACGCGAACAGATCGCCGCCATGGTGCAGGAGCACCTGGCCGGCAGCTCCCTGTTTCCGGTAGCGGTAGAGGTAAAAGGAAGTGCGCAACGCCCGAAGGTAGTGGTATTGCTGGACGGAGACTCAGGCGTGAAGATCGACGACTGCGCTAAAGTAAGTCGTTGGTTAGGAGAGCGCCTTGAGGAACTTAACTTGTTCGGGAATGCTTATACGCTTGAGGTTTCCTCACCGGGAGTTGACTTTCCGCTTACACAACCACGACAGTACCCGCAACACATCGGACGAACGCTAAACGTAACCCTGACGGAAGGAGAAACGGTAACCGGTCGCCTGGAGTCAGTGAATCACGACGGGATCGTAGTGCTCGAAACCCGTAAAGAAAAAGGTAAAAAAGCCACCACTCAACCGCGCGACCTGCTTTTTAGCCAGATCAACCAGGCGCAGGTGCAGGTATCTTTTAAGTAAGTATATGGACAGCAAAGTACTCATTGATTCGTTTTCGGATTTTGCCCGGCAAAAAAACATCGACCGGCCGCAGATGATCCGTATTCTGGAAGATGTATTCCGGTCTATGATCCGGAAGAAGTACATCACCGACGAGAATTTCGACGTCATCATCAACGTCGACAAAGGTGACCTGGAGATTTGGCGTTTCCGCGAAATCGTGGCCGACGACGAACCCGAGCTGGACCCGACGCGTCAGGTGAAAATTTCGGAAGCGCGCAAAATTGAGGAAGACTTTGAGATTGGGGAGGAACTGGCAGAAGAAGTGAAGTTGCCCGATTTTGGCCGACGGATGGTGATGACGGCGCGCCAGACGCTGATTCAGAAAGTAAAAGACCTGGAGAAAGACCGGTTATACGATAAATACAAAGATCTGGTGGGAGAAATCATCACCGGAGAGGTATACCAAATTTTATCGCGCGAAATTTTGTTGCATGATCAGGAAGGGAACGAACTGATCTTGCCGCGCAACG
Source organism: Catalinimonas alkaloidigena (assembly GCF_900100765.1). Lineage (NCBI taxonomy): Bacteria > Pseudomonadati > Bacteroidota > Cytophagia > Cytophagales > Catalimonadaceae > Catalinimonas > Catalinimonas alkaloidigena. Next base: position 145,159 of record NZ_FNFO01000003.1, on the reverse strand, counting down.
AACAGATTCCGAAAGACCGTTTCCGCAAGGGCGATACCGTGCGGGCCATTGTGCACCGGGTGGAGATTGTCAACGGCACGCCGCGCATCATCATGTCGCGCACGTCGCCGGTGTTCCTGGAGCGGTTGTTCGAAAACGAAGTTCCCGAAGTGTACGACGGCCTGATTACGATTCGGCGCGTGGTACGCGAACCGGGCGAGCGCGCCAAAGTAGCGGTAGAGTCGTACGACGACCGCATCGATCCGGTAGGCGCTTGCGTAGGAATGAAAGGATCGCGTATTCACAGCATTGTGCGCGAACTGGAAAACGAGAACATCGACGTCATCAACTATACCGACAACCTGGAGTTGTTCATCAGCCGTGCGTTGAGCCCGGCCAAGATCAGTACCATCAAGATAGAGTCGGAAATGAAACACGTATCGGTGTTTCTGAAGCCGGATCAGGTGTCGTTGGCCATTGGCCGGGGTGGGCAGAACATCAAGCTGGCCAGCCGTCTGGTCGATATGGAAATCGACGTGTTCCGCGACAACGAAGGGTACGAGATCGAAGACGACGTTCCGCTGGAGGAATTCGACGACGAAATCGATACCTGGATGATTCAGGAGTTGAAGCGGATTGGACTGGATACGGCAAAGAACGTGCTTTCTGTCTCAAGAGAAGACCTTCTGCGGCGTACGGAGTTGGAAGAAGAAATGATTGACGAAATTTTTCAGATTCTGAAGCAAGAATTCGAAGAAGAATAGTTTTTAGAAATAAAAACCAGAAATTGCAGAAAAGTCTGTCAGGTGGGAATGCCCACTGACAGGTACCAAATTTAACATATGTCAGAGGTCAGGACCATGCGATTAAGCCAGGCGGCACGGAAGCTCAACGTAGGGACATCTACGATTGCTGAGCACCTGTCGGCCCGCGGCTTTAAGATTGAAAATAACCCAAACTCCAAGATCACTATGGATCAGTTTGACATGCTGGCCAAGGAGTTTGAGTCTTCGGCATTGGCGAAAGAGGAAGCATCGGGCATTACCATTGGGCATAAGCATGGTGAGAACGTAGTGATTAACACTGCGCAGGGGGATCGCCATGATGCAGACGACGATGACCTGATGATTCGTGATTACGGGAACGCCCGTCGTGAGGCGGGATCAGACAAAACAGCTCCCAAATCTGCTCCTGCCAAAGAGGAGAAGAAAGAAGAAACCAAAGGTGAGAAAGAGGTGATCCGTGCCAAACTTCCAGGACTAAAAGTGCTGGGCACGATCGACCTGGATGCTAAACCTGAAGCGGCTCCAAAGCCTAAAGTGGAGGAGAAGCCGAAAGAAGCACCCGCCGTAGAGAAACCGGCCACTCCGGCAGCACCGGTAGAAAAGCCTGTCGCCGAGAAGCCCGCTGCGCCAACCCCGCCGCCCGCCGCTCCCAAAGCGGAGCCGAAAGCTCCCGAAGCGGTAACGCCTCCAAAGGAGGAGAAAAAAGCGGAAGTGCCTGCGCCTCCTAAAGAGGAGAAAAAAGAAGCACCTGTCGCGCAAAAGCCGGCAGCACCGCAACCCAAGCCCCCAGTCGCGCCTCCGCGTGAAGAAAAGCCTGCGCCGAAACCGGCGGCTGAGAAGCCTGCCGAAAAGGCACCTCAGGCCGAAGAGGAGGAAAAAGATCCGGAGCTGATCGAAGCCAAGGCCAAAACCCTGAAAGGGCTGACCGTACTGGGCAAAATCGAATTGCCCGACGATCGCCGCGGTCGTGGTAAATCGACCGGCAAACCGGGGGATGCTGCCGACGGCGACAAGAAGAAGCGGAAGCGGAAGCGCGTTCGTGTTGCCAACACACCTTCTGGACAAGGGAAAGCGGCACCCGCCGGTGGCGGAGGACGTGGTCCCGCGCCCAAAGACAACAACAAAGGCAAAAAGCCGGTCAAGCGCGAAGAGCCTACCGATAAGGAGATCCAGGAGCAGATCAAAGCTACGCTGGCGCGCCTGAGTGGCGGCAAGGGCTCAGGCCGAAGCCGTTCACGTTACCGGAAGGAGAAGCGGTCGGCCGCTGCCGATGCACGCGAAGAGCGGATGATGCAGGAGCAGGAAGCTTCGCAGAAACTCCGCGTGACGGAGTTTATCTCCGCCAACGACTTGGCCTCGCTGATGAACGTATCGGTCAACCAGGTTATTTCGGCCTGCATGTCGATGGGTATGTTCGTTTCGATCAACCAACGCCTCGACGCCGAAACCATCACCATCATCGCAGACGAATTTGGCTACGAAGTCGAATTTTACAAGGCGGAAGATGAGATGCAACAGGCTGAGATCGTCGAAGACAGCGAAGAGGATCTGGTACCGCGTGCTCCGATCGTGACCATCATGGGTCACGTCGACCACGGGAAAACCTCGTTGCTTGACTACATCCGGAAAACCCGCGTCACCGAAGGCGAAGCCGGGGGGATTACCCAGCACATCGGGGCCTACGAAGTGGAAACCGATACGGGCAAAAAGATCACCTTCCTGGATACACCGGGTCACGAAGCCTTTACGGCCATGCGTGCACGGGGTGCGAAAGCAACCGACGTAGTCATTGTGGTGGTAGCGGCGGACGATAGTGTAATGCCCCAAACGAAGGAGGCCATCAACCACGCACAAGTGGCGGGGGTTCCGATCATAATTGCCATCAACAAAGTAGATAAGCCCACGGCCAACCCTGATCGCATTCGCGAACAGTTGGCCGGTATCAACATCCTGGTCGAAGAGTGGGGTGGAAAATACCAGAGTGAAGAAGTCTCGGCCAAATCAGGTCAGGGTATCTCTGAATTGCTGGAAAAAGTGCTGCTCGAAGCTGAGCTATTGGATCTGAAAGCCAATCCAGACAAGCCTGCCGTAGGGACTATTCTCGAAGCCTCGCTCGACAAAGGCCGGGGGTACTTGGCGACCATGCTGGTTCAGGGCGGTACATTGCGCATCGGTGATGTGCTCTTAGCCGGGTCGCACTACGGTCGTGTAAAAGCCATGTACGATCACCGCGGAGGCCGCATGAAAGAAGCCGGGCCTTCGGTACCGGTGCAGGTACTGGGTCTGGATGGTGCACCACAAGCAGGTGATATTGCGAAAGTGTACGAGAGCGACCGCGAAGCCCGCGACATCGCCACGCGCCGGGAGCAGATCCTGCGCGAACAAAGTGTACGCACACGCAAGCACATCACGCTGGATGAAATTGGTCGACGCCTGGCCATCGGTTCATTTAAGGAACTGAACGTCATCGTGAAAGCCGACTTCGACGGTTCGGTAGAAGCCCTGTCGGATTCCCTGTTGAAACTTTCGACCGAGGAAATTCAGGTGAACATCATCCACAAAGCGGTGGGGCAGATCTCCGAGGCGGACGTTATGCTGGCCTCTACGGCCGATGCCATCATCGTGGGCTTCCAGGTACGACCTTCGGTCAATGCGCGTAAACTAGCCGAGAACGAAGAGATCGAAATCCGTCTCTACTCGGTGATCTACGACGCCATAAACGAGATCAAGGATGCCATGGAAGGCATGCTGGCGCCGAAGGTAGAAGAGGTAATCGTGGGCAACGTCGAAGTGCGCGAAGTCTTCAAGATTTCGAAAGTGGGTACCGTAGCCGGTTGTTATGTGACCGATGGGTATATCAAACGGAACAGCCATATTCGCCTTGTCCGCGAGGGCATCGTCGTCTACACGGGTGAAGTCGATGTGCTGAAGCGCTTCAAAGACGATGTTGCGGAGGTCCGCTTTGGCTACGAGTGTGGTATCAGCATCAGAAACTTCAACGACATCAAAGTGGGTGACGTGATCGAATCGTTCGAAGAACGCGAAGTGAAACGGACGTTATAGGTCGTCACACGAATATAAAAAAGCCCTGTCAGCAACGCTGGCAGGGCTTTTTTATGGATTGATCGGTACTAATACGTTCCGCCGATGGTACGTTTGGCCAAGGCAGGGTCCTCGAACGAAGGCAAACGGGCGGGCCTTTCCGTTAGGCCGGTGGTATCGGTCAGGGCACCGATAAAGGCAATCAGGTCCTGCTTTTCCTGCGTGGACAGGTCCAGCGGATCGGGTGCCAGCGTCTGATCAGGGACCTCGAGCCCCAAACCCGTGCCCCCGCCCTTGTTGTAGAAATCAATGACTTCTTCCAGCGTTTCGTACACCCCGTTGTGCATATAGGGAGCCGTAAGCGCAGCATTACGGACCGTAGTGGTTTTAAAAGAATGACGATAGAAAGGAGCACGTTCTTTCAGACGACCGTCGTACCGGCCCAGATCTTCGTCCAAAACAGGATGCAGGGTATCGATTGTGGCTGGCACTCCCAACACTTCTGATTCGGACTCTTCGTAGAAGGGCGGCACCAGACCGGCGAAGGTCGGAGCAAAATGGCAGGTACCGCAGGCGGCTTTCCCCATAAAAAGATTAAAACCTCGTATAACGGCCGGTTGCAGTGTGTCGAGTTCGCCGCGCACATATTGATCGAAAGGCGAGTTAAACGACTGTAACGAAGCCACGTACGCACTGAGGGCTGCGGCAATGGTAGGTTTGCTAAGGGCATGATGACCCGCTTCGGGAAATGCTTCCTTGAATAGCGCAAGGTACTCTGGACTACGCCCGAGGGTTTCGATGATGGTGAAATAATCGTTGTGGAACTCTAGTTTGCCCGTTACAACGTGCTCGAACTGATCTTCTAGCACATCGACGCGCAGGTCGTAGAAATAACGGTCGGCGAATACCGAGTTGAGCAACGTAGGCGCATTGCGCAGCACCGTTCCGTTAAAATCCATCGCTACACTTTTATCCTGTCCGTCGGTGAAGGCGCGTTCCGGCTGGTGGCAGGACGCACAGGAGCGTTCGCCGTTTTGCGAAAGTGCCGGATCGAAAAAAAGAAGCTTCCCCAGTTCGACCTGTGCGGAGGTAGGCGCTGCGTTACGCATAAAGTAATCGGCCTGCAAAAAATCGGCGCTGAACATGTTGTCCGCCTGGTAGTTGGTGGCAAAGCGAGTGGTACGCGGTTGTGTCTCGGGCGTCGATTCGATTCCCAGGGCCAGTTGGGCTTCCAGCGTGGTTTTAAACAAAGGATTCAGATACTGGCGCAGAAAGTAAAGGCGATCGAACGTAGCAAAATCTTGGTGCTGGTCCAGGTACGCAATCGCCTCTGTGTAGTGGGTCTGTAGACGCGTAGCTACGTCGGGAGCGGTGCGCGTCAGCGCGGGAGTATAGAGCTGGGCGTGGTCGGACATGGCCTGAAGGGCCGCGCGCGTGTCGGGCAGGGCGTGCAAAGAGCCGGGCGTATCGAAGCCGGTGATGCCCAGGGCCAGCAGGCGGATCAGCTCAAAGCGGGTCCCTTCAAAAAAGTGACGATCGAGTAGGGGGCGGCGGCGCTGGTATTCAGCCAAGGCCTGAACATGCTGTTGTAGGGTGTGTACCGTCCCAACGAGCGCTGCTTTATCCAGCGTCTCTTCGAACATCAGTTCATCGATTACCTGTAACCCCTTAGGTTCCAAGATGGTAAGGCTCGGCGCGGTTTCCAGGAGCTTGGGTAGCGGCGCGCCGTTGATCTGCCGCTGTACTGCCTCCCGATCCAGGTAATCGATCAGGAACTCAATCCGTTTATAAGCAGTGCGGCTGCGAAAGTACGCTTGCTGCAAGCGCTGGTAAGCACCTGCCGTGCCATCGTAAGCTTCACTGGTCTTGGCCAGCGAAGCCAGAGACGCTTGAAAAGCGGTCAGGTCGCGTACGTAGCGTTCGCGCAGCGCAGTTGTGGGCAGTTCTTGCGTGGTGAAAGCGGTGACCACCAGCGCAAACAGGAGCACGGTAGTCAGTAGGGCGTAGAACGTGCGCATGGCAGCGGGGTAGAATAGAAAGATCCGGTGCAACCACGAAGGCTGCACCGGATACAGTGGAGAAAAACAATTATTGGACGATAAGTTTGCGCGTCTGTCCTTCTGCGTTGCGGACGTAGTAAACGCCGGAGGTCAAGTCCGATACATCGACCGAACGCACCTGACGGTAGACTTTAACGCGGCGTCCCATGTTGTCGTAAATCGCGACGTCGGTCGGCGAAGAGACATTGAGGCGCAGTTCACGCGAGATCGGGTTCGGATAAATCTGGAAGCCAATCTCGGCGTCCAGGGGCAACTCTGCATCCGTAATCTGGGCCTGGTCCCAGCCGGTGATGGCGTACGTCAGCGAGTGGTTGTAGGGAGCAGGGTTCTCGTCGCTGGGGTGTTGTGCATCGACCAGCAGGGTTTTGCCGTCGGGCGTAGGGCAGGCGCCGGTCACTTCCGCGCCCAGCGGCACCACCGAGACACGCACCAGATCGTTGACCGTGGGGTTAGAGATCGCAAGATCCAGCATGAACAGTTCGCAGGTGCGGTTGCTGACGCCTTCGGGCGTGCGTCCGAACGAGGTGCCGTTCAAGTCTTCGCAGATGGTCAGGTACGCTTTGTCGTTGATGTACATCACGTTGATGCCATCAGGGTTCGCCAGATGTTTCACAGGATATTCGGCGTATTCAGGCGACGAAGGCAGGTAAGGCCCGCCTTCCACCACGATGTCGACTTCGCCGGTTGTCGGATCGTACACCAGCACGCGGCCGTAGTAGTTGTTGAATTTGCCCGCCAGGACCGAGTCAATGGCTTCGGCATCGGTGCCTGCAAACGCTTCGCCCGTCATGGCTTCGTAGCGCATCCGGTACGCTTTGGCCCAGTAAGGAGCCATCGTTCCGCCTTTGGCAGCGCCTTCGGCCAGGTCTTTACCCGGTGAGTCACTGCCTGTTTCGGTGAAGTAGATTTTTCCGTCGAGTTTGTTATACGCGACCCATTCGACCCGGTTGAACATCGCCGCGCCTGCTTTCAGCCCATAGGCCGAATCGGTACCGGCCGAAAGGTTGAGCATAACGTCCAGGTCGCTGTTGTCTACTTCTACCCAGTAATCGTCAGGACCGGTAGCCTCTTCGCCCGGATAAGTATACACGTAGAGCTTGCCGGAGGTAAAATCGCCTGGGGTATCGGCGATAAACTTGCTGAAGAGACCGGGCGTACCGTCTTCGCCCAGGTAAACGGTTTTGTTGTCGGGCAGTACCGCACCGCCTTCAAAACCCTGCCGTCCCCAGTTGTATTGCTTGCGAACCGCGCTGGCTGTACGCGGGTCGATTTCTACCATCCAGTTGAAGTTCTGGTACTTGGGAAGCATGGTGCCGTTTTCGCCCGACAGGCCAGCGATGTCGGTCATAAACTCAAAATTGCTGGTATCGGTGATGCCGCCACCGTTGCTGCTGATGGCAGAATTGCTGCCCTGAAACCACTCTTCGGCGGTCCAGATCCGTCCGTCGGCATCTGAGGTGATGCCTCCGCAGTTCATGCCGGTTTCTCCGACGGTGTTCACAAAATCCACGTTGAAGAATTTGCCGATCCGGCTGTCGGGCAGGGTTTGCTCGACAATCACCAGCGTGTCGGTTGCGGCGTCGCGTTGTACTTTGAAAACGGTCATGCCGCCGCCGTCACCAATTTTATCGTCGGCAAGAATCATCTCGTGGTTGACCGAAATCCAGCCCAGATCGCTGGTGCCGCTAGCGGTGTCGGGCGTAAAGCCGATGAAGTCGTGCCACTCTTTGGCGAGCGCAAAACCGTTCGGGTGTTGGGCGTTATCGAGCGTGGCGACCGAATCGAGGCCACCCACAAACAGCACTTGGTACTTCAGGGGAGAAGGGTGCAAAACGACAGAGGTGTTCCAATCTGCCGAATCCGCCATCGAAATATCGACGGGGAACGGGGACTGGCCGTAGGCGGACGTTGCCATGGCGGCGGCCAGTAGCGGTACGTAAAGCTTTTTCATAGCAAGGAGTTCATTGTGTGTAGACACAAAGTTGCTGGCGGCGGATTACCTGTTTTTCATCACCACGTTATATCCTTGTTATGAATAAATCTTCATGAATCGGGCGAGCTGAGGCGAAAAAATCCAAGCGGGTGCATAGGGGGATGGATCAGGCGATCGACCAACTTCGAAAAAGTAAAAACAATGTATAAAAGCTTTATTATCTGAGTTTTATCTAAATGCTACTGAAGAAAGCATAAACACTTCGGAAGCATCTTCCGTAGATAAACGGAGGAGCCTCCTGCCGCCCGCTCCTGAGGCGGCACCCATTGTCTCACATCATTATTTATGCAAGAAGCACAAGTTGAAGAAGCACAAGTTGAAGAAGCACAGGTTAACGTTAATGAGGCTATCAACGGCGTATGGGATAAAGTGACCGGATGGGTCGAGAAGATCATCATCATGCTGCCCAACCTGGTGGTCGCCATTCTGATCTTTCTGATCTTTTATTTTCTCGGTCGGCTCGTTCGGCGGATAGTCGATAAACCGCTGCACCGCCTCACGCACAGCCGCGCTATTGCCGACCTGATGGTGAACCTCATCTTCATCGGGCTGGTGGCGCTGGGCATTTTCATTGCGCTGACCGTCCTGCAACTGCAAGGGGCCGTTACGTCGCTGTTGGCCGGGGCCGGAATCATCGGTCTGGCGTTAGGCTTTGCGTTTCAGGACATCGCCGCCAACTTCATGGCCGGGATGTTGATGGCCGTGCGGCGGCCCATCCGGGTAGGCGACATCATCAAATCCAACGACTTTTTCGGGACGGTGATGCAGATCAACCTGCGCGACACGGTGATCCGGACGTTTCAGGGGCAGATCGTTTACCTGCCGAACAAAGATGTATACGGCTCGGCCATCGAAAACTACACGATGGAAGAGCGGCGGCGTGTCGACCTCGACGTGGGAGTTTCGTACGGTGACGATCTCCGGAAAGTGCGCGAGATCACCATTAAGGCCATCGAGTCGCTCGACATGATCGACAAAGAAGCGGGCGTGACGCTTTTCTTCAAAGAATTTGGCGACAGCTCGATCAACTTCACGGTACGCTACTGGGTGAGCTTTCATAAACAACCCGAGTACCTCACGGCCCTGAGCGAGGGCATTATTGCCATCAAAGAGGCGTATGACGCAAACGACATCATGATTCCGTTCCCAATTCGCACGCTGGATTTCGGCATCAAAGGCGGCGAAAAACTCTGGGACAATCCGCTGGTACTCGAAAACGGCCAAGATCAGGGAGGCCACTGACCTACGTGTTGAATTTACGAATTGACTTCACGCCGGTACGCAACTACGTACCGGCTTTTTTGTAGGATTGTAGTATGAGCACAGCGAGAGAAAACAAGCTCCTTGATTACCGGAGCGATACGGTTACCCGCCCCACGGCAGGGATGCTGGACGCCATGATGCGTGCAGACGTGGGGGACGATGTGTATGGCGAGGACCCAACCGTCCGCCAACTGGAAGAGGCGACGGCGGCATGGTTCGGGATGGAAGCGGGGCTTTATTGCCCTTCGGGCACGATGACGAACCAGATTGCCATCAAACTCCATACACAACCCGGCGACGAAGTGGTGTGCGACCGGTTGGCGCACATTTACAACTACGAAGGGGGGGGGATCGCCTTCAACGCCGGCGCTTCGGTGCGGCTGATCGACGGGGACCGGGGGCGGATGACCGCCGCCCAGGTAGCAGCCAACCTGAATCCTGACGACCTGCACTTTCCGCCCAGCACGTTAGTCGCACTGGAAAATACCGTCAACAAGGGCGGCGGGTGCTGTTACCCCTTGGCACAGATGCAGGAAGTAGCGGCCCTCTGTCGGCAGCGGGGCATCGCCTGCCATCTCGACGGTGCGCGGGTGTTCAATGCCTTGGTGGCAACGGGCGACGATCCGAAGGCATATGGTCAGTGTTTCGATACGATTTCTGTCTGCTTTTCCAAAGGATTGGGAGCACCCGTGGGGTCGGTACTGATCGGGAGTGCGCAGGCGTTACACAAGGCCCGGCGCTACCGAAAAGTGTTTGGCGGTGGTATGCGACAGGCTGGTTACATAGCCGCAGGTGCGCTGTATGCGCTTCATCACCAGGTAGATCGACTCGCGGACGACCACCGTCGGGCGGCCCAACTGGCTAAGGCATTAACCGGATTGGAGTACGTTGGCGAAGTCTATCCGGCCGAAACTAATATCGTGATTTTCTCTCTGAGAGAAGGACTCGCGCCGGCCGATCTGCTGGCCTACTTGCGAGCACGCGGGATTTTGGCGAGTGGTTTTGGCCCCAAACACATCCGCATGGTGACGCATCTGGACATCGACGATGTCATGCTGACCCAGACGCTGGAAGCGCTGCAGGCATACGCGCCTCAGGGCGTTACGCTATAAACGAAAAAGCCGCTTCCGAGACCGGAAGCGGCTTTTTTCTATGCATTCTTTTTTTAAGAAAGTGCTGCCACGCCGGGCAGTTCTTTTCCTTCCATGTATTCGAGCAAGGCCCCGCCTCCGGTAGAAACGTACGATACGTCATTGCCGAACCCTAGTTGGTTAACGGCCGCAGCCGAATCGCCCCCGCCAATCAGCGAGAAGGCGCCGCTTTTCGTGGCTTCGGCAATGGCTTCGGCGACGGCCTCGGTACCTTTGGCGAAGTTGGGCATTTCAAATACTCCCATCGGGCCGTTCCAGAGCACCGTTTTCGACTCCTTGATCACCTGGGCAAAAGCCTTGCGGGTTTCCGGGCCGATGTCGAGCCCCATGTAATCGTCAGGAATTTTGCCGTTGCCCACTACCTGGGTTTTCGCCTCGTTGTCGAATGCTTCGGCCGCGACCGAATCGACGGGCAATAAGAGGTTGACGCCTTTGGCTTTGGCTTTCGCCATCAGTTCACGCGCCAGTTCCAGCTTGTCTTCTTCCAGCAACGAGTTGCCGATGTTGCCGCCCTGCGCCTTGGCAAACGTATACGACATGCCCCCGCCGATCAGAAGGTTGTCGACACGATCTAACAACTGATGGATCACCTCAATTTTATCAGAAATCTTCGCGCCGCCCATAATGGCCGTAAACGGTCGTTCTGCATTTTTGAGGACTTTGTCGGCGTTTTCCAGTTCGGCTTGCATCACGTAGCCCGTCATGCGGTTTTCGGGTGCAAAGTTTTCGGCAATGATAGCCGTCGAAGCGTGCGCGCGGTGTGCGGTACCGAAGGCGTCGTTCACGTACACATCGCCCAACGCCGCCAGCTTCTTCGCAAAGTCGTGGTCGCCTTTTTCTTCCTGCTTGTAGAAGCGAAGGTTTTCCAACAACAGAATTTCGCCGGGTTGCAGCGCGGCTGCCTGCTTTTGCGCTGATTCACCGATGCAGTCGTCGGCGAATTTCACGTCCCGCCCAAAGGCATCCGACAGATAGCTGATCACGTGCTTCAGCGAGTATTTTTCGGTCGGTCCTTCCTTGGGGCGACCCAGGTGCGACATCAGAATCACCGCTCCGCCATCGTTCAGAATCTTTTGGATGGTCGGGACGGCCGCTTTCAGGCGGGTATCGTCCGTTACGTTATAATCTTTATCGAGAGGTACGTTGAAATCGACCCGGATCAGGGCTTTCTTTCCGTTGAAGTTAAAATCATCGATGGTCTTCATAAGCAAGCATTTAAGTTGGGTTGCAATTGCGTCGGGCAATTTTACGAAGAATCGACAGATCGGGAAGAAGCGGTCTAAAAGTTAACTTTTGCGCGACCCTGCGTTCTCTGTGAGGAGGGCAAAAAAAAGTCCGGCGGGTGGGCCGGACGTGTATTCAGGGTTTGTAGACGTTCACGTAAACTCCGTTTCGTAGTCGGCAGTGTCCGCATCTTCGGTTTTGCGGAGCAGATTGCGGCCCGTCAGCATGAGCGACATGCCCAGGAAGCCGATCATAAAATTACCAAGCGTGCCGGGAGCGCCCACGGCGTCGGTCAGGTCAAAGTCTGTGTAAGCGAGCGTAACCAGGTTAGATGCGCCAAGGAAAGGCCCTAGCACAAGCAGGAACCAGCCGGTAGGTTTGCGGTATTTGTGCATCATAACGTATACGTTGGTGGATTTATCAAGAAAAGGAATTTCCCCGATAAATCAAAATAATCTATTGAGGATCATCAACTTGGCTGCCGGGATGCCCACCACTGGTTGTGCAACGCCAACACTTGCGGAATGACCAGCTGGCGCTCGTCGTTGTAGATCACATGGTCGGCCCGCTTCACTTTTTCGTCTTCGGACAGTTGGCGGGCCATGATGGCACGGATCTCTTCCGCACTGCGGTGTGGGTCGCGTTGGCGAATGCGCGCGATACGCAAGGCTTCTCCGGCGTAAACCACCACGACCTGATCCAACTGCTGCCACGATCCCGCTTCGTACAAAAGTGCGGCCTCTTTGATGACGTACGGAGACCGTTGTTCAGCGACCCAGGCGCCGTAGTCGTCGGCGACGCGTGGGTGCACCAGTGCGTTTAGTTGTGCCACCTGCTCTGGGTCGGAGAAAACACGTGCCGAAAGCCAGGGACGGTTTAGTTGACCGTCGGGCGTGTAGGCTTCGTTGCCAAAGGCGCTGCGTACACTTGCGGTGAGTTGCGGATCGTGGTTCATCAGCCAGCGTGCCCGGTCGTCGGCTTCGTAAATGGGGATGCGCAACAGGGCAAACAGGCGGCACACCAGACTCTTGCCGGAACCTATGCCCCCCGTAATGCCGATCTGTAGCGGTTTAGAGGGAGTCGCGGAGGGGAATGCGGACGGGGCGGAGGGTGACGTTGAAGACATTGGCGGGCGTGCGAGACAGCGTAAGGGTCAGGGTAGAATCTTCGTTCAACTGTCGGAAATTGGCGGTTACCTGGAAACTGTCGACCGTTAGGGTCGTGGGCCGTTCCGTGTTGATGTAGTAGTTGACCAGAACGGTCGTATCGCGCAAAATCGGCTGTTTGAGCTGCGACGGCACGTTCCGCACGCGCACCGGTACCTGAATGGATTGCTGGCGGAAGAGCGCTGTTTCGAAGCTGACCCGTACCTGCGGCGTGAGAAGCGTCGCGAGGTTGTCCTGCGGATAGTCCAGCTCAATCTCTTCTTCGTAATCTTCTGAGATTTCCTTCTCCCGGATCGAGATCATCAGGAACGGCGGCAGATCGTCCAGGCGTGAGGCCGCGCCGACGAACGTGACCGAATCGGGTTCGATCCGAATGGGCGACACGATGCGGTAGCCTTCTTCCAGCGAGATTTTCTGGCTGTCTACCACCACTGCCACCTTGCGGCGGGCGCGTGCGTCGAAGTCCAGGAACAAGGTATCCTGAACGATGAAGTTGAGTTCCAGGTCCGGCAACTGTTCCTGCACGGCCGGGTACAGTTGCGCGTTGGTGATGTAACGGGTGGCTGGCAGGTTGGAGGGTGTATAGCGCAGCGGCCGCTTGCCCAGCCACGACGATTGCCGCAGGAGGTTCCAGCCGTAGCCCGTCACGTTTACTTCTACACTTTTGGGAGGGGGCAGGATGGGAATCACCTCGCTCTGGTCGTAATCAATCTCAATGGGATACGACAGACGCGTGGTGTAATCGCGGTTCAGCTTGTTGAGCAGCCAGATGGTAGCCGCTACCCCCATGCACAACAGGATTACTTTCCATTCGTCAGGCCGCTTTTTGAAAAGCGACCGAAACAGCCTAGCCGGTATGTCCTGAAAGCGCATTCAAGTTATGACGACTTTTTCTTGCTGAATTCCAGCGAAATCGCCGATTTATCGAATCTGAGTTTCATACCGCGGTCCACCTCCAGGGTGACGGTATCTTTATCGACTTCCATAATCCGTCCGTGCATTCCGCCGATCGTCACGACTTCGTCGCCCTTTTTGAGCGAGTCGCTAAACGTTCGCTGATCCTTCTGCTTTTTTTGCTGCGGACGGATCATGAAAAAATAGAAGACCACGAAAATGGCTCCGAACATGGCAATTTGCAAAAAGCCGTTGCTCGAAGGAGCCGCTTGAAGAAGAACAGAGTAATGCATAGAGCAGAAGATGCTTACTGGCGAATGGGGCCTTGCTCGTCGGAAAGGACCTCGCCGGTCAGCGAAAGTTTTGTGGTATTGGGTTCAGTATTGGCTAGCACGGTGATGGTTTTGTTGACCTGTTCGCCAGCGCGCCCGGTGCTGTTAAATTCAACGGTGATTTCTCCGGTACCACCGGGGGGAATCGGGTCTTTGGGGGGCGTGGGAACCGTACAGCCACACGACGCCGTCGCGCTTTGGATCAGTAGCGGTGCTGCGCCGGTGTTTTCGAATTTGTAGATGTGGCGCACTTTTTCGCCAGCCACCACCTTGCCGAAATTGTAACTAGATTCTTCGAAAGTGATGGCGGCCACCGCCGTAGCCCCTGCCGAAGAGGCATCGGCCGTATTGGAGTTGGTAACCAGTTCGTTGGCCGAAGTCGCTTTCGAGTTGTCGGCTTGGCCCGACTCGCAGGCCGGGAGCAGCAGCACCAGGACTGCCAGCGTTGCTCCTGTAATCAGTTCTTTGCGCATAACCAAACTATTCAGAAAATGAGCGACGGGATGCAACTAGCGCCCCGACTTGATTTGACCAATAAGGCTTTCTACGTCGTTCAGCAGCTCTTCGGCGCGGTCGCGTGTGTCTTCGATGAGCCGCTGCCCTTCCGAACGAGCCGAGTTTACCGGGATGTCCTTCTGGGCTTCCAGTTGCTGAATCAGCTCGCCCAGACGGTCGCGGTATTTGCTGAGCCGGAACGTCAGCCGGTCGCGGGTGTTACGTCCTTTGTCTGGTGCGTACAACACACCAGTCGCCATCCCGGCGCAGGAGCCGAGCAGGAAAAATAGCAAATATTTAATGCCGTTGTATCTCATAGAGTTATTATCGGTTATCGAGCAGCCCACGGCCGCTTTTGCGTATAGTCCCGTTGGCGGTAAGTTCGGCCGCCAGCACGTCTAGTAATCCATTTACGAATTGTTTGCTCTTGGGGGTGCTATACTTTTTTGAAATTTCAATGTATTCGTTGATCGTGACTTTTACGGGAATCGACGGAAAGTGGATCATCTCGGCCAGGGCCATTTGCAAAATGATTTTGTCCAGGGCCGCGACCCGTTCCATATCCCAGTTTTCTACCCGGCCGGCGACCAGGGCTTCCAACGCTTCACGATGGTCCAACGTGGTGTCGTACAAAGCTACAAAAAAGCTTCTATCGTCTTCCCAATTGCTCGAAAGCGGGGCCAGTGCCGAGACGCCCTCTTCGGCCGGGGCGGCGAGCGACTTGAGTGTCCGCAGCACCATGCTGCGCGTCGTTTCGCTGTTTTCGGCCCAGTTGATGTCCCATTCTTCGAAAAACGCCTGTGCCATGTCCGATTTAAAGATCACGGTTTTTACGATGTGGCGCACCATGGCTTCGTGTTCCTCGGCCGAAACCGTTTCAGCCGCCTGGTATTGGAGGTATTTTTCGTTGGTGGCCAGCACGTCGCGATAGAGCGCTTTGACAAAAGAACGATCGTTAGCCCAGCTAATATTGTGTCGAATCATGGCCGCGCGGATTTCCTCATTGGAACGCAGCGTCTCAAGCAGCGGATTGCGGTGCAGGCGCAGTTGTCCCGGGGTGGGCGGCGTGCCCTTCAGCCGGCGGCGCTCAAACGCCTGCTGCTCCTGGCCCACGAGGTCGGCCAGTTCGAGCAGTAACTGCAAAACCCGCAGGTAGCCTTCGTACACGTGTTGTGCGTCGGCCAGCAGCTGGTTGCGTAAAAACGTACGATCGCGTTTTACCTGTTCGTGGTAAAAGTTGACCGCCGACATGACCGCATCGCGTACGTCGGGCGTAATTTCTCCCTCGCGGTCGGGCGAAGGGGCCGCGAGGCGGCGCTCTTGGTAAGTAGTTTCGAACACCTCGGCCGAAAACGTACGCTTACGGTGGATCACCGCCCGATCGGGCGGATCGGCAGCCAGAGGATCGGGCTCAAAATGGGCGTCAATGCGTTCGATCGAGGCATGGTAATCGGACACCCGAGCCTGTTGAAAGGCATAGAGTGCTTGCATTACTTTGATGCGCAGGGTATGACGATTCAGCATAGTACAGGAAGAACTAAGACGCGATGCTTTGGCAAACATCGCGTCGCTGCAAATATAACCAACCGGTGGCGGCTTCTGGCAGAAATGCAAAAACTTTGGCCATTTCGCCACCCCACCGGCCTATCTTCGTACGAAAAATGGAAGCTTGGATGGTTCTGAGCAATTGAACAATTTGCTTTATGATGAAACACGGGATAATCACTTTTTGGATCGTGCTGCTGGCCGTATTGGGGGCGTGCAGCACGGACGAGTCTTCTTCAGATCTAACCAAACCTGTGGCCCTGGGGCGGGCCGGCGATGTGTTGTTCGTGGTGGACAGCACCTTGTGGAATGGCCCTGTGGGGAAACAACTCCGCACGATTTTCGAACAGCCCATGCCCGGACTGCCTACCGACGAGGCGGCCTATTATGTCCAGCGCATCAGCCCTTACGACTTATCGAATCGCTTTCAGCAGCAACGCCGCAATTTGGTGTTTGTGCACGTTTTTAACGACAAAAGTGCCGAGTCGCAGCGAATGAGCACGTATTTCGGGAAAGACGTGCGCGAGCGGGTCGACAGCGATAGTTCGTTCTTTCTGGCGACGGAAGAGAACAAGTTTGCCCGCGGCCAGACCGTCATGTACCTGTTTGCGCCTACCGCTGCCGATTTGTTGGCCCAGTTGCAGGAAAATCCGCAGCGCATCCTGAACCGCTTTCGCAACAGTGAGCTGAAAAGCATTCGCGACGACGTATTGAAGAAAGAAAATCGCTCGCTGGAGCGGCAGTTGCGCAACGACTATGGTTTTGTGATTCGCTTGCCCGAGAACTACAAACTGGCGTTGGAGCGCGATAATTTCGTCTGGCTTCGCAACATGGAGGCGGTGCTGGACCGCAGCATTGTGATCGGCTGGCGCGAGTATACCAGCGAGTCGCAATTCAGTCCCGATAGCGTGGTGGCGTGGCGCGACCAATTGGGGCGCTACATTACCGGGTCGGACGATACGGCCTCGTACATGGTCACGGAGACCTACATTCCACCTGACTTTGAAACTACCACGTTCAACGGGCGCTATGCCGTGGAGAGCCGAGGGCTTTGGAAGATGAACGACAACCGTCTGGGGGGCGTATTTCTGAGTTACACGTTTGTGGACGATGCGCAGCAGCGTCTGTACTACGTCGAAGGATTTATCTACGCGCCGAACATGGACAAACGGGAATACCTCCGGGAAATGGAGGCGTTGCTGCAAACCTTCCAGCCGGCGAAGTCACAACCCGATGCCTGAGTTCGTCCTGCGGAATCCGACAGAATTGCGCACTTTTGTTTCAACCATTTCCCGCCACCATGGCCCTATCAAAAAGAAAAATACGTAAGGAAGACGCTCTTGCTTTCCACGAGCATCCCCGCCCCGGCAAAATCGAGGTTGTGCCGACCAAGGCCCTGAGTTCGCAACACGACCTCGCGCTGGCCTATTCGCCCGGTGTGGCAGAGCCGTGCAAAGCCATCGCGCAGCGTCCGGAAGACGCCTACCGCTATACTTCGAAAGGCAACCTCGTGGGGGTAATTTCCAACGGGACGGCCGTGTTGGGGCTGGGCAACATCGGGGCGCAGGCGTCGAAGCCCGTTATGGAAGGAAAAGCCGTGCTGTTCAAGAAATTTGCGGGCATCGACGTATTTGACATTGAAATCGATTCGCAAGATCCGGATGAGTTTATCCGTACGGTGAAGCTGTTGGAGCCCACCTTCGGGGCCGTTAACCTGGAAGACATCAAAGCGCCTGAGTGTTTTTACATTGAGCAGCAGCTGCGTAAGCAGATGAACATTCCGGTGATGCACGACGATCAGCACGGGACCGCCATCATCACGTCTGCCGCTTTGCTGAACGCTCTGGAACTGGTAGGCAAGAAAATCGACGAGATCAAACTGGTGGTGTTGGGGGCGGGGGCCGCGGCCATGGCCTGCACCCGTTTTTATGTATACATGGGCGTGCGTGTCGAGAATCTGGTGATGATCGACATCAACGGCGTATTGCGGAAAGATACCGTTCCGCCCGACGACGTGCGCTACCAGTTTGCGACCGACCGCGACGTACACAATTTGCAGGAAGCGTTGGACGGAGCCGACATGCTGCTGGGATTGGCGACCGGTAACATTGTGAAGCCGGAGGATCTGCAGCGTATGGCCCCCCATCCGATCGTCTTTGCACTTTCGAATCCCGAGCCGGAGATTAATTACGACCTGGCGATGTCGTCGCGCCCCGATCTGATCATGGCGACCGGGCGTTCCGACCATCCGAATCAGGTCAATAACGTATTGGGATTTCCCTACATCTTTCGCGGGGCGCTCGATGTCAGTGCCACCGAGATCAACGAAGAAATGAAGCTGGCCGCCGTAAAGGCCCTGGCCGAACTGGCAAAAGAAGTTGTGCCCGACCAGGTAAACCGTGCTTACGAAGACAATACCCTAGGCTTTGGGCGCGGCTATCTGATTCCCAAGCCACTGGACCCACGCTTGATTACCACGGTTGCCCCGGCGGTGGCCAGAGCCGCGATGGAAACCGGCGTAGCACGCCGAAACATCACCGATTGGGATGCTTACGATCAGGAGTTGCTTGGGCGGGTCGGCAGTACGCAGAAACTGATCAGCCAGATTGTGAGCCGGGCCAAGCGCGCTCCGAAGCGGGTCATCTTCGCCGAAGCCGATAATTATAAAATCCTGAAAGCCGCGCAGATTCTGATCGACGAAGGCATCGCGCTGCCCATTTTGCTGGGGAACCGGACACGCATTGCGCACCTGATCCAGGAAAACCGTCTGGAACTGGAGGATTCGGTCATCATCGACCCGATGGAAGAAGATGAACTCTGCACAACGTACGGTGCCGTGCTGTACGAAAAGCGGAAACGCAAAGGTGTAACGCCCGACGAAAGTGTAAAGCTGATGCGCGACCGCAACTACTTTGGAGCGGCCATGTTGGAGCTGAACGAAGCCGATGTCCTAATCTCAGGACTCACCAAAGACTACCGAAAGACGATTCGTCCGGCCCTGCAGGTCATTGGGGTTAAGAAGCACGTGAACCGTGTTGCGGGTATGTACATCGTCAATTCTGCGCGTGGTGCGTACTTCTTTGCAGATACCACCGTGAACGCAAATCCGTCGGCCGAAGAGTTGGTAGACATCATCGGCCTCACGGCCAATGCGGTGCGGTTCTTCGATACGGAGCCACGAATTGCGCTGCTTTCGTATTCTAACTTTGGTTCGGCGCCCGGCTACGTGCCCGAAAAAATGGCGTTTGCCACGCAGTTGGCTCAGGAAAAATATCCCGATCTGCAGATCGAAGGAGAGATGCAGGCAAACATCGCGCTGAACACTGACCTGCAGCGGGAAAATTACCCGTTCAGTTGTCTGGCCGAAACCGGAGCCAATACGTTGATTTTCCCGGATCTGGCTTCCGGAAATATCGCCTATAAACTTTTGCAGGAAATGGGGGGAGCCGATGTAATCGGCCCGATTTTGATCGGGATGCAGAAACCGGTCCACATTCTTCAGCTCGGAAGCTCGGTTCGCGAAATCGTGAACATGGCTGCCATTGCTGTAGCTGACGCGCAGTACGAACAGGCGCGGCAGAAGTCGCTATCGGGTGAGGGAAATGGAAAAGGGGAGGTCCGCAAAACGGCGCGGCAACCGGAAACAGCGCTTAAGGATAAATAAAGATTACGCTTAAAGTCGCAAAGCTTCGATGATTTCGACTACGGCGCGCATGCCTGCATTGTCGTTGGATTCGACAATCTTGATCAGGGTGTTGCGCATGTCGTCGGAGATGCGCTTCTCAGTGCGCAACATCAGAATCAGTTTACACTTGGCAGCCGCCACTTTCAGCGAGCGCTGTTCTTCGGCAACGTACGATTCCTGGATCATGCAGTCCATGCCCGCTTTTTTCGCCCAGAAAGGTGCAGGACGTACGGTTTCCGGGTACTCGCCGGAAAAGGGCACAAATTCGTTGTAAAGGGCTTTGTTGGTTAGTTCATAATACTGCTCGGTTTCCCAGGCCAGCAGTGAGAGGTAAGCATTATCCGGTGAAAGCAGCTTGCGTAATTTCTCCTGTGTAATAGTTTGATTCATAACCAGATCTCTTTGGGGCAGGTGTTTTGCACTGCTTATGCAAGGTAGAGTAGAATCAGGCCATAGAAACGCGGAAGGCAGCGCTTTAAATACTTATGTAAGAAGTGTACTATGATTGGGCCTCTTTTCCTGAAACCTTCCTGTTTGGCACTAGCCGAAAAGTCAATTAAGCATGAATCTGGCCTGTATCAGGCAAGGGTTCGCGCGGGATTGTCCAATACCGAGGAAAGGGCAGCGAATCTGTACCAGCGCACGGTGTAGAATACCTGACGTGAGGCATACGGAAGAATAGAGGCTTTTTTGCGCTTCAGGGGGCAGAGAAGAAGCAACATGTCGTTCCACAAGGCGAATCAGCGTCGCAGAAGCGGCCTTCTCTAATGACCTTCTGAAGGCAGGGTGTGAAAAGTTATCGGTGTGGCACCGGTAAACTCAAGCTACGTTTTCTTGCCGGATGCGCAGTCCGCTCTGTTGTAGAAAGCTTAAAGAAAACGTGCTGCGACGTCTTGCCAGCTGTGGAGGCGCTCGTAGCCGGTCACCCGTAAATTATGAGGAGCCGAGAACAAGAGAGGGGTGCCTGTGAATGTCCGGAGATTTTTGAGGTGATCGTCGATCAGGTAATCCGCGGCAATAATGCTCTTGTCACCACAGAGTACGACATTGCGCCAACTGATAAAAGGAAAGTACTCAGCCAGCCACGCCAGTTTTTCGTTCGGGGAGAGCGGAAATTCTGTAGCCGCCGAGACGATGAAAACTTCGTAGTGTTCCATCAGCGCCTTCAGGACCTGCTGGCTGTCGGCGATGGGCTCAAGCGCCCTGAAAAAACCTTCACGACTGGGGTAACGACGAATGTGCGCGGCATGATCTTCTCCTACTAACTCTTCCCACGAGCGTCCCTGCACTTCTTCGGGAAGGATGCGCTTGCCGAACTCAGACTCGTAGATACGCAACAGGGACCCGTGCGAATCCGCGATCACTTCGTCCATGTCGATGGCAATTCTTTTCATAATTTCATCTCGTTACGAGGTAAAAGTCTGCACAATTTTGCATACTTGCAATGTGTTTCGGAATAAAAACGCACAAAAACGCATTGTTACGCGAAGAACGTCTCCAGTACATTTTATTGCAGTTACGTGCAACAAAACGCGTGACTTCCACGGCGCTGAGTGAGGCCTTACAGGTATCGGACGATACCATTCGGCGTGATCTGCACGAACTGGCCGAACAGGGACTGTTGCGGAAAGTACACGGCGGGGCCATTCCGCTGCCTACGTCGCCACTGCTCTATGCGGAGCGTTTGCAATTTGCACAACCCGAAAAAAGTCGCCTGGCTCAAAAAGCACTGCCTTTCTTGGAATCCGATACGCTGATCCTGCTGGATGGTGGTACTACCAACTTGGCCGTTGCCAAAGCGCTACCCGCTGACTTTCAGGCAACTATCTTCACCAACAGTGTCCCCATTGCGCAGGAGTTGATGACCCGACCCCGGATTGAGCTGGTAATCTTGGGAGGGCGGGTGTTTAAGCAGGCACAGGTGATGGTGGGGTCGGAAGCAATCCGCATGCTGGACGACGTTCGGGCAACCATTTGCTTGTTAGGAGCCTGCAGCGTCCATCCCGACGTAGGGGTCAGCGTGCCCGACCGAGAGGAGGCGCAACTGAAGCGAAAAATGGTTGCGTGCAGCGCACGGACGTTACTGTTGGCTACACACGAAAAACTGGATACCGCGTCGCATTACATCGTTTGTCCGTATGATTCGCTCGATACGTTGATTGCCGAGCCGGCGTTATCGGCGGCGCAGCAAAAAGCGTACGCAGCAGGAAACGTAACGCTACTTTGATGGAAAATTGGTTGGGCATGTCAGGGCTTGAGATCGTGGCAGCCGTGATAAGCATTATGGGCATCTGGCTGGGCACCCGGCAAAGTCTGTGGTCGTGGCCGCTGGCCATTGTGGCGTCCGGGTTGTATGCCGTCGTTTTCTTTGACGTGCGGCTTTATGCGGATATGGTACTGCAAGTGTTTTTTATGACGCTCAGCGGGTACGGTTGGTACGCGTGGCGGTTTGGCGGGAAAGCTCAAACGCCGCTGCTGCCTTCATGGATGCCGTCGCGATTCTGGCCGTGGCTTGTCGGAATTGCGGTAGTAACAACAGGTCTGGCGGGCTATCTGCTGAGGCGCTTCACTGATGCCGATCTGCCGTATTTCGATGCGGGCACCACGGCCGTCAGTCTGATTGCCCAATGGATGTTGGCGCGCAAGTACCTGGAAAACTGGCTGGTATGGCTGGGTGTCGATGTGGTCTACGTCGGCGTTTATTATTACAAAGGACTCTACCCAACGCTCGTTTTATACGCCCTACTCATCGGCCTGGCCTGGTTCGGGTATCGTTCCTGGCGCAAGGCGTTGGTCCACCGAACCGTGAACGCATGATTCGGGTAGCGCTCGTCGGACCGGAATCTACCGGAAAAAGCACGTTGGCCGCTCAGTTGGCGGCACATTACCAGACCGTCTGGGTGCCCGAGTACGCCCGCGAGTACCTGGCACGCACTGGGCGACCTTACACGCAGCAGGATGTCGCACGCATAGGGCGTGGACAGATGGCGTTAGAAGCTGCCCTGGCGCCGCTCGCCAATCGCGTGCTGGTGTGCGATACCAATCTGCTGGTCATAAAAATATGGATGGAGCATGCATATCGTACATCGCCCCGGTGGGTTGCCGAGTATGATACAGCACACATGTATGATTTACAGCTTTTGATGCACGTCGATCTGCCCTGGGAAGCCGATCCACAACGAGAGCATCCCCACCTGCGCAATTATTTTTTTGAGTGGTACCAACGTGAGCTTGAGGGCCAAAAACGGCCCTACCAAGTGATTTCGGGCACTGCGCACGAGCGTTATGAGCACGCCATTCGTCTGATCGACGCTTTACTTTAAGAAGCAGCGTAACACTTTTTACTTTCTATAAGTAGATTGTAATTTTGAAGGCTAAATTCCGCTATTTGTAGAACAGGATGTTACTTTTTGCTAACTTTTGCTTTCGTTGCGACGTGTTTGTGGAGCAACTTCATGGCACGAAGGGCGCAACTCTTACATTCCCGTCGTAATAAGTTCATTTTCTGAATGTTTTACCTATTTTGAGAAAATGTGTAAACTGCAAGGTAATACAACGACTCGCTTTAAAGCTTGATTTTCACTTTTAGGGAGGGACATCGACCCTAGCAGTATTGGATCATCTAACCCGCAGGACCACTTCCATGGACTCCTCTGGTCTTCCCCTGTGAAAGAATTTGCAAATCACACCTGACCGAGCAAAACAATATGCCGTCGATTAAAGTGCTCATTGTTGAAGATGAAATGATTATCTCAAAAGACCTTGAGATGAGACTTCGCAACATGGGGTATGTGGTTACCGGAACCGTTTCCAACAGCGATGCGGCTTTGCAATCGGTACGCGACAAGCAGCCGGATGTCATCCTGATGGACATTATGATCGACGGGGACCTCGATGGCATCGAGACGGCTGAACTGATCCACCGCGAGATACAGATTCCGGTGATTTACCTGACGGCGTTTGCAGACGAAAGCACTTTTCAGCGCGCCAAGCTTTCCGATCCTTTCGGCTACATCCTCAAACCGTGCCAGGACCGGGAGCTGGATCTGACGATTCGCACGGTAATGCACAAGCATAGCGTGGACATTCGCCTGCGCGAAGGCGAAAAACAGGTGCGTGAGTCGCTGAACCTGATGCGTCTGTTCTTCTCACAGTCGCTCGACGCTGCATTCTTCATGGAGCTCGACGAGCCGATCAACTGGCGCGATGCCACTACGACCGAGAAGCGGCAGTTGGTAGAGCGGGCTTTCCATACGTTACATTTTACGCAGGTAAACGAGGTGATGTCGCGGCAGTACGGTCGGTCGCAGGAAGAGTTAATCACCCTGCGGTACCACCATATTTTTGCGTTCAACCCGGAGTTGGGGCGGCAGCACCTGTTGCGACTGTACGAAAGCGGAACGCTGAAAACAGAGTTTTACCAGCAGATTAACCAGGAGCATGGCATTTGGGTAGAGGGAGAGTACAGCTGCATTTACAATCCTGAAGGCCACATTGTGGGCCATTTTGGTTTGCGCCGCGACGTAACCGAGCAGCGCAAAGCACGGCAAGTACTGGAAAACTCGGAGCGTCAATACAAGTTGCTGTTTGCCGACAGCCCGCTCCCGATGTGGATTTACGACATCAAAACATTACGTTTCCTGGCGGTGAACTGGGTCGCACAACAAGTCTACGGCTACACGGAGGAAGAATTCCTCAGCATGCGCATCGTGGATATCTGTTCTCCGGGCGAAGTGGAAGCGCTACAGGAAAGCTTAAAGACGATCGACGGCGCCGGTACCCTTTCGCGCGTGTGGCAACAGCTTCGGAAAGACGGGACCAGCATCTACGTGGATGTAAATAGCCAGCCGCAACAATTCGAGGGTCGGAAAGCCCGTCTGGTTGTGGCGACGGACATCACCGCCAAAATTATGGCCGAAGAGGCCCTGCGTAAAAGCGAAGTTCGTTACCGCAGCTTGTTTGAAAACACCAACGAGTCGATTGTGGTCGTCGACGACCAGGGCGTATTGCAAGACGCCAACCGGGCCACGGCGCGCTTGTACGACAGCCCCATCGAAGAGCTGATCGGGCAGCCGCTGTATTCGTTGTTTCCTTCCTGCCCTCAGGAAAAATTCGAGCATCTGTGGCAGGAACTGTCACAAAAGGCTGACATGACCCGCACGTTCGATTTTCGCCGGCCCGATGGGCAGCGGCGGTATGTCGAGCTAAAGGCGCAGTCGCACTTTTTGCCGGGGTTGCACCTGGGCGTGTTGCGCGACGTAACGCCCGAACGAAATGCTCAGACGCTGGTCAACCTGCAACGCGACGTCTTGGAAATGGTAGCGCGCGGCAATGCCCTGGACGTGATTCTGGAACAGATCTGTCAGCGAATCGAAGAGACCGAGGAGGGGGTTATTCCGGCCGTAACGCTATTAAACGAAGGGTGCGTCAGCCGTACCGTTGGTGCTAGCCTGCCGTCGGACTACCAACAGGCGATGGTCGGGCGCTGTGCAACAACGGCGCAAGAAAGCTGGGGTATGGCCACGGTGCGCAAAGAAGCGGTCTGGACGCACGACATCGCAGAAGACCCAGCTTGGCAAGAGGTACGGACCCTGGCCCTAAAGCATTCGCTACGGGCTTGTGGCTCTACGCCGGTGTTGGATTACCGCGGCCGCGTGATCGCTACGCTCGATCTGTATTATACCAGCCCTCAGCGCCGCCAGCCCAATGTATTGCCCCTGGTCGATGTGACCTGTAGTTTGATTGGACTAGCCGTAGAACGGGAGAGCGATTACGAAAGCCTCTATAAACAGGCACTCACGTTCGAAAAAATTAACGATGCGGTTATCATCACCGACCCCGCTAACCGCATTCAGGAGTGGAGTCCTTCTGCGCAACGTCTGTTTGGCTATTCTAAAGAAGAAGCCATCGGCAAAGATCTTGGCTTTCTGCAACATTCGGCCCCAAGTCCGTTGTCGCAAACTTCGGCCGTGGGGCTGCCGGACGAAGTCGAGTTTATTACGAAAGACCAGCAGGGAGGTATTGCCGAAACGATGGCTACGGCCCTGAAAGACAAGCGCGGCAAGGTCTACGGGACGCTTTACGTGCTCCGAGAAGTTACTCAACAGCGCCTGGCCGAACGTTCGCTTCGCGAATACGAAGAGCGTTTCCGGAAAGTATTTACTGCCAACCCGACGGCCATCCTGATTTCGGACTTCCAGACCGATTTGCTGGTCGATGCCAACGATAGCTTTTTGCGCCTCACGGGCTATACCCGCGAGCAGCTGCTGGGTCGACCCAGCAACCGGTTGAGTTTCTGGAGCGATCAGGCGCAGCGCGACGAAATTTACCGGCAGCTTCGCAAAGGGCGCACCGTGCTCAACTACCCGATGGCCTTTGTGGCAGAGCAGGGAGATTTACGTTACGTCAACACGTCGTTTGAGCGCATTCAGGCAAACGAAAGTGACCTGGTCATCGCGATGATCAACGACGTGACCGAGCAGCGGAAGGCCGAGGAGGCGGTACGGAAGAGCGAAGCTTACTACAAGTCCCTCATTCAGCACTCTACCGATCTGGTGACGTTGCTAAAAGCCGACGGCGAGATCTTATACGAAAGCCCCTCGGTTACCTCCCTGTTGGGATACGATCTGGAAGAGATGATGGGCGAACGGCTGTACAGTTTCATGGATGCGGACAGCCAGGAAGAACTGCGGACCGTACTGGAAACTCACGTTCACGATCCGGAAGAAATTCATCACATCGAGATTGGATTGCGTCACAAAAACGGCGAGTGGCGGTATTTCGACGGCAGCGTAAAAAACCTGCTGCACAACCCCGATGTAGGGGGCATTGTGGTCAATTCGCGCGACATTACCGACCGCCGTCGCATTGAGCGCGCGCTATCGCGTTCGGAAGCCAACCTGAAGGCCATCTTCGAAACCACCATCCAGGCCTTTGTGCTCCTCGATAATTCGTACCGGGTGCAGACGTTCAACAAAACGGCACGCCAACTGGCCTACTCCCTCACCGGCAAGTCGCCGGAACCTGGTCACTCGGTGTTGGAATACCTGATGCCGGAGTGGACCGACGGCTTCAAAAAGCGGTTTCAGGAGGCGGCGCGCGGGCGCTACATCTCCCTGGAAAAATCGGTTAGCACGCCTTTCGGATCGCAGTTGTGGCTTGAGGTAAGCTTTCTGCCGGTATATAATCAGCACAAAGAAATCACCAGCATCTGTTTCACGGCACTCGACATTCAGGATCGGAAAAATACCGAACTGGCTCTGGCCGAGAGCGAAGCCCGCTTCCGTTCGCTCGTCCAGAACTCGTCCGACATCACGACGGTGTTGAACGAAGAGGGATATGTGAGCTACACCAGTGAGTCAACCTACCGTTATCTGGGGTACGACGCGATGGAGCTGAACGAGCAATGCTGGCGCGATTTAGTGCATCCGGAAGACCGGGCGACGTTAGACAAGCTGTTCGGGCAAATTCTGGCGAAGGAAGAGACCTCAACGCTGGAATACCGTTTCTGCCGTGCAGACGATACTTATGTTTACGTGGAGTCGGTATTCAGCAATCTGCTCGACGTAGACGAAGTGCAGGGAATCGTGGTCAACACACGTGAGGTCACGGAGCGGTACCTGCAACAGGAAAACCTTCGGTTGTTGCAGCGCGCCATCGATACCAGCAACAACGGCATTGTCATCGCCGAAGCCCGTCCTCCTGCGCACCAGGTCATCTACAGCAACCGCGTATTCCGGGGAACGGCGCAGGAACCATTACTACAAGTCCTGAATCGCCAGTTGAATCAGGGGAACGACGATTCTGAACGCAACGAAGCGTTCGCGCTGTTGAGCCGGGCCATTCAGCAGCAGGAGGAGTGCAGTGTGCTGTTTCATCAAACCAACGGCGAACAGGAGCGGTGGCAGGAATTCAATCTGTCGCCTGTTTACAACCACAAAAAGCAGCTCACCCACTTCATCGGCATCCTGAACGACATCACGGACCGGAAGATGGCCGAGGAAATCTTGCGTAACATTGTGCGGGGGGTATCGGGTGCCATTGGCGAGCAATTCTTTATTTCGCTGGTCGAGAACCTGGCGGCGTACCTGCAAGTAAACAACGCCGTTATTGCGAAGATCGAGGACGTCACCA
This sequence comes from Catalinimonas alkaloidigena, assembly GCF_900100765.1. Classification (NCBI taxonomy): domain Bacteria; kingdom Pseudomonadati; phylum Bacteroidota; class Cytophagia; order Cytophagales; family Catalimonadaceae; genus Catalinimonas; species Catalinimonas alkaloidigena. The sequence goes on along the minus strand of NZ_FNFO01000003.1, from coordinate 117,412 downwards.
AAGGCGCTCCCGACGTAACGACGCTGGCAGTATTTCGGGATGGGCAGACGTTGCCCAATTACCAGTTTGCACTAAACGACAGCATTTGTCGCACCATCCTGGAGGAGGGCTTTGTCTACATGAGTGACGGAGAGCTGGAAAACCGACCGGATGTAGCGGATACGATTCGCACCTTTATGGGCATTCAGTTGCTGGACAGCCGCCGTCGTGCGGTGGGCGTACTTTATGTAGAAGACAGCAAACCCCTGTTCAACAGCCAGATTGCCGAATCGATCTTGAAAATCTTCTCGATCCGGGCTGCCGCAGAACTGGAACGGATCTCGACCATGCAGGCACTGACCGAAAGCCAGGCCAACCTGAGTGCGCTCATCGAGAACACTACCGACAGCATTTGGGCAATCAACCATCACTACGAACTGATCGCCCTCAATACCATTGCCAGCAAGTTCTTTATGCCCGAGGTCTACGGCGTAAAAGCCGCACTGGGCGACAACATCCAGGAAGCCAGCTCTCAGAAAAGCACTTTGTTCTGGCAGGAGCATTACCAACGTGCCTTGGCGGGCGAACGCTTTTACATCGAGTTTGACCACGTCCTGGCCGACGAGCGGGTGATGAACTTTGAAGTGTCGTTCAACCCCATTTTCGGGAGCAACGAGGCGGTTGCAGGCGTCAGCGTGTTTGCCAAAGATATTTCGAAACGCAAGCAGGCCGAGCTGGAACTGCGGCACAACGAGGCCAACCTGAGCGCGCTGATCGAAAACACCTCGGATATCATCTACTCCCTCGACAGTAGCTTCAACATCATGACGCTGAATACGCCTTTCCAGGAGCTCTGTCAGGTGGGGTTTGGCGTGGAGTTGGAGAAAGGTAAAAACTTGGGCGAATACATTCCGCCGCTTTATTTCAACAGTTGGAAGAAGATTTTCACGCGGACGCTGGCCGGCGAAACGATGCAAAAAGAGTTTCATTACGAGCTGCCGACGCGAAGCATCGACCTGGAAATTTCCTTTAACCCGATTTTCTCGAAAGAGGGAGAGATTAGCGGCCTGACGGTGTTCGGGCACGACATCACCCAACGAAAAATATGGGAAGACGAACTGAAGCGGACCAACTTCGAGCTGGATAGCTTTGTGTACCGGGCTTCTCACGACTTGCGGGCGCCGCTACGTTCTATCCTGGGATTGCTGAATATTTCGAAGATTGAGGATAACGCGGAAGAACGACTCAAGTTCCTGAATCTCATCGAAAAGTCGGTCAATAAACTCGATACCTTCATCATCGATCTGACGAACTTCTCCCGGAATACCCGCCTGGAAGTAAAAGCCGAACGGATTGATTTCGAACACTTGCTGAACGATACGGTCGAAAATCTGCGGTACATGGACCACGCGGACAAGATCCAATGCACCGTGGAAGTGAACCGCGAATACGATTTTTATTCTGACCCGAGGCGCCTGGCCATTGTGATGCAAAACCTGGTGTCCAACGCGGTGAAGTACCAGAAAGTAACGGCCCCCGATTCGTTCGTGAAAGTGATGGTCAACCAAAAGCAGGAGTATGCCCAGATCGTGGTGGAAGACAACGGGAAAGGCATCGACCAGAAACACCTCGACCGCATTTTCGAGATGTTTTTCCGCGCTTCGGAAGAGTCGTACGGCTCGGGTCTGGGGCTTTACATCACCAAGCAGGTGATCGAAAAACTCAAGGGACAGATCGTCGTCACGTCTACGCCAGGCGTGGGCACGGCGTTCAAAATCAAACTGCCCAACTTAACGCCACAAACTACCCCGACGTCTGAGCCGGCTGTGCGGGAAGTGCTTAGGTAACCTGCGTGACGCGCTGTACCGAATGTGCTGAGGGCCTGCCGCCGAAAAGCTGACGGGTCTCTGCCCAGGTTTGCTTGAAGAGGGGCGAATGCCGGTACTGCTCCAGGGCCGCTTCCGACTCCCAGTAGCTATACGTGTAGTACACATGCGGATGGGTGCAATCGTGTAGCAGCTCCAGGTGCTGGCACCCTTCGAAATGACGAATATGGGGAGAGGTACGCTGAAAAATCCGGAGAAATTCCTCGACGCTATCTTCACGAAAAACCAGCCGTACAATGCGAATTACCATGCGGTTAGGATTAGGGGTAGTGTGGAAAAGGGCCTATGCTGATGCCCTCTTGTCATGCCACAACATCAAATAAAAGAGAATTTATAAAACTTCGTAAAGATGAAATTACCTATTTGCGGCCGGTCGCGTAATTACTGACGTAGGCTTTTGATTATGGTGGGGAATTTTTCTAATTTCTTGCAACGTTTCAAAGGGTAAAACATATTCACTTAAATCCACAACCGCTTGGTAGAAAAAGTCATTACGCTGGATAATGTATCGCTGGTGGACTTCTTGGGTGTTGCCAACCAGAACATCAACGAAATTGCGTCCGCGTTTCCTCAAAGCAAGATTATCTCGCGAGGAAACGAAATTCGTATCAAGGGTACCGCACCCGAGATTATGAAGATCAACGACATCCTGAATGCGTTGCTCGAACACTACAATCACTTTGGACGCCTGACCCAGGAAAATGTCCAGAGCTACATCCGCCGGGACGAAGAGCGCATCGAAAATGAGTTGTTGGAAGATACCATTATCTACGGTACCAAAGGCGTCATCATCAAACCCAAAACGGTCAATCAACAAAAGTTGGTCGAAGCGGTACGCCGCCACGATCTGGTGTTTGCCGTGGGGCCGGCCGGTACCGGCAAGACGTACATCTCGGTGGCCATGGCCGTGCGCGCGCTGAAAAATAAGGAGGTGAAGAAGATCATCATCACGCGGCCCGCCGTTGAAGCGGGCGAAAATCTGGGTTTTCTGCCGGGTGATATGAAAGAAAAAATCGACCCCTACCTGCGCCCCATCTACGATGCCCTGGACGACATGGTGCCTGCCGAAAAGCTCAAGTACTATCAGGAGAACCGGGTGATTGAAATTGCCCCCCTGGCGTACATGCGCGGCCGAACGCTGCACAACGCTTTCATTCTGCTCGACGAGGCGCAGAACACAACGCCGATGCAAATCAAGATGTTTCTGACGCGGATGGGTCCTAACTCAAAGGCGATCATTACGGGTGATGCCTCGCAGGTCGACTTGCCGCGGCAGCAGAAATCGGGGTTGCTGGAGGCGCTTCACATCCTGAAAGATGTCAAAGGCATTTCGTTCGTCCATCTGGATGGCGAGGATGTTGTACGGCACCGGCTCGTCAAGCGGATCATCGAAGCCTACGACCGGGCCGCCGAAGGGCAAGACAACCCGGAGAAGCCCCGCCCCAAGCCGTTGCCCAAAAGCACACCGGTCGAATAACCGTTACGTAATCGAAAAAGCCCGCTGCAGTTCTGCAGCGGGCTTTTTCGATTAACAAGGTAAAATGGCGTGTCAGGGAGCGGAGGCAGTTGCTCCCAGAATTTTTACCGGGATGCTCACAAATGTCTGCTCCCACATCATTTGGATCTCCGCTTCGGGCCCATCACCCAGAATGTTGATGGTAAAGGCCTCGTAGGTTTCCGGCGTATGGCCCACAGGAACTTCGAAACGCAAGACATCTTTTTTAGGAGTATATTCATACGCCCCCCAGGCCCCTAAATCGCTGTTCAGGATGATCGTCCACCGGTTGGGTTGCGGAATGGTGTAGACCGAGTAGGTGCCTGCCTTAAGCTCTTTGTTGCCAATGAGCAGGTCGGACGTAGTGGTCAGCTCGGTCGCCTCGTTAGCACCGGTTCGCCATACCTGGTGGTAAGGCACCAACGCCCCGAAAATGGCCCGGTCTTTCCGGTAAGGTTGACCGTAATGAATCTTCAAGTAGCCTTCAGGACTTTTATACGTCGCCAGCGCGATCTGACTGACCCGCGACTTGGGGTTGATGCTTTGTGCCGAGAGGTGGGCTATGCAAAAGAGGGATAGAATAACAAACGGAAGCAGCGCTCTTTTCATGAATTCAGCGGATTGTGAGTGATAAAGCATTAGGACTTACAAAAATACTGCCTAACCTGTTGAGGCAAGCATCACAATCCGAATTTCGTGCTATTCTACCGCGGCAGACCGTTCCGTAGCGGGAGTGAAATTCCGGGAAAGGCAAGTGGCGTTGTGTGGACGCCAGGAGAGGGAACCTACTCTAGTGTGGGCGATGCAGTACCGGCAGTTGCTGTAACTTCGCCGTATATTGCATCAGCAGGGGCAGAAGTCTGCAAGTCAAAGGGATGAAACAGATCCCCTTCCTGAGAGAGTGTAGTATCTGATTTTAAATCTTGGTTCTTCCACATGCCGAGCGCTAGCAAGAAGAAAAGCGTTAAAACCTTAAGTACAAAAGACACATCCGTGCGCTTTTTAGCCGTCATAACTATGGGGTTAGCCAACTACTGTAATGAACCTGACAAGTGGTGGAGCAAATGGTGGGATCGAGCGTAGGCGTCGCAAATATATGCTAAAACACATCAGAGGTATATACGATAGACCACTAAAATGGTAACCTCTTGGCAGCTATCTATTTCTTAAAAAAAACTTACGCCCTTGCCGGGCATTGTTGATAAACCATAAGTATGGCATCTCCCGTTCGAGTGTTATTTGTTTGCTTAGGAAATATTTGTCGTTCGCCTATGGCAGAAGGCATATTTCGACATCTGGTAGAGCAAGCACAGGTATCAGAACAGATCACGATCGATTCTTCCGGAACCTCCCGTTACCACATTGGCGAGTTGGCAGACGAACGCATGCGCGCTACGGCTGCGAAACGAGGCTTAAACCTTACACACCGGGCACGTCAAATTTTAACGGAAGATTTGGAAATTTTTGATCTGATCGTCGCCATGGACCGCGCTAACCTGACGGAGATTCGGAAATTGCCCTCGGCGGAAAAGTACCAAGACAAGCTTGTTTTGATGCGTGATTTCGATCCTCAACCCGAAGATGGGCAGGTGCCCGATCCTTATTTCGGAGGGCAGGATGGCTTCGAAAACGTAGCGCGCATGCTGGAACGCTCAGGCCAACGTCTGCTTGCGTTCCTGATGGAAAAGTATGCACTGCGTCCAAATGGGAAGGTATGATGACACCAGATGCGGACCCTACGCCGTTCTTCGAAACAATACTGTTGGAACAGTTAGGGCGAAATGTCGAGGTACTGGATTTTCAACTGCTGGGGAGTAACCCCACCTGGCAGGCCGTACGCCTGGGAACCGATGCCGGACCTTTTTTTCTGAAATGGAGCGAAGCAGTGTCCATTCAGGTGGTGGAGGCGGAGGCGCAAAGCCTGCAACTCTTGCGGAAGACGGACGTGATTCGCCTGCCCGAGGTGATTGGCCACGGGCAGAGTGGCCAGCATACCTACCTGTTGCTGGAATTTCTGTACGAAAACTATCCCCGGCCCGATTTTTCCAGCGTGCTGGGCGAGCAACTGGCCGAGTTGCACATTCGGACCCATCCCACCTTTGGCTTGCATTTCGATACGTACTTGTGCGGCTTGCGGCAGGACAATGCGCTCGATCAGGACGGTATCCGGTTCTGGATCGAGAAGCGACTGCGCGCGCAGGCCGGACTGGCACATTACCGTCATCTGATCTCGACCGAGACGCTGGCGCGTCTGGAAAAGCTGTTCGAACGCCTGCCGCAACTCATTCCTCGCGAAAAACCCGCACTTTTACACGGCGATCTGCGTGCCGGTAACGTGCTGGTCGGCGAAGACGGGTACGTGTCGCTGTTGGGGCCTGCACCGTACTATGGCTTGCGCGAAGCCGAAATTGCGTACGCGCACTTGCTCGGGCGATTCGAAAGAGCCTTTTTTGAGGCCTACGACAATATTTTTCCGTTAGAGCCCGGTTTTGAGGAACGCCGCTCGCTGTACAATTTGTACCCGTTGCTGGTGTTGCTCAATACCAACGGCGAAACGTATACCAGTGCCATTGAGCGCATTTTGAGAAAATACCTTTAACTTTAAGTACCCGAACCTCCGCCTCCCTATGTCGGATTGGACTAAAATTATCCAGGAGTACCAGCACTACTTGCAGATAGAGCGCTCACTGTCGGCTAACTCGGTGGAGGCGTACGTCCGCGACGTCACCAAGCTGAAGCAGTTTTTCGACCTGAGCGAACAGAAGGATACCCCGCCCGACCGGGTCACTACGCGCGACATCAAGAATTTTCTGGTCTACATTAACAATCTGGGCATGACTGCCCCCTCGCAGGCGCGTACGCTTTCGGGACTCAAATCCTTTTTCCGATACCTGGTTTCGGAGAATGTGATTCCGGAAGACCCCTCGGCGCAGATTCAGGCGCCGCAGCGCGGCAAAAAACTGCCGGAGGTGCTCGAGTTTCACGAAGTAGAGAAGCTGCTGGGCGCCATCGACATGTCTACCCCGGAAGGGATGCGCAACCGGGCCATGCTCGAAACGCTTTATAGTTCAGGCCTGCGCGTTTCCGAACTGATCGACCTGCGGATCAACAACCTCTTCTTCGACGTCGGGTTCATGAAGGTGCTGGGCAAAAACAACAAAGAGCGGCTGGTGCCGGTCGGCGGCGATGCCATCAAGTACATCAACCTGTACAAAGAACACATCCGGAACCAGCAAGAAGTCAAGCCCGGCAGCGAATCCGTACTGTTTCTGAACCGGCGCGGTGCGAAGCTCACGCGGGTGATGGTGTTTGCCATTGTTAAAAAACTGGCGGAAAAAATCGGCCTCAAGAAAAACATCAGCCCGCATACGTTTCGCCATTCGTTTGCCACACACCTGCTGGAAGGCGGCGCCGACCTGCGCGTCATTCAGGAGATGCTAGGCCACGAATCGATCGTAACGACCGAAATTTACACTCATATGGACGTGGAATACCTGCGGCAGGTCATTCAGGATTACCACCCACGTAGCTAACCTTAAACCGAAGTTCTGTTTTGTATAAATCGCTTATCCGTCCTCTCCTGTTTCAACTGCCGCCGGAGCAGGCACACGAGTTTACGTTCTACGCGCTGAAAGCGCTGTTGCAACTGCCCGGCGTGTCGGAGTTGGTGCGCCGCTGGGCTCAGCTGACCGGGCCCGGCCTGAGTCGGGACGTGTTCGGGCTCCGCTTTCCCAATCCGGTAGGGCTGGCCGCCGGCTTTGATAAAAATGCCCGCCTTGTCGACGAGATGGCTGCCCTGGGCTTCGGCTTTGTAGAAATCGGGACGGTAACGCCCCGCCCCCAACCGGGCAACCCTCGGCCCCGGCTGTTTCGGTTGCCGCACGACGGCGCCCTGATCAACCGCATGGGCTTCAACAACGAAGGTGTCGCGGCGGCGGCCAATCGCCTGCGCCTGCGCAAGTCCGACGTGATTGTTGGCGGAAACATCGGCAAGAACAAGACCACCCCGAACGACGCGGCCGCCGACGATTACCGGTTTGCCTTCCAGAAACTCTTCGACGTGGTCGATTATTTCGTGGTCAACGTCAGTTCGCCCAATACCCCCAACCTGCGGGCGTTACAAGACAAAGCGCCACTGTTGCATCTGTTGCAAACGCTGCAGGAAGAGAACCGGGCGCAGCTGCAGCCGAAACCGGTGTTGTTGAAAATTGCGCCCGACCTGAACGAAGCGCAGCTTGACGACATCATCGAGATTGTGCAGGAGACGAACCTGGCGGGTGTAGTGGCCACCAACACCACCATCAGTCGCGAGGGGTTGGAAACCCCGCCCTCGCAGGTTGAACAGATGGGCATGGGAGGGCTAAGTGGCCGTCCGTTGCGGGAAAGAGCCACGGAGGTGATCCGGTACCTGAATCGGACGTCGGGCGGTGCTTTCCCGATTGTGGGCGTGGGGGGAATTTTTTCGCCCGACGACGCGCTGGAAAAACTGGAGGCCGGTGCGGCCCTGGTGCAGTTGTACACGGGCTTTATCTACGAAGGACCGGGGCTGGTCAAGGCGATCTGCCGGGAAGTCAACCGACTGACGGTCACGGCGTAGAGGTAAAAACTTTAGTTTTGCTTTTCTGACTCATGGCGAAGAATACATACAAGAAGAAAGAAAAGGAAAAGCGACCACGGAAAAACCCGTTTCAGGGCGTGGCGAGGTTTTTCACAGACCGGCGGGTGCACCTGAGCATCGGCCTGTTGCTGCTGATTAGTGCTATTTTCCTCGGCGTAGCCTTCATCTCGTTTCTGTTTACCGGAGCGGCCGACCAAAGCGTGATCGAATCGATCCGCACCACGGGCGTTCGGCCGGCGGGTAGCGAAATCGAAAACTGGCTGGGCATTACCGGGGCCTGGTTATCACATCTGTTCATGTTCCGCTGGTTAGGCATCAGCGCGTTCTTTCTGCTCCCTATCTTATTCGGGGTCGGGTATCAGATCGTCTTCCGGCGCGAACTGGTGCCGCTTTACCGTCTCATCAACCTCTGTTTGTTTGCGGCCGTCTGGCTGAGCATCACCATCGGTTCCATTCTGCTGGCCACGGGCCACGCCGAAGAGTGGGGACAGTTGAGCGGCGGCATCGGCTACGAGTGGGGGTTGGTCTTTCGGCAGTTTCTGGGACTGGGCAGCTTTGTGCTGCTGGCGTTTGCGCTGGCCGTATTTGTCATTTTCTATTTCGACATCACCCACATCAACGCGCCGCACTGGAAGTGGGCCCTGCGCAGCGACGTGTCGGATCAGACAGCCTACAATGCGCAGGCCGATCTAGAAGAAGAGGAGGAGGAAGAAGAGGCCCCGGCTGCCCGGGAACCGCGTCGGGCCGCCCCGCCGCCGCCCCCCGAACCTATGCCGGAACCAGAGCCCGAGCCGGAACCTGCTTACGCGCAGTTTGAACGCGAAGCGAACGTAACACCGCCCCCTCGTCCGGCGGCTTCGAACCGCAACGGGCACGAAATTCCGTTGGACATCGACATGGGCCCTGCGGACGACGAACCGGAGGAAGAAGAGGAGGACGGGCCTTCTTTCACGATCGAGAAGCCGGTGGAAGAGCCCTTAGCGGCGGCGGGTGAGGAAGCCTACGACCCAACGCTCGACCTGGCTTCGTTTCAGTTGCCGCCCGTCGAACTTCTGCAGGAGCACAGCAGCGGCGAACACCAGGTATCGTCCGACGAACTGGAAGCCAATAAAAACCGCATCGTCGAAACGTTGTCGAACTACGGCATCGGCATTGCCAGCATCAAAGCGGCCATCGGCCCGACCGTAACGCTCTACGAAATTGTGCCCGAAGCCGGCGTGCGTATCTCCAAGATCAAAAACCTGGAAGACGACATCGCGCTGAACCTCGCGGCGTTGGGCATCCGCATCATTGCCCCGATTCCCGGAAAAGGGACGATCGGGATCGAGGTGCCGAACAAAAACCGTGAGATCGTGTCGGCGCGCGGGGTGATCTCGACCGAGAAGTTCCTGAAAAGCAAGGCCGAGTTGCCCATCGTACTGGGCAAAAACATCTCGAACGAGGTGTTTGTGACTGACCTGGCCAAAATGCCTCACTTGTTGATGGCGGGGGCCACCGGGCAGGGGAAATCCGTCGGACTCAACGTGCTGTTGACCTCGCTCATCTACCGGAAACATCCGTCGCAGCTCAAGTTCGTGCTGGTCGATCCGAAAAAGGTCGAATTGTCGCTCTTCAGTAAAATCGAGCGCCATTACCTCGCCATGTTGCCCGACGGCGACGAGGCCATCATCACCGATACCAAGAAGGTGATCAACACGCTCAACTCGCTCTGCATCGAAATGGATACGCGCTACGATCTGTTGAAAGATGCGGGTTGCCGGAACCTGAAAGAATACAACCAGAAGTTTACCCAACGCAAGCTCAATCCTGAAAAAGGCCACCGGTACATGCCCTACATCGTGCTGGTGATCGACGAGCTGGCCGACCTGATGATGACCGCCGGCAAAGAGGTAGAAACGCCCATTGCCCGCCTGGCGCAGCTGGCCCGGGCCATCGGGATTCACCTGGTGGTGGCTACGCAGCGTCCGTCCGTCAACGTCATTACGGGGATCATCAAGGCCAACTTCCCGGCGCGCCTGTCCTTTAAGGTTACGTCCAAAGTGGACTCCCGTACCATTCTCGATACGGGCGGCGCCGAGCAACTCGTAGGGATGGGCGACATGCTGCTGAGCATCAACTCGGAACTGACGCGCCTGCAATGCGCCTTTGTCGATACGCCCGAAGTGGAGGCGGTCTGCGACTTTGTGGGCCAGCAGCGGGGGTACGAATCTGCGTACCTCCTGCCCGAGTATTACGGCGACGACAGTGGTGACAGCAGCAAAGGGGATGTGGACCTGGCCGACCGCGATCCCATGTTTGCCGACGCCGCGCGCGTCATTGTGGCGCACCAGCAAGGCAGCACGTCGCTGTTGCAGCGCCGGCTGAAGTTAGGTTACAACCGGGCGGGCCGTCTGATCGACCAACTGGAGGCCGCCGGCATCGTGGGGCCGTTCGAAGGAAGCAAGGCCCGCGAAGTTTTAATTCGCGACGAAGTGAGTTTGGAACAGTTATTGAGTAACCTGGATTCGTAAATAGTAGTAGATTAGTAAAACACAGATTATTACAGGTTATGAAACGATTGGTATGGATCGCGATGCTTTTGCTGGTGGTGGGAGGAAGCAGCACCGCTTTTGCACAGTACGACCCCAAGGCAAAGGCGATCTTAGATAAAGTCAGTGAAAACTACCGCTCGGTAGATGCTTTTAAAGCTCACTATACCCGCTCGATCGAGAGCCCTTCTGGCGAAGTATACGCGTCCATGGACGGCGAAATCGTGGTGCAGGGACCGAAGTTCAACCTCAAAATGGAGGACCAGGAAATCATCAGCGATGGCAAAGTGGTATGGGCCTACATGCGCGATGCCAACGAAGTCAACATTTCTAATTACGAACCGACCGAAGACGAAATTACGCCCACCAAAATCTACACGCTGTACGAAAACGGTTATAAGTATGCGTTGATGAGTGAGTTGAAAGACAAAAATGGCGACATCATCCAGACCATCGACATGGAGCCGGAAGACCGCCGTAGCGAAGTGGCGAAGATCCGCCTGATGGTCAACAAAAAAGACAGCACCGTGCGGAAGTGGATCGTGTTTGAGCGCGGCACCAACAACCGGCAGATCTTCGAAATCAACAAGTACGACCCCAACATCAACGTAACGAACGATACGTTTACCTTCAACAAATCCAGTCACCCTGGTGTGAACGAAGTAGACCTTCGTTAAGGGCAGAGACGTACGGTCAAAGACCAAACCCTCCAAAATGGAGGGTTTTTTTGTGGCAGCTTTCCGTAAACTCGTATTTTCGGGCTGCGTTAGCCAACTTCCTGATTCATGACCCGCGAGCAACTATTTGCCCAGATTCAACAAAAGCGTTCTTTCCTGTGCATCGGACTCGACACCGATCCCGCCAAAATTCCCGCACACCTGCACAGCGCCGCCGATCCGGTGCTGGAATTCAACCGACAGATCATCGACGCGACGCACGACCTGTGTGTGGCCTACAAACCCAACCTGGCGTTTTACGAGAGCCTGGGACCAAAAGGCTGGGAAACGCTGGCCCAAACCCTCGACTACATTCCCGAAGGCCTTTTTACCATTGCCGATGCCAAGCGTGGCGATATTGGCAACACGTCGAGCATGTACGCAAAGGCGTTTTTCGAAACACTGGGCTGCGATGCGGTAACGGTTGCGCCCTACATGGGCGAAGATTCGGTGACACCCTTTCTGAACTTTGAAGGCAAGTGGGTGATTATGCTGGCACTGACGTCGAACGCGGGGAGTCTTAATTTCCAGATGCTGGAGCTACAAAACCGGGAGCTGCTGTTCGAGAAGGTAATTCGCACGGCGCAGAAATGGGGCAGTGCCGATCAATTGATGTACGTCGTAGGAGCCACGCAGACGACACACCTGCGTAAAGTGCGCGAACTGGCACCGGACCATTTCCTGCTGGTGCCGGGCATCGGGGCGCAGGGCGGCGATTTGGAAGCCGTCGCGCGCTTCGGCATGAATCGCCAATGTGGCCTCCTGGTCAATGCCTCACGGAGCATTCTGTACGCGGGTCGTGGTAAAGACTTCGCCCAACAGGCGCGCGCGGCGGCGCAGCAGGTGCAGCAGCAGATGGCGGAGTTGCTGGAACGGCACTTTTCGCAAGCCTGACCAAACACCGGGCACCGCCGATCAGGCGGCCGCGGGGCGGGGCAGGCTTACGAAGAACGTGCTTCCCTGGCCCAGGGCGCTTTCTACCCAGATTTTTCCGCCCAGTTTGCTGACAAACTCTTTGTTGATGAGCAACCCCAGTCCACTTCCCTTGTTGCCCTGCGTGTCGGCGGTTTTCTGGTAATAGCCCCATTTCAGGAGGCGATCGAGCTGATGCGTGGACATGCCGACGCCCGTGTCTTGTACCGAGATGACATCCCGATCGGGTTGCGACTCCAGTCGGACGCGTATGCTCCCCTGCGCCGTAAACTTCACGGCATTGTGAAGCAGGTTCCGTAAAATGGCCTGGAGAATGTCCAGATCGGCAAACACTTCGACGCGCGGCGCTACCTCGTTAAGCAGCGCTAGCGACTTCAGATGCGATTCCTGAGTAAACTGCGCGATGCACTGTTCTACCACCGGCGAAAGCTCAATCGGTTTTACGCGCAACTGTTCGCCACTGAATTGCTGACTCGCCCACTGGAGCAGATTTTCCAGCAGATCGCGGGCGCTGCTCACCCCGCGCCGGGCTTCCCGGAAGAGCGGTTGCAACTGATCAGACCGTAAGTCTCTCTTTTCCAGAATACTCAGGATGCCCGAAAGCGACAAAAGCGGGCTGCGTACGTCGTGCGAGATGATCGAGAGCATTTGCTGCTGAATGCGGGTGAGGCGCTGTAGTTCCAGTCGCTGTTCGCTGATTTCACTCAGTTGCTGATCCATCTGCTTGTTCTGAAGGCGCAACTCAAACTGTTGAATCACTTGCCGGGCCAGCGTACGCAGGGCAAACAGTTGTTGGTCGGTCAGATGGCGCGGCACCCGGTCAATAACGCACAACGTTCCCAGGTTGTAGCCGTCGGGCGTGGTAAGCGGAACCCCCGCATAAAACCGAATGCTCGGGTCGTCGGTCACGAGCGGATTCTGCGCAAAGCGCTCGTCGTGCGTGGCATCCGTTACGACCAGCGGTTCGGTCTGGTGTAACGCATGCGCACAAAACGCTAGCTCTCGTGGTGTTTCGGACGCGGACAGGCCTTTGTTGGCCTTAAACCACTGGCGACGTTCGTCGACCAGTGAAATAAGGGAAATGGGGGTGCCACAAATCTGGGAAGCCAGTTGTACCAGATCATCAAAATCCTGCTCTGCTTGGGTGTCCAGAATGTGGTAGCGCTTGAGGGCATCAATACGTGCGGCCTCGTGTTCAGGTAAGGAAGAGAAGGACATAAGTAGGCGTTGAAGTCGCCGAGATCAGGTACGGTAGAAACTTGAGGAATTAATGTTGGAAACGAAAATGCACCTGAAAAGTTCCTTCGATTAGATTGCAGTACCGGGTGGGAATTGTTCCATCCGAAACAGCCTTCCTCGCGAAGCAAGCCCAGCCACCATGATGTTGAAAGAGGAATTATTGCACTACGTCTGGCAATACCAACAGTTCGATCGTCAGGCGCTTTTGACCACCGAAGGGGCAGAGGTATATGTGCTCCGACCGGGATTTCTGAACAGCCATGCCGGACCGGATTTCGGCGAAGCGCGCGTCCGCATCGGTACGTTGGAGTGGGCCGGTACGATCGAAATTCACGTACGGTCGTCGGACTGGGCACGCCACCGACACCAGACCGATGCGGCTTACGAAGGCGTCATCCTACATGTGGTGTGGGAAGACGATGCCCCGGTTTTTCGGAGCGAGGGCAGCCGGATTCCTACGGTGGTTTTACAAGGACGAGTTCCGGAACGCATTCTTCAGAAGTACGAAACACTCGTGCACGCGCTCACGCCCATTCCCTGTGCCGCACACTTCCCGCAAAGCGAGCGGTTACGCAAACTGTCGATGCTCGATAAAGCGCTGTTGCAGCGTCTGGAGCGCAAAGCGGCCGATGTACGCGACGAGTGGAAAGCCACAGGTCACGATTGGGAAGAGGCGGTGTACCGTCGGTTGGCCTGGAACATGGGCTTCAAGGTGAATGCCGAGCCGATGCAACAACTGGCACGGGCCCTGCCGCTTAAAATCCTACGGAAGCACCGCAATCAGCCGTGGCAGGTGGAAGCGCTGCTGTTTGGGCAGGCTGGTTGGCTGGTCGGAACGTTCCCGGATGCATATCCGGCGCAATTGCAGAAGGAGTTCAGGTTTCTGCACCACAAATACCAACTTGAGTCACCCCTGTCCCCTTCGGTCTGGAAATTCGCGCGGATGCGCCCGGCCAATTTTCCGACCGTGCGGCTGGCGCAACTGGCGGCCCTTTTGGCGCAGCCGCACAGTTTGTTTGCGCTCTTTACGGAGGCCACGACGCCCGAAGCGTTAAAAGAAGCGCTGGCGCAACCCGTCGGCGAGTACTGGCGGCGTCATTACCATTTCGGGAAAGAAGCCAAAACGCGTCTGGGGGAGCGCATGGGTGCAACCAGCCTGGACAACCTGCTCGTCAATACCGCAGCACCAGTCCTGGCAGCCGTGGCCCGTGAGCGCGACCAGCCGGAGATGCTCGACCGCGCCGTGGCGTTGCTGGAAACGCTGCCCGCAGAATCGAATCACATTACCCGCCTCTGGAATGAGCTAGGACTGTCGTTCAAAACGGCCGCCGACGCGCAGGGTGCCCTGGAATGGTACCAGGCATATTGCAGCCAGAAGCAATGTCTGAAGTGCGAAGTGGGGCTGGAGCTCCTGCGCCGGTAGGTTAGCCGCCGAACAGATCGCGCAGCCGGTCGCCGAGGTTCTTCTTTTTCTTTCCCTGTTGCCGATGCTCGCGCCGTTCTTCGCGACGCTTTTCCCGCTCGTGGTCGGTGCCGAACAAGAGTTCGAAAATGTTATCGGCTTTGTCTTTGTCGCGGTACATTTCGCAGTCGAGGCGCTTGGCCAGCCGGGGCGACAGTTCCGGGAATTGTGCCCGTGCGAGGGAGCGGAACTCCGGATCTTTGTTAACCTGTTGCATGAAATCACCCCAGATCGGCAGCGCCGTGGCCGAGCCCTGCCCCAGGCTGATGGTACGAAACCGCACACGCGGATCTTCGGCCCCTACCCAGGCGCCGGCCACCAGTTCGGGCGTATAGCCGATGAACCAGCCGTCGGCGTGCGACTGCGTGGTGCCGGTTTTTCCGGCGATGTCGTTTGGCAGGCGAAACTGTGTGCGCAACCGGCGGGCTGTTCCCGAGTCGACCACGCTTTCCAGCATGTGGGTCATCAGGTCGGCCGTACTCTCTTTCATGACGCGTTTGGGCAGGCGGTCGGGCGCGAACTGATCCAGTACTTGGCCGCGCGCGTCGGTGATGCGGACGAGGTAGTGTGGCGGCACGTACGCCCCCCGGTTGGCGAGTGTGGCGTATACGCTCACCATGTCGTAAAGCGAAATGCTGGCCGTGCCCAGCGCAAGGGAAGGCACCTCCGGCAGTTCCGGCTGCACGCCCATGCGATGTGCCAGCTCCGAAACTTTGTCGATGCCCGTCTCCATAATCAGGTGAGCCGCCACCGTGTTGACCGAATGTGTCAGGCCGCCCTGCATTGAGTAAAAGCCTTCGTAGTTGCCCTCGGCATTGCCCGGCGACCAGTTGTCGTACTCTTCGTAAGTACGGCGTTCGTTCGGAATGTAGGCACATGGATCGACGCCGCTTTCCAGCGCAGCCGCATAGACAATGGGCTTGAACGTGGAGCCGACCTGCCGTCGCGAGCGCACGTGGTCGTACTGAAAATACTTGTGGTTGATGCCGCCGACCCACGCCAGTACCTCGCCCGACTGCGGACGCATGGCCAGAAAGCCGGCGTTCAGAAACAGTTGATAATAGCGGATGGAGTCGAGCGGGCTCATGTCACGTTCCTTTTCGCCATCCCACGTGAAAATGGTCATCGGCACTTTTTGCTGAAACTGCGACCGGATCTCTTCGTCCGACGACCCCGCCGCTTTCAACTGCCGGTACCGGGGCGAACGTTGCTGTGCGGTGAGAATGATGTTCGGATCGCGATCCCACGGCGTGCGGTTGTTCCAGTGTTTGAAAAACAAGCTTTGCAGCCGCGCCATCTGCCGCGCCACGGCTTTCTCGGCATAGGCCTGCAGGCGCGAATCGACCGTCGTGTAGATCTTCAGCCCGTCGGTGTAGAGGTTGTAGGGCGTGCCATCGGCCTTCGTGTGTGCCTCGCACCACGCCTGCAATTCCCGCCGCAGGTGCGCCCGGAGGTAGGGGGCCAGCCCATCGTTGTGCGTTACCAAGTGGTAGTCCAGCTTCAGCGGCAACTGCTTCAGCGAGTCGGCCGTCGGCGCATCCAGGTACTGATACCGCACCATCTGGCTGAGCACCACGTTGCGGCGGGCCTGTGCCCGCTCCGGATGGCGCTTCGGGTTGTACGACGTGGTGGCCTTTAGCATCCCGACCAACACCGCTGCCTGTTCGGGTGTCAACTGCGCGGCCGGTACGTTGAAGAACCGCCGTGCTCCCGCTTCGATGCCGAATAAATTTCCGCCGAACGGAACGGTGTTGAGGTACAGCGTCAGGATGTCCTGCTTAGAATACACCCGTTCCAGCCGCCGGGCGATCATCATCTCCCGCAGCTTGTTGATCGGCATGGTCAACGGGCCGTAGGTCCGGCGCGGAAACAAGTTTTTGGCCAGTTGCTGGCTGAGCGTGCTGCCCCCGCCGGCACTTTCCTGTTGCAACAGCAGCGACTTCACCACCACGCGTCCCAGGCTGCGCAGGTCGACACCCTCGTGCTCGTAAAAGCGGGCGTCTTCTGTGGCAACCAGCGCATCGATGACCGCCGGGGCAATCTGCGCATACTCGATGTTGGTACGGTTTTCAATGAAGTATTTGCCCAGCAATACGCCATCGGCCGAATACACCTCCGACGCAGTCGCGTTCTGGATCGTACGCAGATCTTTAGCGGTCGGCAGCGGACCGGTCAGGCCCAGCCAAACGGCCAGGTACAGGGTTGCCACCAAGGCAAACGGGAGGGCCAATAGCACCAGAAAAAGCCGGAAGAGAGGACGGTAATTGCCCCGGCGGGTCTCGGTCGTAAGGCGTTGCCACCAGGCGATGAAAGGACGGACCAGACGCCGCATCGAAAATTGTTGCTTCAAGGAAATAATCTATTAGTTCCGCTTGGAAATCCAAACGACGAATTCAGCCCTGTAGTACGTAAGACCGGGGGGCGGAGGTTCCATCGCCCTGGTGGCAAGAGGCTGAAGGAAAGGCAACGTTTGACCTAAATACCCTTTTCCTAAGCCAATACCGCTTCTTGCACGGGCAGCGGCTGACGCCAGCGGATGCGCGCTTCGGAGCCTTCCAGCAGATAAACGGAGGCGGGGGGCTGCTGGAGTAGTTGCCCTAATTTTTTGCCATATAGTGCAGGGAGGTCGGCGTTCAGTTCGAAGTCCAGCACGGGGTAGCTCTGCCAGCGGGGGTGTTCCACGGCATATTCCCACGTTTTTTGCGGCGAGTGGCCCGCGTAACCCCAATAGTGCTCGGTAATAAACTCTTCCAGACTCCCTTCCGGAATGTCGCGCAGGCGGTTTTCGGCTTGTACGCGCATACCTTCCCATTGCTGGTTATGTTTCCATTCGTAGGCCACTTCCAAGCGGTCGCCGACCACATGATTCCGGTGGCGCATCGGCCGGTAGAAATAGCGTTCGTTGAACAGCGTATTGGCCACCAGCGGAATCAACGGCTTGGGCACCATTTCGCTCTGAAAAACCACGGCCCGCTTGCGTTCGGCGCCGAGCTGATTGGTAGCATAAAACCGCAGGTTGAACTCCTCGAAGTGCTGGTGGAAAGGGGCGGGGATGCCCAGAATTTTGGTGCGCTCGAACAGAAAACCCACTAGGCTCATGTAAGCGCGGCCTTCGAACAGGTCGGGCTGGGTACCGGCGGGTAGGTAAGAGGCCAGCATTTTCGGCGGAAGCTCGTAGTTGGCCATGATGAGTTTACGCCACTGGGCTTTCAGGAACACAAAGGGTAGGTGGGGCATACGCGGAACGGTCAGTACCTTGAAAGTAACTTCCTAAAGGTAAAATGGTTCCGGCATATGTAAGCCATGCCTGTGTGGCGAGAGGCCGGTTTTTTTATGAAGTTCCGCACACAAACGGTCGGGAAAGTCCCGGAAAAGTTTTTGGCCTCAACTACATTCTTTACTTTCACCGACCACAAACCAAAACGCTCATTTTCTTATGCTTCCGCAGATAAACCCTACCAAGACCAATGCCTGGGCAGCGTTACGCGACCACTCCCGTGCCATGATGGGCGAACGCATGATCGACTGGTTTCAGGCCGACCCGGACCGCTTTCAGAAATTCTCGCTGCATTTTGAAGATATTCTCCTCGATTTTTCAAAAAACCTCATCACCGAAAAGACGCACCGTCTGCTGCTCGATCTGGCAGAGCAGTGTCAACTGAAAGAGGCGATCGACAAGATGTTTACGGGTGATAAAATCAATGCCACCGAGGGGCGGGCCGTGTTGCACGTAGCGCTGCGAAACCGCTCGAATACGCCGGTAGTGGTCGACGGGCAGGATGTGATGCCGGAGGTAAACGAAGTGCTGGCGCGGATCGAGCAGTTCACCGATAAGGTGATCTCCGGGGAGTGGAAAGGGTTCACCGGGCGACCCATCACCGACATTGTCAACATCGGGATTGGTGGCTCGGACCTGGGTCCCGTGATGGTGACCGAAGCGCTGAAGCCCTACAAAAAGCCGCACCTGAACGTCCACTTCGTTTCGAATGTAGACGGGACGCACATCGCCGAGGCGCTGAAAGTGGTCGACCCGGAAACGACGCTGTTCATCATCGCGTCCAAAACGTTTACGACCCAGGAAACCATGACCAACGCCCACACGGCCCGCGAGTGGCTCCTGAACGTGGCGCAGGACGAGTCGGCCGTAGCGAAGCACTTTGTGGCCGTATCGACCAACGCGGAGGGCGTCGCGAAGTTCGGCATTTCGCCCGACAACATGTTTGGCTTCTGGGACTGGGTCGGCGGACGTTACTCCCTCTGGTCGGCCATCGGACTGCCCATTGCCTGCGTGCTGGGCTTTGAGCATTTCCGTGAGCTGCTGGAAGGTGCCCACGCCATGGACAACCACTTCCGGGAAACTTCTTTCGAACAAAACCTGCCGGTGACGCTGGCGTTGCTGGGCATCTGGTATAACAACTTCTACGAAGCCGAAACGCACGCCATTTTGCCGTACGATCAGTACATGCACCGCTTCCCGGCGTATTTTCAACAGGGCGACATGGAAAGCAACGGTAAGTCGGTCGACCGGGCCGGACACCGGGTCAGCTACGAAACCGGGCCGGTGATCTGGGGCGAACCGGGCACCAACGGACAGCACGCGTTCTACCAGCTGATCCACCAGGGAACCAAGCTGATTCCGTGCGACTTTATGGCCCCGGCGCAGAGCCACAACCCCATTGGGGAGCATCACCCCATTCTGCTATCCAACTTCTTTGCGCAGACCGAAGCCCTCATGCGCGGCAAGTCAGAGGACGAAGTGCGGGAGGAAATGCAGAAAGCCGGGAAAAGCGAAGAAGAAATTCGGGAACTGCTGCCCTTCCGGGTATTTTCCGGCAACAAACCGACCAACTCCATCCTGTTCAAAATGCTGACACCGCGCACGCTGGGTAGCCTGGTCGCCATGTACGAGCACAAAATCTTTGTGCAGGGCGTGATCTGGAACATTCTGAGCTTCGACCAGTGGGGCGTGGAGTTAGGCAAGCAGCTGGCCAAATCGATCCTGCCCGAGTTGAAGGGGGACGCACACGTGACTTCGCACGACGCCTCCACCAATGGGCTGATCAATGCTTACAAAGCCATGCGGTAGCGAGAGGCCCCGCTTCTGATTTTACTGACGTACCACTTTTGCGTTCCTGATGCCTGACGCAAGAGTGGTATGTTGTTTTTTGGGCAGGGTGCCTTCGCCTTGGTACAGCGGGTACTTCGACTAAAACTCCGACCGGAAGTTGAGGAAAAAGCCGGTTTCGGCCTGCGCGTTGATCGCCCATTCGATCCGGAATACGGCGTCGTAAAACGTGACCAGATCGAGTCCCAGGCCGGTTCCCCAGAGCGGCTGGTTGGTAAAACGGGCGTTCTGTTCGGTCGCGAGTGGGTTGTAGACGTAGCCCAAATCGGAAAATCCTTTGATGTACAGCGCAACCGGAATGGTGCGGAACTGCCGCAACGGAATGAAGTTTAGGTCGGTCTGGTACGAGAACAGCCGCTTGCGAAGCGTATTGCGCAGCAGGCCGTAGTGCTGTCCGTTGATGACGTAGCGGTTGTAGCCCCGCACCAACTCTTGGCCGTAGCCCAAGGCCTGAAATTGTGCAAAAGGCTGGCGGGCGCGGGTGGTCAGCTGGCCTGAAACGGACCCCGACCAGTAGAACTGATGGCCCAGCGGGCGGTACAAGGCCCCCAGGGCGGTGATCGACGTGCGGTGAAAATCGTCGGAAGGAAGCAGACCCGCTCTCCCCAGCGTGACCCACAATTGATGGCCGCGCAGGGCATAAGCCTTGATGTCGCGCCGGTCCCAGTCGAAGCGATACGAGGCCTGGAAGTAGCGTTGGTGGGTCCGGCCGTTCAGGAAGTAATTCGGGTTAAGTTCGGCCAGGGTATCGGCAATGGTGTTGTAGACAAACTGCAGGCTGAAAGCGCTGTTGGTAAAAAAGCCGTGGCGTCGTCCGTACGTAAGGCCCGTCGTAAACCGAGTGAGCAGCGTCTCGTCCGAACTGCCCAGAAACTCCAGGGTGTGGTCTTTCACGTCGAACGCCACGTTCTTCTGGGTGATGTACGAAAACATCACGCTGCCCCCGGCCTTCTGCTGGCGATTCAGGTAGGGCACTTCGTAGAGCAGTTCGTATTTCTTGGTAAACCCGCCCTGCAACTTGAGCTTGAGCCGTTCGTTGCGGCCGCGGAAGTTCCGCTGGCTGAGGCGGATGCCGTAGTTGGTGCGGCTCAGGTCGCGACCCCGTTGCTCCCACCACTCGTTGAAATTCCGGTCGGCCAGTTCAAAAATTACACTCGGAAAAAAGTACCAGCGCTCCTTGAGCAGAATGATGACGTCGCGCTCCAGGTACTGGGGCAGCGAGTCGGGCAGGGCCGGTGCCGCTTTTACGTCGACGGTCACAAACAGGCGCGTATTGAAAATCTTGTTACGTTCCTGTTGCAACAACATGGGGAGCAGGGCCAGGTCGATCGTGTCGCCGGGGTGGATGTTCAGTTCACGGGTGATGATGTGATGCCGTGTGCGGGTGTTGCCCTCAATCTGGATGGTACGTACAACCACGAAGTGCTGCCCTATGGGAAGCGAGTCGGCCGCCGACTGCGCGCATAGCGATCCTGCCCAAAGGCTGAGGAGCATCCCGATAAGCCATACTTTCCTGTGTCCTACGCGCACCGTAATCTTCTATCTACTAAATTAGCAACACACAACTTTTTCAAACACTGCAGTTCGAGCGAGGGCAAGTACATGCTGAGTCGCCAAGTGCTGCCACCACACATCTACCAAAAATACCAAAATCATGTCAGAACGAATCAAATCGCTGGAGGCTTACCACCAGGAATATGAACGCAGCGTAGCAGATCCAGAAGGTTTCTGGGCCGACAAAGCCCGGCAGTTTCAATGGCAGAAACCCTGGGATCAGGTACTGCAATGGAACTTCCGCGATCCCGACGTCAAGTGGTTTCTGGGCGGCAAGCTCAACATCACCGAGAACTGCCTCGACCGCCACCTGGAAACCCGCGGTGACCAAACGGCCATCCTGTGGGAACCGAACGAAACCGACGAGCCCGGCAAGTCGCTGACGTACCGCGAACTTCATGCCGAAGTGTGCCGGTTTGCCAACGTGCTCAAGGCGCACGGTATTGAAAAAGGCGATCGGGTGTGCCTCTACATGCCGATGATTCCCGAGCTGGCCATCAGCGTGCTGGCCTGTGCCCGCATCGGCGCCGTACACTCGGTCGTGTTTGCCGGCTTTTCGGCTTCGGCGCTGGCCGACCGCATCAACGACGCTTCGGCAAAAGCCGTGCTGACGTCCGACGGAAATTTTCGCGGCAAAAAATCCATTCCCGTCAAATCTGTCGTCGACGAAGCACTGCAACAATGTACGTCGGTGTCGTCCTGCATCGTGGTGCAACGTACGAAAGATGAGGTGGATTGGACGCCGGGTCGTGATTTCTGGTGGCACGAAGAGCGCGAAAAAGTGACGGCCGACTGCGCTGCAGAAACGATGGATGCCGAAGACATGCTCTTCATCCTTTACACGTCTGGTTCGACCGGGAAGCCCAAGGGCGTGGTGCATACCATCGGCGGCTACATGGTCTACACCGAGTACAGCTTCCGCAACGTGTTTCAGTACGAAGACGGGGACATTTACTGGTGTACGGCCGACATCGGCTGGATTACGGGCCATTCGTACATCATCTACGGTCCGCTGCTGGCCGGCGCCACGACCATGATGTTCGAGGGCGTACCGACCTATCCCGATGCGGGGCGCTTCTGGCAGATCGTGGAAAAACACCGCGTCAACATCTTTTACACGGCCCCGACGGCCATCCGCGCGTTGCAGGCCTTTGGCGAAGCGTACGTAGAAAAGTATGACCTCAGTTCGTTGAAAACCCTGGGTTCGGTGGGTGAGCCGATCAACAAAGAAGCGTGGGAATGGTATTATGAGCACATCGGGAAGAAAAAGTGCCCGATTGTCGATACGTGGTGGCAGACCGAAACGGGCGGCATCATGATTTCGCCGCTGGCGGGCATTACGCCCCTCAAACCGACCTACGCGACGCTGCCTCTGCCCGGCGTGCAGCCCATGCTGGTCGATGCCGAAGGGAAGGAACTGACCGGCAATGGCGTGGAAGGAAACCTCTGCATCAAGTTTCCGTGGCCTTCGATTCTGCGGACTACTTACGGCGACCACGAGCGGTGCCGCCAGACGTACTTCTCGACCTATCCGGATATGTATTTCACGGGCGATGGCTGCCGTCGCGACGAGGACGGGTATTACCGCATTCTGGGTCGTGTCGACGATGTAATCAACGTTTCCGGACACCGGATGGGCACCGCGGAAGTGGAAAATGCCATTAACGAGCACCCGGACGTGATCGAGTCGGCAGTGGTAGGCTACCCGCACGAAATCAAAGGACAGGGCATTTATGCCTTCGTGATCTGCGAAGAAGATGTGACAGACGAAGAGAAGTTGCGGCAGGAAATTCTGGGCACGGTCACCAAAGTAATCGGCCCCATTGCGAAGCCGGACAAAATTCAGGTGGTGCGCGGCCTGCCCAAAACCCGCTCCGGCAAAATCATGCGACGCATCCTGCGCAAGGTGGCCGAAGGCGACGTATCCAATTTGGGCGATACGTCTACGCTGCTCGATCCGGGTGTCGTGGAAGACATCAAAAGCGGTGCCCTCAGCAGCGCCGCGAAGTAAAAGCTACGCCGTCAACGCACGTTGCGTCTAAGAAAATAAAAATGCAAGCCTGCGCGGCAGAATGCTTGCTCTCGGTAGCCTACAAAAGTAAAAAGCTCCGTCACGTGACGGAGCTTTTGCAGTTTTTCAGGTAGCGTGTCGAATCAAAAAGGCGGGAACCGATCAGGAATACCGCCGGCCGGCGTTGCTTTGAAAGCTGTCGCCATTGCCATCACATCATCCGAAAGCCGCCGGCGATCTGTTCGATCTGATCTTCTGATAGCTCAGACCCCGAATGAAATACGACGCGGTACCGGAACGTGGTCGATTCTCCTGCAGGAAGGCTGAAGTTCATAGCTTCTTTCCCTTCCGAAAAGACGCTTTGCCCGAGTGGATTGGCCGCAAAAAGTCCGTAACCGCGGGCGTGCCAGTAGGTGGGGTATCCCGGGTTGCTCGGGTGATCGATGATGGTGATGGACGTCGGTTGTCCGTCGAGGGTGCCTTGCAGGCGAGTCCAGCGGGCGCGGGTGCCCCACGCAGCGTCGCCGGTTTTTCCTTCGCTGGTCAGGTAATCGCCAGTGACGCCTGCATTGTTCATTTCGGCCACTTCGGTGGGGTTGCCGTTTGCATCAGTGAAAATTTCGGGTTGGTCCGAGGGCATTTCCAGACCCCGCGCGACGCGGATGGCAATCATGCCTTCTTTGTTGTCGTGAAAAGCCACTTCTTTGTCCAGCGCCGTGAGGGTCGTCACGCGGTCGATCAGGCGGGTGCTGTCGTCAAAAGCCCAGAACGTGAAGTGCGTGCGCTCGCGCAACAGGGCTTCTCCCGACGGGGCCAGCCATTCGGTGGTGACGCTCAGCGTGCCGGAGTCGGCCCCGGCTTCTACCCGGTCGACCGACACGTGGCGGATGGTGCCGTATTTGTGCTTCTGGTCGGCCGGAATCGCATCGGAGTTGTTCCAGAAATCCAACCCGTTGACGTCGCCGTAGTTAAACCACATGCCCACGTGGTGTGGATGGTCGACGCGCTCGCCCGGTCGCGGATCACGCGGATAGCCACGCGTCACCACTGCGCCGCCCGGCGCTACCACGGGGTAAAGCACCGGCTTTTCCATCGTGTCGGAGTGGAGGTACGAAGTGAACAAATCGCCGTCGATCATCACGTCGACGCGGTCGGGTTTTTCGAGAAGTTGCACGCGCAGGTTGTCAGAGGCGGGAGTTTCAACAGCAGAAGAGGTAGTTGATTCGTCGGACGGGCCCGAGGTCGAGCAGCCCGCCAGCAGGGCCGACGCAGCGGCCAGGGGCAAAAGCACTTTGCAAAGCATAGGGGTATCGTTAAAAATGGCAGTAAAACTAGATTGCTTCCTCCGGAAAGAGGACACAGCATCTGTTTTATACTACACAGCCCCGCAGCGAAAGTATGTGCCCGCCTTTAGGGGATCAGGACAACTTTTTGGAAGCCGTTTGTAAGGCTTGCTCCGCTTGCCGGAGGTGCCGCCATTCGTGCACTACGATGATGCGGATCGTATCGCCAAGGCGGTAACGAATCAGCGGACCAATCAGAGACGTAATGCGTCCTTTATTCAGGTCTTTGTGATGAGCTTCTTGGATAAGGCGGAGCAGCCAGCGCTGATGGTGGTAAAACCGGTCAAATACGACCGAGGTAGGCAACCCTGCCGCCGGTTTTATGCTGTTGATGGAAATGCGCTGTTTGTTAGGAGAGGACATGATCTGCACCATCTGTTCGCCGAAGTAGCGGCTGCGGAACACCTCCACTGCCGTTCCGATTTTGGGCATCGCGTCTTCCATGCGGCGAAGCAGGATATCGGCAGTACGATTCAGATGGTCCAGGCATTCGATGGCGCTCCAGGCATCGGGCGCGGGGCGGTGTCGTAAGATCTCTTCAGGAAGGTTTTCCAGTTGCGTCTGTACAAATTCGGTAATCTGACGAACCTCTTCCGCCTTCTCCTCCAATAAGGTTTTGCAAGTAAACTTTTTTGCCACGGCACTCACTAATAAACCATTCAAAAGTATGGGCTTTTTATGTCAATTTGAAAATTACCGCAGCGAACGGAAGTAAGGTCACGGTCCTTTCTGATAAGGTAACTGCCTGATAATTAGTAATTAGTGTTTCTGATTTCGTGAACTGAACCGATTCGGGCAACGAAAAGCGCAACTCTTTCGGCGTAAAGTTCAGCATAATCAGCAAGCACTCCTGAGCATCTTTACGCAGGTAGGCGTACACTTGTTCGTTTTCCTCGTCGATGATCTCATATTCGCCATACACCAGTACGGAATGTTGCCGACGCAGTCGAATCAGCTTTTTGTAATGATTCAGTACACTGTCGGGGTTGGCCTGCGCCTGTGCCACATTGATTTCCCGGTAGTTGGGGTTGACGTCGATCCACGTCGCTTCCGCGGTGCTGAAGCCACCGTGTGGACTGTCATCCCACTGCATGGGCGTGCGCGCGTTGTCGCGGCTGAAGTCGTGTAGTGCCGCCAGCAGATCAGCCTCCGGAACCCCGGCCGCCCGGCGCAACTGCCACATGTTTCGCGCGCTGATGTCGCGGTAGTCGTCGATTGCCGCAAAGTGCACGTTGGTCATGCCGATCTCGTCGCCATTGTAGATGTAGGGCGTGCCGCGGAGGGTAAGCAGCAACGTCGCCAGCATTTTGGCGGACACCTCACGGTAGGCCGGATCGTCGCTGCCGAAGCGGGAAACGATGCGTGGCAGGTCGTGATTGCCGAGGTAGATGCTGTTCCAGCCTTGAGCGGCCAGGGCCTCGTCCCAGTGGCGGAATATCTGCTTGAACGCTCGCAAAGTCCACGGGCGGCGGTCGTACATGGAGCCGGGCTGGCGGTCGATGTTGAAATGGTCAAACTGAAAAATCATGTCCAGTTCCTTACGGTCTTCTTCCACATAGAGCCGCGCCTCCTGACTGGTGACGCCCGGAGCTTCGCCTACTGTACAAATGTCGTAATGCTGCAACACCTCCCGGTGCATCTCCTGCAGAAACTCGTGCAGGCGCGGCCCGTTGGCGTACCACCGCAGCCAGCCTTCGTGGAAATCGTCAGGGCGGTTGGGTAATCCTACTTTCTTGGAAATCAGCGGAATGACGTCCATCCGAAACCCGGCAATACCCTTGTCGAGCCAGAAGCGCATCATGCGGTACACCTCCTGTCGCAGCGGTTCGTGCTCCCAGTTCAGGTCGGGTTGTTTGATGGAAAACTGATGCAGGTAATATTCGCCGGTTTCCGGAGTCAGTTCCCAGGCGCTGCCGCCAAAAAGCGATTCCCAGTTGTTGGGCACCGTGCCGTCGTGCGACGTCCGCCAGATGTAAAAATCGCGGTAGGGGTTGTCTTTCGACCGTCGGGCCTCCTGAAACCAACGATGCTCGTCCGAACTGTGGTTGACCACGAGGTCCATCAAAATCCCGATGTTGCGTCGCTTCGCTTCTGCCAGCAGGGCATCGAAGTCGTCCATAGTGCCGAACTCCTCCATGATGGCCTCATAATCGGCAATGTCGTAGCCATTGTCGTCGTTAGGCGAACGGTAAATCGGGCACAACCAGATCAGATCGATGCCCAGGTCCTGCAAATAATCGAGCTTTTCGAGGATGCCGCGCAGGTCGCCGATGCCGTCGCCGTTGCTGTCTTTGAAGCTGCGCGGATAAATCTGGTAGATCACGCTTTCTTTCCACCAGGCCGGGTGCCGGGGTTGGGTCGGAGAGGCCATACGTCAACAGGGGGTTCCCGCATTGATACGGGCCGAGGACGAAAAAGCTACATTTCCTTGGCGAAAGCGAAAAGTAATTCCACAAAACAGGATTCTACCGTATATTTATTAGAATTTTTAGCTTTTTATGGTTGGACTACTGAGTAAGCGACTTTTTACATTTTTATTAGGCAGCTTGCTGACGAACGCAGCCATAGCGCAGGCAAATTTTCAACCCGGGTACGTCGTGGGATTGGAAGGCGACACGGTATCCGGCTGGATCGACTACCGCAACTGGAGTAGCAATCCCACTTCCATCTCGTTCAAAGAAGACATGGCCGCGGCGGTGGTACGCTATACGCCGCTGGACGTAAGCGCCTTCGCCGTGGAGGACGAAATCTACATCGGCCGGGTCGTGCACGTCGACAAGTCGCCGTACCGCCTGGAAGACTTGCCCTTAACGCCCAACCGGACGGTGGTGCTCGATACGGTCTTTTTGCTGGCCGAAGTACGAGGGCCACTGTCGCTTTACTTCCTGGAAGACGAAAGCACCAAGCTGCATTACTTTATTCAGAAAGAGGGGGCACCGCTCGAAGAACTGATCTACTTCCGCTCGATGGAAGGCACTCGCATCAAAGCCGATACGCGCTACAAAGGGCAGCTGGCGTATGTTATGAGCGATTGCCCCACGGTGCGCGCCAAGCTTGCTAACCTGGCTTTTCGGCGCAACAACTTCGCCAAGGTCGTGCAGCAATACAACCGGACCTGCGCATCCGGCAATGTCTACGTAAAAGCACGCGAACGCATGTGGATAGAGCCTCAGCTCCTGGTAGGCGCTTCGGCCTCGCGGCTAACTTTTACGGGCGATGGCCCTACGGCTTATCCTTTTCTGACCAACGTTTCCTACGCTACTTCGGTCAAGCCTACGTTCGGGGTCGGCGTGACGATGATCTTTCCCCGCGGTCGTAGGAAAATTGGCCTGCATGCGGACCTTCTGTATCAAAGCGCTGCCTATGAAGGGGAGTGGGAAGATTACAAAAGCGAAAACGACTATACGTACTACCAAACCTCGTTCGATCTGTCGTACCTGAAACTCACGACGTTGTTTCGGTACTATTACCCCGAGGCCAAATGGCGGCCGTTTGTGCAGGCGGGGATCGCCGGCGGGTGGGCCGTCCGGAGCGATAACTTCAAGCACAAAGAAACGCGCTATTACAGCGTGGAGCGTATTGAAGACACGCCCGTGCTGGAAGTGTTTCGCAAGCTGGAAAGCAGCGTGGTCGGGGGCGTTGGCCTGCGGCACGGCAAGCTGACTGGTGAAATGCGCGCCGCGTTTGGCAACGGCATGTCGCAGTACTTGGTGCTGCAATCGCAGACTGCCAGCTACTCCCTGCTGTTGAGTTACCGGTTTTGAGCCGCTTGCGGACGGTGGCGTTATTGCACCACCAGGCGCAGCGAGTCGGCCTTGGTCCGCACTTTTAACCAAGCCGAAAGGCGGTTCAGGTCCGTTTGGCGGGGGCGTCGCCGGAAGCGGCAGTAGGCCAGCATTACGGTGTCGTGCCGGTGGCTGTTCATGTCGGCGATTATCGTCGGCGTGATGGAAAACTCCGATACATCTTTGTACTGCACTTTCAGCTCCTGCCCGATGTCGGTAACCGGCAAGGTATCGTTCTGATACTTACGCAGCTCGCGTTCCAACAGGGCAATCTGCCAGTCTTTGCTTTGCAGTGCCTCTTCGTTTTTGCGGTACAATTCTTCGATGATGCCCGTCTTCAGGTTCTGGTTCATCTGCTCGACGGTCGCCACGTCGATGCTGCCTTTGGGCGTGTACCCCTGATGCACCGTCAGGGTGGCACTGCCCAGCCCGTAGCCCGGCAGCTTTTTCTCGATGTGATGAATCAGGTCGGCCGCAACCGGCTCGCCAAACAACGTGACTTCGATGCGGCCGCTGTCGCCCAGAGCCTCTACTTCATGGCTGATCACCTGCGTGTTGGGGAAATGAAGCTCCTGACGGATGAACTGTTGCGCGTTTCGCTCGAACAGGCTGCGGCGCACCACCTGATAGCCCGTGTAAACGCTGGGCATAATCGCGATGAGTACAAACAGCGTAATGAACGACTTTACCCGCTTTTCCCGGGCAGGATCGACAAACTCTTTGCGGGGGTATTTCAGGTAACGGACGATGACAAACGTCGCCAGGCTGATGAAAACGCTGTTGATGAAGAACAGATAAAACGCTCCGAAGAAGTAGTAGAAATTGCCGGAAGCCAGCCCGAAGCCCGCGGTGCAGAGCGGTGGCATCAGGGCGGTGGCAATGGCTACGCCCGGCACGGCGTTGCTTTTCTCGCGCCTCGACCCCGCCACGATACCGGCCAGGCCGCCGAAAATGGCGATCAGCACGTCCCACAGCGTCGGCTGCGTACGTGCCAGCAATTCCGATTGCGCGTCGCTCAGCGGTGTGATGGTAAAGTAAATCGTAGACGTCAGGACACTGATGGTGGCGGCAATGGCCAGGTTTTTCATCCCCGTCTTGATCAGTTCCCAGTCGTTGATGCCGATGCCCAGCCCAATGCCCATGATGGGACCCATTAGTGGGGAAATCAACATCGCGCCGATGATGACCGCCGTCGAGTTGACGTTGAGCCCGATGGAGGCGATTAGAATGGCGAAAATCAAAATCCAGAGGTTAGTGCCCCGGAACACCACGCCTCGCTTGATGTCGTCGATGGTCTTTAGTTCATCGGCCTTGTCTTCTTCCAGGTTGACCAGATCGCGCAAAAACGCGAAAATGATGCGCGCAGGGCGGTAGTAGGTGCGACGTGACGGGGGAGCGGGGGGCTGTTGGGTAGGCAAACTCATGGCTGCAAAATTGGAACCTCCAATATACCACGTTGCCGGTCAACAGCACCAAATGCCTGACAGACAGGCTTGTAAGAAACAATGGCAAGAAGAGATTTCGTACCAGAGAAACACCGCAAAACGGTAGCGACTCTTGCAACGAAATCTCCTCCGAACGCTCATCTGATTTCTACAAATGCAAGGAAAACAAGGTCGAACCAGCAAGCGCTTATTCGCCTTCCCCCGCCGTGCGTGTGGCTTCCAGGTAATGTGCACCCTGTACAACCAGTGGCGCATCGGTCGGAAGCTGGTCGGCATTGAGAATGGTGACGTAATCGCCCTGGCGTTTCCCGATCTGCACCGGATGTTTGCGAAACGTGCCGGTGGCTTCCTGAGTAAACACGAAGTAGTTTTCCTGCTCGCGCACCAACGCGTCGGTCGGAAGCGTGGGGACCGTGTCGGCATCGGTCAGAATGGTGGCCTGTACAAACATACCGGGCTTCAGAGCGTGTTCTTCCGTCAGCGGATGGGCATGAACCTGCACGGTTTTGCTCATGGGGTCTACTACCTCGCCAATCAGGTAAATCTCCCCCCGAAACGTATGGTCCGGTGCGCCATTCACCAGGAACGTGAGTTTCTGCTGCTTTTTCAGCTGAAGTACGTCTTTTTCAAACACTTGCAACTCCAGGTGAATGTGCTCCTTGTTGATGATTTCCAGCATGGGATCTTGAGGATCTACGTACGAACCGGTACTGACGTGCACCGCGCCGACCCGTCCCTGGATGGGGGCCGGAATGGAGATGGTCTGCCGAATGGTGGAGGGCGTGACCGACGCCGGGTCGATGCCCAGCAGTTGGAGCTGTGCCGCCAGTGACGCCTGCCGTGCCTGTAGCGTGGCGTATTCCGACTCCGTTTGTTCGAACGACTTGCGGGCCAGGGCGTTGTTCTCGCTCAGCGTTCTGCGGCGCTCGTATTCTTTCTCCTGAAAGGTAAGCTGGCTGTTGGCTTCCAGGTAGCGTTCCTGCAGCCGGATGTAGTCGGGGTGGCGCAGCGTGAGAAGCGTTTGCCCGGCGCGGACGTCGTCGCCCGGCAGCACGCGCAGCGACTGCACAAAGCCTGCCAGCGGCGGACTGATAACGGCCCGGCCCTGGGGCGGTACGTCGATCACCCCGTTGCAGTTTACCTCCCGCGCCATGGGACGGGGGGTGATTTGACCGAGCTGGATACCCGCCTGGCTGAGTTGCTCGGCCGTCATGCGGACCTGATCTTCGGCCGGCGCGGCGGCTGTGTCGGACGCGGCGGTTTCCGGAGCGGTTGGTGTGGACTGGCAAGCCAAAAGGAACACGGCCCAAAGCACGGTTCCGGTATATGTCAAAAGCGATTTCATGACGCAAAAAGGGTATTCAGACGAATGATGAGTTGATTGTACTGATAGAGCTGATCCTGGTAGGTAGTCTGGATGTTCAGGGCTTCCTGGAGGTTCAGCAGGTGCTCGTAATAGGCAATTTCGCCGTTCTGATAGAGTAGCGTGGAGGTTTCGGTCAGGGTCTGGGCCTGGGGCAGCGCATTCTCTTCGAAGTAACGTAGCTTTTCTTCCACCTGAGCGATCTGTTCCGCAAGCATTTGGGTTTCCTGATTCAACCGAAACTGCGCGTAGATGTACTGGTTGTCGGCGACGTCGCGGCTGATGCGCGCGGCCTGCATGCGGGCTTGCTGTGGCACAAACCACAGCGGGAACGAGATGCCGAGCTGCCATCCTCTAAAGCCGGGCACGCCTTCCAGCTCCTGGTTGAAATAACCGGCCGTAAAGCTGGGTGAAAGGCCGGCCCGTGTTACCTTGAGTTCGGCCTGCGCCCGCGCCGCTTCCGCCGCATATTGCCGCACCAGCGGGGCGGCCAAGGCACGCGTGCTGTCGTTAGCGCGTACTAGTTGCGGCCGCTGACCTTGCGCCAGCGGAACCCGCATCGGCACCTGGGCAGAGAGCCGGAGGGGTTGCTGGGTAAACAGAAGCTGTTGCAACTGCCGCCGCGCTACGGCCTGTTCGGTTTGCAGTTGCCGGAGTTGGGTAACCAGTTCGGCCTGTCGTGTTTGTGTAGCCAGTTTTTCGAGGTAAGGACTTTCGCCGGTCTGGTAACGCAGGTCGGCCACCGCTACCACGGTGTCGTAGCGGGCGGCGTACCGCTGCAGAATCCGGCGTTTCTGTTCCAGCATCACCCACCGGTAGTACGTGCTGTACACTTCGCCGATCAGGTTACGTTCCTGCACCACCTGCGTAGCTTCCTGCACCTGTACTTCCTGACGTTGCAATTGGCCGCGCGCCAGGTGTTCCAGCGGGGCACCGAAGTTCTGGTGCACCTGCCAGTAGTTATCCGTGAGGCTGGAGTTGATCTGCCCCCGTTGCCAGGTAGCGCTGGTTGTGCCCAGGTCGAAGGCCGTACGTTGCAGCGCTTGGGCCGCTTCGATACGCAGTTGGGCATTCTGTAAGTCCGGGTTGCGGGCGCGCGCCAGCCGGAGGGCTTCGTCGAGCGAGACTTCGAGCGTATCGGGCGTCGCCTCATTCGTTTGAGCCTGCAGCAACGCAGGGCAGAAGAACAGCACCACAAAGACCGCCAACCCCTTTTTTCGACGGAAAGCTTGCGATAAGCCGCCTTCTTCCACCCAACTGTAGAGCACCGGCAGCACCAGCAGCGTCAGCAGCGTGGCCGTGACCAACCCGCCAATGACCACCGTCGCCAGAGGCCGTTGTACTTCGCCGCCCGCCGTCGTAGACAGCGCCATCGGCAAAAAGCCCAGCGAGGCCACCGCCGCCGTCATCAGCACCGGACGCAGGCGCACCAGCGCCCCCTGCCGAACGCGCTCACGGATGTCGCCGACGCCTTCCTGTTTGAGTTGGTTCAGGTACCCGACCAACACAATACCGTTCAGTACGGCCACGCCAAACAAGGCAATGAAGCCCACCCCGGCCGAAATGCTGAAGGGCATGTCGCGCAGCCAGAGCGCCAGAATGCCGCCGATGGCCGAGAGCGGAATGGCGGTGAAGATCAGCAGCGCCTGCGTAAACGAATGGAACGTGAAGAACAGCAAAAGGAAAATCAGCAGCAGCGAGATGGGCACGGCTATCATCAGACGGTCTTGCGCCGCCTGTAAGTTTTCGAACTGACCACCGTAGCGGATGTAGTAGCCGGGCGGCAGCGGCAATTGCGCGGTTAATTTCT
This sequence comes from Catalinimonas alkaloidigena, assembly GCF_900100765.1. Lineage (NCBI taxonomy): Bacteria > Pseudomonadati > Bacteroidota > Cytophagia > Cytophagales > Catalimonadaceae > Catalinimonas > Catalinimonas alkaloidigena. The sequence continues at coordinate 84,120 of NZ_FNFO01000003.1, read as the reverse complement.
GCTGAATTTCCTCCACCAGACTTTTCACGTCGCGGTTGCGGACGTTGATGCCCACGTTGATCAGGCGGTGGGTATTCTCGCGCGAGACCTGCATCGGGCCTTCGTCCAGGCGGATGGTTGCCACGTCCGACAGCGGCACCAGCGTGCCCGACGGTGCCCGCACAAACAGCAGTTGCAGCGACTCCGGATTACGCCGAAACGTTTCGTTGAGCCGCACCACGAGGTCGAACCGGCGCTCCTCTTCGTAAACCAGCCCGGCGCTTTGCCCGGCCAGCGCGGTGCGAATTGCCGTATTCAACTGCTCGATGTTCAGGCCGTAGCGCGACATCGCCTCCCGGTTGTAATCGATCACGATCTGCGGCGAACCTTCCAGTTGCTGCACGCGGATGTCGGCCGCTCCCGGAATTTTCGAGATGATGGCCGCGGCCTGTTGCCCCTTTTCGAAAAGCAGGTTCAGGTCGTCGCCGTAAATCTTGAGTGCGATGTCGGATTTCGAACCCGTAATCAGTTCGTTGAACCGAAGTTGGATGGGCTGCGTGAACTCGAAGTTAGCCCAACTGATGGACGAAAGTTTCTCTTTCATCATCCCGACCAGTGCTTCCCGGTCGTCGGTCGTGGTCCACTCGTCCTTTTCCTTCAGGATGATCATCACGTCGGTATCGGTCATGGCCATCGGGTCGGTCGGCACCTCGGCCGTGCCGATTTTCGAAACGACGTGCTCCACTTCGGGGAAATTGTCGCGTAGAATTTTCTCGGCCTTGGTGGTGGTGCGGATCGACTCTTCCAGCGAACTGCCGGGCGGGATGGTCATCTGCATGGCGAAGTCGCCCTCTTCCAGCGTAGGAATAAACACGGCCCCCAACCGGAAAAAGAGGAGCAGGCTCAGCACAAACGCCGTAACGGCCGTGATGATGACGATCAGCCGGTGGCGCAGGGCGAAGTTCAGGACGGGCAGGTAACGCCGCTGCACCGCCATGATCAGCCGGTCGGCCCAGGTGACTTTGGTTTCTACCTTTTTGCTCAGAAACAGTGCTGACATCATCGGGACGTAGGTCAGCGACAGAATCAGCGCCCCCAGAATGGCGAACGAGACGGTCAGGGCCATGGGACGGAACATCTTGCCTTCGATGCCGACCAGCGTCATGATAGGCAGGTAAACAATCAGGATGATGATCTCGCCGAACGCGGCCGACTGCCGGATCCGTACCGCCGACTCGGCCACTTCGTCGTCTAACTGCGTCTGTGTCAGTCGGGTGGGCGTTTGCCCGAACTTGTCGTGCAGACGGTGGACGATGCTTTCCACGATGATCACGGCGCCGTCCACAATCAGCCCGAAGTCGATGGCGCCGAGGCTCATCAGGTTGGCCGACACGCCGAACAGGTTCATCATGCCGAGGGCGAACATCATGGCCAATGGAATAACCGAGGCGACAATCAGGCCGGCGCGCAAGTTGCCGAGCAACAGCACCAACACGAAGATCACGATCAGCCCGCCTTCAATCAGGTTTTTCTGCACCGTATGAATGACGCGCTCCACCAGCCGCCCCCGGTCCAGGTAAGCGTTGAGTTCCAGCCCTTCGGGCAGCGACGTCTGGATCTGGGCGATCCGCGCCTCCACGTTTTCGACGGCGTTAACGGCGTTGTAGCCCTTCAGCATCAGCGTGATGCCGCCAACCACTTCGCCTTCACCGTCTTTGGTCATGGCACCGAAACGGGGCGCGAAGCCGTTGGTCACCTCGCCTATGTCGCGAATCAGCACGGGCACATTGTTAAGGGTTTTCACCACAATGGCGCCAATCTCGCTGGGTGAGCGGACCAAACCCTCGGCACGGACGTAATAGGCGTTCGGACCTTCTTCAAAGTAGCTGCCGCCGGTATTTTGGTTGTTCATCGCCAGCGCCTCGTGTACGTCGTCGAGCGTCAGGTCGTAGCTGCGCAACCGCCGCGGGTCGATGGCGATCTCGTACTGCCGCAAGAAGCCGCCGAAGCTGCTGACTTCCACGATGCCCGGCGTCCCGGCCAGCTGCCGTTTTACAATCCAGTCCTGGATGGTGCGCAGGTCCATCGCCGTAAACCGGTCTTCGTAGCCGGGCTGTACGTCCAGCGTGTATTGGTAGATCTCGCCCAGACCCGTAGTGATGGGCATCAGCTCGGGGCGTCCGAGCGCGGGCGGAATCTGCTCGGCGGCCGTGGTGAGGTGTTCGCTGATCAGCTGCCGCGCCGCCAGCGTAGACACGCCTTCCTCAAATACGATGGTGACGACCGAAAGGCCGTAGCTGGAAATCGACCGGATTTCGACCACGTCCTGCGTATTGGCAACGGCCAGTTCGACCGGATACGTAATGAATTTTTCAACCTCCTGAGGGGCCAGCGAGGGCGAAATGGTCACGACCTGTACCTGATTGCTGGTGATGTCAGGAACGGCGTCGATCGGGAGTTGTCGGTAAGAATAAACGCCCCAAGCCACCAACCCCAGGGCCATCAGGCCGATAATGAGCTTGTTGCGGACGGAAAAATGAATGATGGAATCGATCATGAGAATGCCTGATTAAATAGCACAGACACCCACCCTTCGTCGGAGGAAGGGTAGGAGTATAGACAACCCGGAAGGAATCAGGCAACGGGCGGCGCACGCAGGGGCGTGGCGCTACAGAAAAGGAAAAAGTAAGCGGTAGGAACGTAAGCGGCGTACGACGGCTGTGCGGGCGGCGCGTGGGCAGGGGGAAGCAACCTTTGGCCCGGCAGGTTGGGCAGCGCAAAATCGGCACGGGGGGGAGTGGGCTGGTCGGCCGCCGTGGCGGCAACTTCCGACTGAAAATCGCTAGGCTGGTAATTTTCCAGGTGCTGCGGACCCTCGTCCAGCCAGAAAACACCTCCTAATAAAGAACCCAGCCCTGCTTCGGCCGAAACAGTCTGTGTGACGATCCGCGTTTTGTGCGTGGTATGGACGTGCGGAAAGAGGCTGTGGGCCATCAGAATCATCCAGGCCAGCAACATAAGTCCGTATGCCGTCCACTTTCGTCGCATAAGCAAAGGTAAACATTTCCGGAACCGCTCGTAAAACCCCGGACTTAATTTGGAACGATTTTAAGTGTTGGATTGCCCGCTATGCCGCTGCCGGCCGGTAGAATTAAAATGGCTGTCGTCGTAACGAGGAAAGAATCCGACTCGTATGAGCATGTACCGACAGTTTTATTTTGTCAAAATTGAATTAACGTCATGAAAATCGAATCATTAAGAAATCTATATGTCAAGGAGTTGCATCAATTGTATCATACCGAAAAACAGCTGGTAGATGCGCTCCCTAAAATGGCTAAATCGGCCCGCAACGAAGACCTGCGCCAGGCGTTTCTGGATCACGTGAAAGAGACAAAAGCACAGGTAAGTCGGCTGGAAGCCATCTTCAACCATCTGGGCGAAGAGGCGACTTCCGAAAAAAATAAGTCCATTGAAGGGCTGGTCGCCGATGCGGAAAACTACGTGAAAGCCGGTGGGGATCAGGATTCGGTCGATGCAGCGTTGATCTTTGCCGCGCAAAAAGCCGAGCACCTGGAAATTGCCAGCTACGGCACGCTGATCGCCTTCGCCAAAGAGTTGGGTTTTGTAACGGATGTGCAGTTACTTGAAACCTCGTTGGCAGAAGAAAAAAATACAGATAAAAAACTCACACAGATTGCTGTGGGTGGAAAAGTAAACCACGAAGCGCTGTCTGAAAGCGGCTACCGCAAAAAGAGCAGCGGATTTTCGTGGGGAACGCTCTTTCTGCTGGCCGGCGCCGGTGCTGCCATTTATTACCTGGCACCGCAGCTGGACAAAGACACGAAAGAAAACCTCAACAAATTTTTAAATAACGTGCTGGGAAGCGTTAAAGAGGGCTCAGAGAAGGTAAAAGCCAGCGTAGAGTCGACCAGCCGCGACGTAGCGGAAAATGTAAAATCCGTCAGCAACGATTTGCGCAGCAAGACAGAAGAAGTTGTGAATAAATACCGCAACTAAGTCGCTAAAAATCAGCGCTTAATATCCTAAAAGAAAGTGCCTCCAAGCGTCAGATTTTGGAGGCACTTTCGTTATTATTTCATAACTCTGCAAATAAACGTCAAAACCTACACATATAAGGGTTCACTATAAGGTTGATTGATTGTATTTTTCCTAGTACGGGGAATCCTTTGAGTAAAAAATTTCTTAATTAGCAGAACACTACAGTTTTTAATCTCCCAATAAGTTAAATGATTTCATCATGAAACTAAAGATTTCCGCTCTGATTGTACTAGTACTGACCTTGGGTACGGCGCTGCCTTCGTACGCACAGGACGCTGAGGCTAGTACGGAAGAAGCAAGCAATACGCTGAATGCGCAGTTCGAATCGCTGAAGAAGAGCTCTAACCGCTACGAGGACTACAAGGTGGTGAAGGAATTTAAGTTGAATGCATTGTGGAAAAACGTGCAGGACTCTGTGCAGGTCTTACAGACGCAAATCGGGACGCTTCAGCAGCAACTTGCTTCGCAGGAGCAGGAATTACAGGACTTGAAGGGACAGCTGGCCAAGCGTGGTGAAGAACTGGAGCGCAGCGAACGCCAGAATGCGACCATCTCTTTCCTGGGTATGGATGTATTGAAAGAAACGTACTCGACCGTGATGTGGAGTATCGTGGGCATTTTGCTGGTGCTGATGCTGGGCGCGATCTACAAATTCCAGAGCAGCAACAAAGTGACGACCCGGACACGCCGCGAATACGAGGCCTTAAACGAAGAGTTTGAGGAGTTTCGCAAGCGTTCGCGTGAGCGCGAAATCAAGATCAAGCGCGAACTGCAAACGGAGCGGAATCATTTGGAGGAACTTCGTCAGAAGATTTCGTACCACAACAAGATCTAAGACCATTTGTGTCACCTATGAAAAGAAAGCCGCCGTTGCCCGAGCAACGGCGGCTTTTGCTTTTTACCAGGAAACTCATTGAGGGAGGAGTACGGTCCTAACGTATGAGTTGAATTGTCATTAAGTTGGTAGAAGTCTTTGAACAGATCCGTGGGAAACCCGCGCCCGGACTGTCTTACTCTACTTTCTCGGGTGGATTGTAACCCAACATCCTCCATTCTTCATCATAGATCGATGCGTAGCGAATTTCGATCTGAGGCTGCGCCTGCAGAAACGTTTTCAGTTTGATCACTTCCCGAGGTGAGGATACATAAATCATTTCGATTTGTTCGCCAGCCGGCACCACCCTACCCGGCTCCAGGTTAGAGTAGACAAAATTGATGCGTAGTGAGTCAGGTAGCACTTTCTCTAAAAAGTTAGCCGGATCTAAGGCATAGACTGTATCGCGATAGTGCATCCGAACTTCGCGGATAAAGGCAGGGCCAACCCCGTTATTGGTAAGGATGAATTTGAAATAGTCGTGGGCTTGCGAATTCCATACTTCAAGGTAGGGCATCACCGAGGCGTACTGTTGCTTGAGGTAAGCCTGTTGCTGATTCTGGAGTAGTTGGGTCTGCTGATTTTGTAACTTGGTCTGATCGCGCAAAAATTGGGTCTGGTCGTGCAGAAGGCGCGTCTGGTACGAGAAGATGATGAACGTACCCAGACTGACGCACAAAGCCGTGATGCTGATGACCTTATCGACATTCCACTGCCAGGCGCGGTGGGGCGGTGATGGTGGGGAGGGCTGCTCCTCAGGGACGGGCGACGTTTCCATTCATCAAACTACCGAAAACTTCTCAGTGATACCACGGCCGGAGTGCATCGGCCAGGGTGCGGTCGTTCGACAGGCGCGGTACTTTGTTCTGGCCACCCAGCTTGCCCTGCGATTTCATGTACTCGCGGAACGCGTCGCGTTTCAGAGGCGTCACCCGAAGGGGCTCCAGGATGCTCCCCGAAATCAGGTCGTCGTAGTAAATGTTGAGCTTGCGCAACGCCTCGTCCAACCGGCGTTCGAACGCAGGCAGGTTGGCAGGCGGTTTGGCAAATTCGATGAGCCATTCGTGGTGCGGCAATCCGTCGTCGGGGGTCACCTGAGGGGCCACCGTAAATTCGACCAGTTCGACTTCCGGGTGATACTCCCGTGTGGTGCGCATGGCATTTTCGACCTCTTCGCCAATCACGTGCTCGCCAAAGGCCGAGATAAAGTGTTTGATGCGCCCGGTCACCAACAAACGGTACGGTTGCTTGGAGACAAACTTGACGGTGTCGCCCAGCGAATATCCCCACAGGCCGGCGTTGTTGCTCAGCACCACGGCGTAGTTCTTGCCCAGCTCGACTTCACCGATAGTCAGGCGGGTGGGGTTTTCGTCGAAAAACTCTTCGACCGGCACAAATTCGTAGAAAATTCCGCTGTTGAGTAGCAGCAAGAGACCTTCTTTGCGCTGAGAATCCTGGTAGGCGATGAAGCCTTCCGACGCCGGATAGGTTTCGATGGAATCGATGCGTTTGCCGATCGTCTCGAACATTTTTTTGCGGTACGGCTCAAAGTTGACGCCTCCGTACACCAGCAGCGAAAAATTCGGGAAAATGTCTTTGATGGGTTTGCCGCCCGTGCGTTCCTGCAGACGATCAAAGTACATCTGCACCCAGGGGGGAATGCCCGAAATCAGCGACATGTCGGCGTGGAGCGTCTCGTCGATGATGCGTTCCAGCTTGGTTTCCCAGTCGTCGATGCAATTGGTTTCGTAGCTGGGTTTCTGGTTCGTACGCAGGTAGCTGGGAACGTGGTGGTTGACAATGCCCGACAAACGACCTACGTAGATGCCGTTCTTTTTGTACATCTCGGGGCTGCCCGACAGGAAGATCAGGTTCCGGTCCAGAAACGACGCCTTGCCCGTTTCGTTTACATAGCAGAGCAGGGCGTTGCGTGCCGAGTTGATGTGGTTGGGAATCGAGTCTTTGGAGATCGGGATGTACTTGATGCCCGAAGTGGTGCCGGAGGTTTTGGCAAAGTACAGCGGCTGACCGGGCCACAGCACGTCTTTTTCGCCTTCCACCACACGGTTGATGTAGGGAGAAAGCGCTTCGTAGTCGCGAATGGGAACCTGGCGACGGAACGCCTCGTGCGAAGCGATGTCGGCAAAGCCGTGATCGCGCCCGAAGGCGGTTTCTTTTCCCTGCTGAAGCAGCTGTTGAAAGACCGTCTGCTGGCTTTCGACGGGGCGCGCCGACCACTTGCGGATGTCGGCTTTTACCCAGGCGGCCAGCGGTTTACTCAAAATGGCTCTGATTCCCATGCGACTGTTAACGTGCTGCCAAAAGTAACGATTTTATAAAGTGCGCAGCAACGGCGTCGCGGTCACCACTGACGCTGCCATTCTGACCGGCTGTGGAAGGAAGGTAGTATTTTTGGCGTTATTGGCGCAGGTTTGCACAAGGATTGCTGTGGGCTACACAATTTTGCCGAACCGAACGTTAACGTGATTATGAAACGAACCCTATTCACCATACTTCTTGCTTTTGTGGCCGGGCTGGCCGGCGCGTTCACGTACCAACGGTGGTTTGTGCCTCCGGCGCCGACCGGCCTGGTGCAGACGGTCAGCCAAACGGACGAAGCGCCCCTGTTGCGTGCGCATCCCTTATCTGCCAACCCCACTGCCGCCATCTCGGCTCACCTGAGCGAAGACTTTGTGCGTGCTTCGGCCGTGAGCACGCCCAGCGTCGTTTACATCAAGAATACGTCGGCCCCGCAGGCAGTCAGCTGGTTCGATCAGTTTTTCGGTGGAGCTTCCGGGCAGCGCGTGAGTTCCGGTTCAGGGGTTATTTTTTCGGCCGACGGCTACATCATCACCAACAACCACGTGGTGGACGATGCCGCTTCGCTGGAAGTTATTCACGATGAGCGTTCATATGCCGCACGGGTGGTCGGGACCGATCCTTCGACCGATTTGGCGGTGCTGAAAATCGAGACGAACGGACTTCCCGCCATCAAGATTGCCGCTTCGCGCCAGGTGCAGGTCGGCGAGTGGGTACTGGCGGTGGGCAATCCGTTTAACCTGACCTCTACGGTGACGGCGGGTATTGTGAGTGCGAAAGGGCGCAACATCAACATCGTCAACAGTCGCTTCCCCATCGAATCTTTTATTCAAACCGATGCGGCGATCAACCCGGGCAATTCGGGCGGTGCGCTGGTGAACGCCCAGGGGGAGTTGATCGGCATCAATACGGCGATTTACTCCCAAACCGGCTCGTACACCGGGTATGGTTTTGCCGTTCCGTCCGACATTGTCACCAAGGTAGTGGGGGATTTGATTGAATACGGCGAGGTGCAGAAAGCCTACCTGGGTGCTGACGTGCTGGACGTGACGCCCGAACTAGCCAATCGGATTGGACTCGACAACTTTGCCGGCGTGGTAATCTCGTACCTGCAACCGGACGGCGCGGCCGATAAAGCGGGACTGCAGCAAGGAGACGTCATCTTAAAAATCAACGGCCTGACGGTGCACGGCAAAGGCACCTACGATGAAGAGATGAGCTACTTCAACCCCGGCGACCGGGTACGCCTGACCTACCGCCGCGACAACAAACTGCGCGAAGCCGAGTTGGTGCTCACCAACCGCGAAGGCACTACGGAACTACTGCGCCGCGAAATTTACAACTCAGAACTTCTGGGTGCCGATCTGGAAGTGGTGTCGAAAGTAGAGCGCGACCGGATGGGCATTGCCAACGGCGTGCGCGTGCTTGGCGTGCAACGCGGCATTCTGAACCAGATGAATCTGCGTAGTGGGTTTGTCATCACCGCCATCAACCGCCAGGCCGTTACCAAACCGCAGGATGTGGAACGACTCCTGTCACAGGCCCGCGGCAAAACCATCATCGAAGGCGTTAACGAAAAAGGCGTTAAAGGCTACTATTCGTTCTATCTCTGATGCTGCCAACCCGCGCGCGCAAAGCGAAGCGGTCGGAAATTTTTGCTTTTTCTCCTGAAATTTCCGACCGCTTTAAATGCCCGGGCCTAACGGCTCAGTCCCGGCGTTCTTTGTTAATTCGGTTCAGCCTTACTTTGCCGGCCAACCTAGGTCCTGATTTTCACGTTTTTCAAAAAAACTTACGACGACATCGTGCTGGATTTCAGGCATAAATAGTAACTAAACGATTAATTTATTACATTTGATATTCTGCCTTCCTGGCAAGGCGCTGTTTTTGTGCAATTGGATCTTTGTAAGATGATCTATTCTTTATTTAGATAAATGTAATTGCCTTCTATAACTTTTAACACGAATGGAACAGAAACGAAAGCCCTCCCTTCTGAGTCCTGAATCGATTTTATACGCCCCGCGTACAAAATCTTACATGGACAGCAGTTCCTCCTTCTACACCCGTCCTTTCGCCCGGATTCTGAGCCTTTTCCTGCTGGGCGCAACCGTACTCGTATTTGTGGTAGCCAGCACGTACCAACTCGATGGTGTCAACTTCCTTCAGTTCGGGCTGATGCTCATTCCCGGAACGCTTTACATGCTTTTCCGGTCGTTCTGGTTGCGTACGTAACCGGCGGTTAGACAAAACAAGCTCATAAAAAAGGCTCACTGGGAAACAGCGAGCCTTTTTTGTGGGTGATTTTGGTTCAAATTAGGACTTGCCACGCTGCTTCAGCAGGTGGTTGAGTTCATCCATCGAACTCCGGAATTTCCGGTTGGTTTCGATCAGGTCTTTTACCGCCCGAATGGCGTGGATAACGGTGCTGTGGTCGCGTCCGCCAAAAAACTGTCCGATGCTTTTCAACGAGTAGTCGGTAAATTCTTTGGTGAAATACATGGCCACCTGCCGCGCCATCACCACTTCTTTCTTGCGGGTTTTGGCCTTTAGCGCGTCGGCAGGCACTTTGAAATAATCGGAGACTGATTTCTGAATGTATTCGATATCAATACCGGTTTCTATGTTCTGGACGATGTTCTGAAGAATGTGCTTTGCCAGATCGATGTCAAAATCTTTGCGGTTCAGGGACGACTGGGCAATCATGGAGATCATCACCCCTTCCAGCTCCCGAATGTTGGTCTGCACTTTGGAAGCCAGAAACTCCACCACATCGTAAGGCACGTCGATGCCATCCGTCTGCATTTTCTTTTGGATGATGGCCACACGCGTTTCAAAATCGGGTTGAGACAGGTCGGCCGTCAGGCCCCACTTGAAACGCGAAATCAAACGCTCCTGCATGCCTTTCAGATCGCGCGGCGGGCAGTCGCTTGTCATGATGATCTGGCGGCTGTTTTGCTGGAGGTGGTTGAAGATGTGGAAGAAAATCTCTTGTGTTCTTTCTTTACCCGCCAGGAACTGTACATCGTCGATGATGAGCGCGTCAACCCCGAGGTAAAAGTTGGTGAACTCCTGAATCCCGTTGTTCTTAACCGCTTCGATAAACTGATTGGTAAACTTCTCGGACGAGACGTAGAAGATCACTTTGTCTTTGTAGTCTTCTTTGATCTTGTTCCCAATGGCCTGCACCAAGTGGGTTTTGCCCAGACCTACGCCTCCGTAGATCATCAGCGGGTTGAACGACGTGGTCCCCGGACGGGCCGCTACGGCGAGGCCCGCCGACCGCGCCAGGCGGTTGCAGTCTCCTTCGACGTAGGTGTCGAATGTATAGCGATCGTTCAGGCAGGTTTCGGCAGCGTACTGTTGGTAGGGCGCCAACGTAGCCACGGCGGTGTCTTCTGACGTACCGTTGTATTTGCTCTTTTTGGTCTTTACTTCCTGTACTGCTTCCGGGCGGCGTGTGCTTTTGGGGCGGCTCGTTGGGAGATTAATAGTATAGGGCTTATTGTGCTCGTTGCCACCGTCCACAATAATGGAATATTCCAATTTTCCGTTTGGCCCTAATACCACATCCACCACGTGCCGTAACAGGCTGACATAGTGCTCCTCCAACCACTCATAGAAGAACTGGCTGGGTACCTGGATAGTCAACTCGTGGCCCTCTAGTCGCAGGGGTACAATCGGCTCAAACCACGTATTGTAGCTTTGTTCGCCAACATTATCCCGTATTATCTTGAGACAATGCTTCCATACCGCACGACAATCTGTTGCCATCCGAAAGAGTTTCTAAAGAGATTTAACTGACAGGTTTTCTAACAGAGGGGAACAAATTTTTGAAAAAAAAACGAAACAAAAAAATTGATTCTGTCTTGACTTTTTTCAACTTTCATATATGGCCGTTTAAACCGCGATATATCTGTATATCTTCATAAAAGAATCAGATAAAAGACAGAGGCCACCCTATGGCTTCAGGGGTTTTGCTTCATTTCATTTTGGCGCATGGGCATGGCGTCGATGGTGCCATACAACTGATCGAGCGTGAGGGGTTTGCGTTCGGTGCGCTTCTCTCCTCCATCTTTGCCGATCAGAATCACCGTAAAGCCCGTGCCGACATCGAAACGCTCGCGCAGCGCCGTAACCTGGGCGGGCGTCAGGGCATCGTTGTCGGGGGTGTACCCCTCGTCCGGAAAAATGCGGAAAAATACCAGATCACGGTCGGCCATGCCCATCTGATCCGACTGCAGGATGGAAACCTGACGCTGGTAGTCGGTAATGTTGGTGTCTTCGGAGAAAATAAGAAGCAGTCGGTTCGACCAACGATACGGTGCCAGCACGTCGCCTGCATTTGACGGTTGATGGGGAGCAGGCTGGCCAGCCGCTCCAGGTCCCTGGAGTGCCATGATAAAAAGCAGGTTAAAGATTATCCGATAGGTTTCCATTCAAATAGTGGAACGACGGAATCCTGCAAAGGTTCAGCCGAAGTGGGCACTACCGCCTGATATGTATGGAGCGTGTTCTGTTCCACTAGGGCTTTTTTTCCTTTCATTACTTTTTCGATGGTGGGCAGGTCGTAATGCTTGATGGTGATCAGCTCCAAATCGTCCGATACTTTGATTTCGAACTGCTCGCGAAGCGAGTCCACCAGCTCTTGCACCTTCCAGGGGTTGTAGTCGCAACAGATGAGAAACGAAATGGCTGAGTTCTGCATCAGGTTGATGTGGAGGTTCTGGCGCGCGCAGGCGTTCAGAATCACGAAGTGGTTGTGTTCACTGACAAACGTCAGGTCGCGGCCACTGAACGAAATCATGCGTTGGTTGCGCTTGAAAATGATGGCAGGCCTCATGCCCTCCGGTTGTCCTTCGCCGATGCAGGTGCCCGGCGCGTCCGGGTTGAGAAATGAGCGTACGTACAGCGGGATGTTGCGACTCTTGAGAGGACGAATGGTTTTGGGATGGATCACCGTGGCGCCGTAATACGTCATTTCGGCGGCCTCTTCGTACGACAAGTTCGGGTAGAGGTACGTGTCGGCAATCCGTTTGGGGTCGGCGTTCAAAATGCCCGGCACGTCTTTCCAGATGGTGACCGAGGCGGCCCGCAGGCAGTGCGCGTAGATGGCGGCCGTAAAATCGGACCCTTCGCGGCCCAGCGTGGTAGTACGCCCGTCGACCGTGCCTCCGATGAAGCCCTGGGTCAGCGCAATTTGCTGTTTGAGCTTGGGTGCCAGTTGGCGTTGCACCTGACTTTCGGTCCAGAGCCAGTCGATGCGGGCTTCGCGCCAGGTCATGTCGGTCTGGATGTAACGTCGGGAATCGATCCACTCCACGGGTAATTCCAGGTGTTGCAGGTAACGCGCCACCAGATGCGACGAGATGATCTCGCCATAGCACAGCACTTGATCGTAACCCTCGTCGAAGGGCACGGAATGGGGGAGGGACGACGCCTTGGTTTCCAGTTTGCCGAACAGGTTGTCGAACAGGGCCACGAGGGTTTCGGGTAGTTCGCCGAACAACTCACGGGCGATGTCTTCGTGGTACTGCCGAATTTCCTGCAAAATCTCCTGCGGATGGTCAACACCGGCTTGCGGTTGGGCATAGGCGCTGTACAGGGCCTCCAGGCGGTTGGTGGTTTGCCCCATGGCCGACACCACAATCAGCAGTTGGTTGCCGGCCGCATGTTGGCGAATGATGTCGGCCGTATTGCGAATAGCCGCTGCGTTTTTTAGGGATGCCCCCCCGAACTTGAAGATTCTGACCATTTGTGCGTAAAAAAAGCCCTTTGATGATTATATTATTTTCTTTCGCCCCTCTGATAAGACAAACGCCCCTGATTCCACCGCGGGGCCAAAAATAGTAAAGATTCGATATGTTGGCTTTGCTGCGGCACAGCAGTCTGGTTTCCATCAGCACTGCGGGCCCGGGCTTGGATTGCCTTATCGAATGCATTGGCCACACGCTTCCTGCTTGGTACACACCGGAAAGACACTATGAAAGAGGAAAAACTAGCATTGCCGGTTGGCGTTACGCTCGACCGCTTCATCATGCGCCATCAGGAGCAGTTTCCATACGCTTCGGGCGAGTTGTCACAACTGCTGCGCGATATTGCGCTGGCGGGTAAAATCATCAACCGGGAGATCAACCGTGCCGGGCTGAGTAACATCGCCGGGGCGTATGGCTCGCAAAATGTGCAGGGCGAGGAACAACAGAAACTCGACGTAGTCGCCGACATTCGTTTTACGCGAGCATTGCGGAACGGCGGCGAGGTCTGCGGAATTATTTCGGAGGAAGAAGAAGACTACATCGATACGGGCAATTACAAAGGGAAATACATCGTGGCGATTGATCCGCTCGACGGTTCCTCCAACATTGACGTAAACGTGTCGATCGGTACGATTTTCTCGATCTACCGGCGGCGCTCGCCCATCGGGACCCCTGTTCAGCCTGAAGACTTTCTACAGCGCGGTGTCGATCAGGTGGCGTCCGGCTACGTTTTGTATGGCTCGTCGTCCATCATGGTATACACCACCGGGCAGGGGGTCAACGGCTTTACGTACGAACCTTCGATTGGTGAGTTCATCCTGTCGCATCCTGAAATCCGTACGCCCAAAAACGGTAAAATTTTCTCGTGCAATGAAGGGTACTACTATCTGTACGACGAATCGATTCGGCAGTACATTGATCAGTGCAAGCGGGAGAAACTGATGGCCCGGTACATCGGCTCGCTTGTGGCCGACTTCCACCGGAACATGCTGAAGGGGGGAATCTACCTCTACCCGGCCACGCCTAAATCACCCCAGGGCAAATTGCGCCTGATGTACGAATGCAATGCTCTGGCTTTTGTGATCGAACAGGCGGGGGGTATGGCGACCGACGGGCAACGGCGCATCATGGAGATCGAACCCACCGGGTTTCACCAGCGTGCGCCCCTTTTCATCGGTTCTCCTCAGATGGTGAAGTCAATCGAAGCGATGATGAACCAGGCGCGGGTGCCCAACCCTACGACCAGCCTTTAAGAAAAATCATATCTACGCGCGCAGTGACTAAGCAAGCCTTGGTTCGGTAGCGTACAGCCTTTGTCTTAGTGCCGCAGCCCACGAAGGTAGCACCGTCCCCTCGCTACGTTTGTGCGGCTGCTTTTTTGTTACCACAAAAAGACGCCCGGTGGCCAGAGGCACACCGGGCGCATATCAACAACCTAACACAACTTTCTTGATTAACGGCGGATTTGTACCCACCCTTTGAGGAGACCGAGGGTAGGATGGCGAATGCTGTAGAAGTAGGTTCCTTCTAACAATCCTTCGCCTTCCCACTGGTTATCGTAGTCCCCGTTTTTGTAAACCAGCTTACCCCATCGGTTGTAGATGAAGACCGCCGTACCGACCGGCAGGTTCGACAGGTAGAACTTGTCGTTTTTGCCATCACCATTCGGCGTGAACACGTTCGGAATCACGAACGAGTCGTCGGCCACTACCGTAGCGGTAAACTCCTGGTAGCATCCCAACTCGTCGCGCACCAGAATCTGGTAGTTGCGTGGCAACAACCCGATCAGCAGCGTATCGTAGACACCGCGCTCGTTGGCGAAGATGCGCTGTTCGGCAGTGCCATCTACCCGGATCCAGTACGGACCACCCGACCCGCCGGTGATGCTGTCGATTTTGATGCGTCCCTGCGGCAGGTCGTTGTACGACGGAGCCACTGCGCGCCAGTGCAGTTTGATCGGTTGCGCCGGCCCCTGAATGGTATCCAGGAAGGTAATGGCCGTCTGGTCTTCGCATTCGGTCAGCTGCTTGATCGTTACAGCGTATTGTCCCGCCGTGAGGCCGAAGATCGGATGCGTACCGGCGCTGGTGGTGTCCTGGAAGACCACCTGACCCTGACGATTTTTGGCCGTGATGCTGAACGGACCCAGCCCCCGAAGGTTCTCGATGGTAATGGTTCCGGACGCATCGCCGAAGCAGTTCACGTGCGTATTCGAATGGGTGAAGGTGAAGCCTTCGTACCCCGACACGGCTACGTCTCTCGTCGCGCGGCACCCGGTACCCCGGTTGGATTGGTCTACTACCTCGATGGTATACACACCTGACGTCAGTCGGCTGAACTTCACTTCATCGTCCTGGTTGAGTGCCATCAGCGTATCCTCACGGTTGATGATCACGAAGTAGGGCGCTACGCCATGGGTGAAGCCTGTCACGGTGATGGTTCCGTCGTTAAGGGCGCACGAGGTTGGCGTAAAACTCGTTTTGAACGTGATCGCTTCCGGACTGGTCAACGTGTAGTCGAACGCCCGTGGGCAACCGGAGACATCCTGAACGCGGATGGTGTAATCGCCCGCGGCCAGACCGGTAAATACGCCGCTCTCCTGATAAGCCCCGCCGTTCAGGCTGTAACGATACGGTCCGGTACCGCCCGATACTTCTGTGATCCGGATTTCACCGTTGAGGCCACCGCTACATGCGGGGTTGATCAGCAGGAACTTATTGATGGTCGGGCCATCCGCGTCGATCCGGAAGGCGACTTGCGTCGCGCAGTTTTTCGCGTCTACCACTGTTAAGGTGTAGTCGCCCGCGGCCAGAAGCGTATCCTGTCCGTTTGAAAGCTTCGTAAAGACGCCGTTCTGCGGAGAAACCCCTACTTGCCGTGAGCCTATGTAGTAGCGGTACGGTGCGGTGCCTCCGGCAACCCCATTCAGCTTCGCTTTGCCGGTTGGCGTGGCACACTGCGACAGTTGCGTAGCGGCGACCGTTGCTACCAAGGCTTCCGGCTGGGTGATCTGGAACGAGGTGTCTTTGATACACGCATTGTTGCTGGCGTCGCGCAGGTAGAGCGTATGTCGTCCTGCGTTCAGACCGGTGATGGTATCACCAGCTTTTACCGCCTTGAAACTACTCGGATCCAGGTTATCGATGGCGTACACCATGGTTTTGCCTTCTGTGAGAGCAGTTACCGCAATGGCACCGTCATTTCCTCCGGCACAGCTTACTTGTTTCACAACTGCCGCCTGGAACTCGAACGAAGCTTCGCGGACAACATTGATCTGCGTGGTGTACTCACATCCAGTCGCCGAATCGTACACTGCAACAGTATAGGTGCCCGGTTGGATACCCGTATACACGGTGTCGGAAGTATAGGCATTACCAATACTGTAGCCAAATGGGCCGGTGCCGCCTACCTGCGTGACGGTAATCGTACCGTCGTTGATGTCTGAACAGGCAGTTGGACTGACGATCACAATGGTCGCCGTCGGCGTACATCCACCGCCATTGCCTCCGCAGTTGGTTGGCTCCAATACGGTGAACGTGGCTTCGCGCGTACATCCCGAAGCAGTATGCGTTACTACCAGACGATAGGTACCCGCTGGCAAGTTAGACTGCACTAATTGGTTCTCCTTACCGGGCTGGATGCCTACTCCACTCCAGAGGTACGAGAATGGTCCCACACCGTTGATGGAAGGCGTAATGCGTCCGTCAGTACCGCCGCAAGAAGTAACGTTGTTGATCGAACGGGTCACCGTGAAGTTCGGGCCGCTGTTGCCCACCCGAATGTTGCCGAGTGTATCGGAACAGCCGAGGGTATCTACCACTACCACTTGGTACGTTCCGGCCGTCAGGTTGCGGAATACGTTGCTGTTGGCCGCTTGCCCGTTCAGGAAGTAGCGATACGGGGCTTGTCCGCCGTCGGTCGTTACGGTAATCTGCCCGTCGTTGGCCGTACCTGTGCAGCTGCTGGCGTTCTGTGTGCTAACCAGGCGCAGCGAAGGCGCCGTCGGGTTGCCTAAGTTGATATCCGTCAAGGTATCCGTACAGCCTGCCGCGTCGCGTACGAACAGCACATACGTTCCCTCCGAAAGGCCTGTGAAGCGTCCTGTGGTATTGCGGGCTCCTGTGTTCAGCGTGAAGGTGTAAGGAGCCGTGCCTCCCGTTGCCTGAGCATTGATTTCACCGTTGGCGGTTTCGCAGCCGGAAACGGGCGTCAGGTCCGCAGACACCGACAAGGCACACGGAATCGAACAACCTCCTATTAGGAAGGTCGTGTCGGTGACGCATCCGCTGATGGCATCGGTAATGGTGACGCGATAATTTCCTTCGCGCAGGCCTGTCGTGGTGGCGGCAGTCAGATCACCACTGAAGAGGTAATCGCCGCTGCCGCCCGTTACGTTGAGCGTGATGCTGCCATCCGGATTGCTACAATCGGCTACCGGCTGGATGGTAGCGCGTACCGTGAACGGTGCCGGACCATCTTGCAACGTCACTACCGTATCGATCTGACAGCCCGTGTTGGCGTCAAACAGTGTGACGGCATACGTCCCAGACGCGAGGCCGGTAGTCGTCAGCGCCGTCAGGTCGCCGGTCACTTGCATGTTGCTGCTGTCGGCCACTACGAAGCGAATCGAACCGTTGGTATTGCCGCAGGCAGACGGGTTTTTCGCTACTACCTCAGCCAGGAACTGTGCCGCCGGAGCCGCCAGCGTTGCTTTCGCAACCAGCGAGCAACCCGTTGTGGTATCGGTCAGTAGCACGCGGTAGACGCCCTGTGGCAAGTTGGCGTTGGTGAGGGACGACAAGTCGCCCGACACAACGATGTTGCTGGCGGCGGTTCCACCGATGTTGATGTTGATGAAGCCGTTGCTGGCGTCACACGTCGTCGGCGATTGTACATCGAGTTCATACCAGAAGTTCCCCGGCGCTGCGATGGTAACGTCGCTCAGCGTCGTGGTGCATCCGTTTTGATCGCGTACGGTAACGTTGTAAAAGCCGGCCGCCAGATCGGTGAAGACCGAGTCGGGACCGAAGGTTCCGCCGTTCAAAGCATATTCGTATGGCGCGGCTCCTCCGGCCACTGCGACAGAGAACTGACCGGTAGCCCCGCCGCATACGGAAGAGAACGACTCTGCCAGCGTGAGGTCAATCGCGGTGGGTTCTGCTAAAACGATGTTGTTCAAGGCAGTGCTACAGCCGGCTTCGTCGGTAACGACGATCTGGTACGTGCCCGCTGCCAGGTTCCGGAACGTAGAGTTGCTGGACGCTACACCGTTGATCAGGAAGCTGTACGCACCTGTTCCACCGGTGACCGAGACGACAATCTCGCCATCGGCATTGCCATCGCAAGTCAATTGCGTTGTGCTGACCAACGTCATGGCAATCGGGCTAGCATTGTCGATCACCACATTGCGCAAGGTATCGACACAGCCATTGGCATCTTGCACAATGACTTCATAGCTACCGGCTGTCAGGTTGGTGAAGATGGAATCGGAGCCGAAAGTGCCGCCGTTTAGTGCGTACTGATACGGCGCAACACCCCCGGTAGAGCTAACTGCGAAGAATGCGCTGTCGCCATTGCAGTTCGGCTGCCGCAGGTCAGCAAGGCTGATCAGGGGAGCATCCTGGTTTCGGATGACCAGATCGGCCAGGGTGGTGGTGCAGCCGTTGGCATCCCGCACCGAGACCTGGTAGGTGCCAGCCGCCAGGTTCGTGAAGACCGAGTCGGAGGCGAACACGCCGTTGTTGAGAGCAAAGCGGTAGTCGCCCGCCCCGCCGGCGGCCGCGACGTGCAGGCTGCCGTCCGTGCCGTCACAGCCGGTAGCGTCATTGAGAGCGACCAGCGACAGGGTGGGGGCATCCTGGTTGATGAGGCGCAGCGTGTCCAGTGCGGCCTGACAGCCGTTGGCATCGCGCACCACGATCGAGTAGGTGCCCACCGGCAGGTTGGCAAAGATCGAGTCGGGTCCGAAGGCCCCGTTGCCAAGAGCGTACTCGTAGGGGGCCGTGCCGCCGGTGACGGCGACCACCAGTTGACCGTTGGGCGTGCCGTCACAGCCGGTGAGGTGTTGGCGGCGGGCCAGGGTGAGTTGCGGGGCGGTGGGGTCAGTCAGTACCAAGCCGGCCAGGGTGACGCTACAGCCGGTGGCATCGCGGACGATGACCTGGTAGGTGCCGGCCGTCAGGTTAGAGAAGGAAGCGGCCGGACCGAAGGCGCTGCCGTTGAGGGCGTACTCCAGGGGCGCGGTGCCGCCGGAGGTGGTGATGGTGATCGTACCGTCGGGCAGGCTGCAGGTGGTCACGTCGGTGAGGGTGGCCGAGGCGGTGAGGGTGCAGCCGGGGGTGGTGGTACAGCCCTGGATGGTGAAGGCGGTGTCGAGCTGACAGCCGGAGCTCAGGTCGGTGATGGTGACCTGGTAGGTGCCCGAGTCCAGGGCGGTGGTGGTGGCGGCGGAGAGATCGCCGGCGAACGAGAAGGAGCCGCTGCCGCCGGACAGGGTCAGGGTGATGGCCCCGTCCTGGGTGCCGCAGGCCGACACGTCACTCACACTGGCCACTACCGTGAACGGGGCAGGTGCGTTAGGCACAACCACCGTGGTATCCAGTACACAATTCGTAAGGGTGTCCGTCAGTTGCACGGTATACGAGCCCGCGGTGAGTGCCGTGTTGCTCAGTGCTGTTAAATCACCGGTGACCACAACGTTTGTGTTGCTGACCGTGAAGGTTACGGAACCGTCTCCCCCGTTACAGGTGGTCGGTGCCTGAGTCTGAACGTCGGTCAGGAAGGCAGGATCAGTTGCATCAAGTGTAATGCTCAGCGAACGCTGGCAGGTAGTTGATACATCCGTGACTACTACGTTGTAGGCACCTGCCGGCAGGCCGGTAGTGCTGAATGCGGTAAGATCGCCACTAACCGTCATGTCGGTGGTGTCAGCTACTTCCAGGAAGATCGCTCCGTCGCTTGCGCCACACGACGCGGCCTGCGTAACAACGTCCACGGTAAACATAGACGGCGGCATGAGGCTGATGTCTGTTATTTCGACAAGACAACCCTGGGCGTCGCGCACGGTGACGCTGTACACGCCTGTGGGAAGATCCGTAAAGACGTTGTTGGTCCCGAATACGCCGTTGTTAAGAGCATAGCGGAACGGCGCGACGCCTCCTGAGGTATTGACCGTAATGCTGCCGTTTGCATTGCTACAGCCTGTCGGCGGTACGCTATCTACCGAAGCAATCAGCGTACAAGTCGTAACACATCCGGTAACATAGAAACTAGTGTCCAGGACACAACCGCTTACCTGATCGGTGATGGAAACGCGGTAGGTGCCTTCCGCCAGGTTGGTAGTAGTGGCAGCGGTGAGATCACCCGCGAACGAGAAAGACCCGCTTCCGCCCATCATGCTCAGCTGAATGCTGCCATCGGCCTGCCCGCAGTCCGACGTAGCCGTAATGGTGGCGTTGACCGTGAAGGGCACCGGAGCGGCGGGCACTACCACCGTCGTGTCGAGGCTACAGCCGGTCACCGTGTCGAGCAGTACGACAAAGTAAGAACCGCTTGCCAGATCCGTGGTGTTATCCGAGGTCAGGTCGCCCGTTACTACGACATCCAGGCTATTGAACGCAAACGATACCACCCCGTCGGTGCCATTGCAAGTCGTGGGGGCCTGAATCTGGATATCCGACAGGAAGTTAGCCGGAGGCGTGCTCAGGGTAATAGAGACCGTTTGGCGGCAGTTGTTGATGAGGTCGGTGACCACCGCGTTGTACGTACCTTCGGCCAGCCCTGAGGTAGAGAAAGCCACCAGATCGCCACTTACCTGCTTATTGGTTGTATCGCTGACCAGTAGGGTAATCGAACCGTCGTTGTTGCTGCAGCTCGGCTCTTGCTTGGCGACATCTACCGTGAAGGTAGCGGGCGTGCTTAGCGTAATGTCGGGCAGGGTAGTCGTACAGCCTTGGGCATCGCGCACCGTAACGTCGTAGGTGCCGGCCGTCAGACCTGTGAAGGTAGAGTCCGCGCCAAACGAGCCGCCATCCAGCGCATAGGTGTATGGTTCCGTGCCACCGGTCGCGCTCACGCGGATCAGACCGCTGGGTGTTACCCCACAGGAGTCGTCCTGCGTAGCGACCAGCGCTATTTGCAGTGCGAGGGGTTCGGCTAACGTGATGCCACGCAGCGTGTCCTGACAGCCTGCCGCATCGCGCACCAGAATGGTATAGGTACCCGGTGTCAGGTTGGCAAAGACAGAATCGGCCGTAAACAAACCACCGTTGAGCGAGTACTGGTAGTTCCCCTGGCCACCCGTAGTCGAGACGCGGATGAGGCCATTGTCAGCACCGTTGCAGGTCGGATCGAGGGCGTCTACCAGGGCGATCGCCACCGCAGACGGAGTATCGAGTACAATGTTTTGCAAGGTATCGCTACAGCCGTTGGCATCGGTAACGATGACTTCATAGCTACCGGCCGTCAGGTTGGTGAAGACCGAATCAGGGGTAGCCATCCCGTTGAGGCTGTACGTATAACTTCCTGCCCCTCCGGTCGTGCTGACGGTAATGCTGCCGTCGGTGGCACCTGCACAACCCGTCGGGTTGCTTGTCGCCACAAGGCTGATTAGAGGAGCATTCTGGTTTCGGATGACCAGATCGGCCAGGGTGGTGGTGCAGCCGTTGGCATCCCGCACCGAGACCTGGTAGGTGCCGGCCGCCAGGTTCGTGAAGACCGAGTCGGAGGCAAACACGCCGTTGTTGAGAGCAAAGCGGTAGTCGCCCGCTCCGCCGGCGGCCGCGACGTGCAGGCTGCCGTCCGTGCCGTCACAGCCGGTAGCGTCATTGAGAGCGACCAGCGACAGGGTGGGGGCATCCTGGTTGATGAGGCGCAGCGTGTCCAGTGCGGCCTGACAGCCGTTGGCATCGCGCACCACGATCGAGTAGGTGCCCACCGGCAGGTTGGCAAAGATCGAGTCGGGTCCGAAGGCTCCGTTGCCAAGAGCGTATTCGTAGGGGGCCGTGCCGCCGGTGACAGCCACCACCAGTTGACCGTTGGGCGTGCCGTCACAGCCGGTGAGGTGTTGGCGGCGGGCCAGGGTGAGTTGCGGGGCGGTGGGGTCAGTCAGTACCAAGCCGGCCAGGGTGACGCTACAGCCGGTGGCATCGCGGACGATGACCTGGTAGGTGCCGGCCGTCAGGTTAGAGAAGGAAGCGGCCGGACCGAAGGCGCTGCCGTTGAGGGCGTACTCCAGGGGCGCGGTGCCGCCGGAGGTGGTGATGGTGATCGTACCGTCGGGCAGGCTGCAGGTGGTCACGTCGGTGAGGGTGGCCGAGGCGGTGAGGGTGCAGCCGGGGGTAGTGGTACAGCCCTGGATGGTGAAGGCGGTGTCGAGCTGACAGCCGGAGTTCAGGTCGGTGATGGTGACCTGGTAGGTGCCCGAGTCCAGGGCGGTGGTGGTGGCGGCGGAGAGATCGCCGGCGAACGAGAAGGAGCCGCTGCCGCCGGACAGGGTCAGGGTGATGGCCCCGTCCTGGGTGCCGCAGGCCGACACGTCACTCACACTGGCCACTACCGTGAACGGGGCTACCGGAGCGAGTGTGACAGTCGTATCCCAGGTACAGGTCGTGTTCTTGTCCGTCAATGTAATCTGATAGCTACCTGCGGATAAGCCTGTGTTTTCGAAGAAGGCCAGGTCACCCGACAGGGTCGCCTGGGTGGTATCGTCAAGACTAATCTGGATAGCTCCGTTGGGCGAATCGCAGCGCGTTACATCGGTGGTAACGATTTGCAACCCCGTGAGGGAGAACATTGGGTCGGTCAGCACAACCGTTACGGTACGGCTACACAAGGTGACGGTATCCGTTAGGGTGGCGGTATAAGTACCTGCCGACAAATTGGTGCTGCTCAACGCAGTCAGATCGCCTGTCACCTGAATGTTGGTGTCATCTGACAAAACAAAGGCGATAGCCCCATCCGCCTGACCACATCCGGAAGGCTGGGTCAGCAGCGTGTCGGTAATGGTGAAGGCACCAGGCATGTCGATAGTAATGCCGGCAAGGGTATCAGAACATCCCGCCGCATCATTCACAACAACGTCGTACACGCCAGCGGCCAGATCGGTGAAGACCGAGTCGTTGCCAAAGCTTCCGCCGTTAATAGAATAGAAGTAAGGGGCCGTACCGCCTGACGTAGCCACTTCGATGGAGCCTGTTGGCGCACCACCACACGTGGTATTTTGCACGTCGGTCAGTGAAAGTGCCAGAGGGGCAGGTTCAGCAATCACGATCCCAAACAACGTGTCTGGACAACCGGCTCCGTCGCGTACCACGATGTCGTACGTACCCGCCGTCAGGCCCGTCAAGATGGGCGAGGTGTTGTATACACCGCCAGCGATCGCGTACTCGTAATTGCCGACACCCTGCGTTGCTTCTACGCGAATCTCACCATTGGCAAGTCCGGCACAAGTTGCATCAAAGGCCGAAACCAGAGCCAATTGGACAGGCTGCGCTTCGTCGATGGTGACCGATAGCGTATCGGCACATCCTTTGGTATCACGGGCAATTACTTCGTAGGTACCTGCGGACAGGTTGGTAAACGTACTGTCGGTACCGTTAGAGATCCCATTCAGTGTGAAGTCATAAGGGCCGGTGCCCCCTGCCGCCGAAACGGTGATATCGCCGCCTACGCCGGTACACAGCGAGAAGTCAGTCTTGTCAATGAAAGTCAGTGTAACCGCGTCGGGCTCTTCGATCGAAATGGAGAAGACATCCGTACAGCCGTTCTGGTCGCGGATGGTCACAGAATAATTACCCGCTCCCAAGTTCGTGAAAACAGAGTCGGTCCCGAAGGCCGCGCCGTTTAGCGAGTAGGCATAGGGCAAGGTACCACCGGTGGCCATCACGGAGAATGATCCGTTGGTATTACCTGTGCAGCCCGTTACGTGCGTGACATCGCCCTGCGCCAGTTGCACACTATTGGGGGCAGTGATGATGATGTCGCTAAGCGTATCGGCACAGCCGCTGGCATCGCGTACGACGACTTCGTAGGTGCCATCTGTTAGATTGCTAAACGTGTTGTTGTTGCCATAGGCACCTCCGTTGAGTGAGTATTCGTAACTGCCGGTGCCACCGGTCGCTGAAACCGAGATCTCTCCGGAAGCATCGCCCGCACAACCCGATACGTTCTGTACGTTGACCAGAGCTAACTGAATCGCTACCGGTTCAGTAATTTGGACATTCGCGAGGGTATCAGTACAGCCGTTGGCATCACGGACGACAACTTCGTACGTACCGGCGGTCAGGCTGGTGAAGATCGAATCGGTATCGAAGGCCCCGCCGTTGATGGAATACTGGTAAGCGGCTGTCCCGCCCGTGACGGCTACGGTAAGCTCACCTGTGGCATCACCAGCACAGCCCGTAATGTTGGTGGCATTCACCAGCGAGATTGCTAATGGGGCGGGTTCGGTGATCTGGATGTTGGAAAGGGTATCCGTACAGCCGTTGGCGTCGCGGACGATCACCTCGTAGCTGCCTACGCTTAAGTTAGAGAATACCGAGTCGGTACCGAATGCCCCTCCTTCGAAGGCATATTCGTAATTGCCTACCCCACCCGTGGTCGCGACGGAAATGCTGCCGGTGGTGGCACCGGAGCAACCTCCCACGTTTTGAATGGACACAAGGGCCAATTGCACGGCCGCCGGTTCGGCAATCTGAATGTTAGAAAGGGTATCGGTACAGCCGCTGGCATCACGCGCAATCACTTCGTAGGTACCTGCCGTCAGGTTGTTGAAGATTGAATCGGTAGCGAATGCTCCACTGTTGATAGAATACTGGTAAGCGGCCGTTCCGCCCGTCAACGCCACGGTGAACGAACCATTAGCGTCGCCGGCACAGCCGGTTACGTCGCTGGAACTAACCAACGAGAGGGTCATGGCTGCCGGCTCTGTCAGTGTAACGCCCGTTAAGGTATCGGTACAACCGGCAGCGTCGCGAACGACTACCTCGTACGTACCGGCGGTCAGGCTCGTGAATACCGAATCCGTTCCGAAGGCTCCGCCGTTCAGCGCGTATTCGTAACCAGACGTTCCTCCGGCAATGGCCACCGTGATGCTCCCGGTCGCGTCGCCTGCACAGGTGGTGATGTCTTGCGAGCTCACCAAGGTGAGTGCTAAGGGGGCGGGCTCGGTAAGCTGAATGCTAGAAAGCGTGTCAGTACAGCCGTTGACATCTTGTACGACAACTTGGTAACTACCCGCAGGGAGGTTCGTGAAGATGGAGTCTGTGCCAAACGCTCCGCCGTTGAGCGAGAATTGATATCCCGCCGTTCCGCCGGTCACCGCTACGGTGAACGACCCGGTCGCATCGCCGGTGCAACCTGCTACGTTCGTTTGTGCTACGAGTGTCAAATCCAGGGCAATGGGCTCATCAACCTGAATGTTGGCCAGGGTATCGGTACAACCGTTGGCATCGCGTGCCACGACTTCGTAGGTACCGGCCGTCAGGTTCGCGAAGGTGACATCGGTACCAAACGCCCCACCGTTGAGCGAGAATTCGTAACTGCCTACGCCTCCGGTGGCGGCTACCGTAATGGAACCATCGCTGTTGCCGTTACAACCGGTTACAGGGGTGGTGCCTGTCAGTGCCACTTGCACGGCGTTAGGCTCCGAAAGTTGAATCGCAGAAAGGGTATCGGTACAGCCGTTGGCATCGCGGACGACAACTTCGTACGTACCGGCGGTCAGGCTAGTGAAGAGCGAGTCGGTAGCGAAAGCTCCCCCGTTAATAGAGTATTGGTAAGCGGCCGTCCCGCCGGCAACGGATACGGTAATCTCACCCGTGGCGTCGCCCGCACAACCTGCAATGTTAGTGGTGCTCACCAGAGCGAGCTGCACAGCGGCGGGTTCAGTGATCTGGATGTTGGCCAGGGTATCGGTACAGCCGTTGGCATCACGTGCTACGACTTGGTAAGTACCCGCCGTCAGATTTGAGAAAGTCGCGTTCGTGCCGAAGGCTCCTCCATTTAGCGCATACTCGTAGCTGCCTGTCCCACCCGTTGTCGAAACCGCGATCTCACCCGTGGCGTCGCCCGCACAACCTGCAATGTTGGTGGTGCTCACCAGCGAGAGCTGCACGGCAGCCGGTTCAGTGATCTGGACATTAGACAAAGTATCGGTACAGCCGTTGGCATCACGGGCTACGACTTGGTACGTACCGGCGGTCAAATTCGTAAAGGTAGAGCTAGTGCCGAAGGCTCCACCGTTGAGGGCATACTCGTAGCTGCCCGTTCCACCCGTCGTAGAAACCGCGATTTCTCCGGAGGCATCGCCGGCACACGCTACATTGGTGGTTGCGTCCAGTGCCACTTGCACAGCGGCGGGTTCAGTGATCTGGATATTAGACAAAGTATCGGTACAGCCGTTGGCATCGCGTGCCACGACTTGGTAGGTACCGGCGGTCAGACTTGAGAAAGTTGCATCCGTGCCGAAGGCCCCGCCATTCAGCGCATATTCGTAGCTACCCGTGCCGCCTGTCGTGGCAACGGTGAAAGACCCCGTCGACTCGCTGTTGCAAGTGATATCTACTGTATTCACCAAGGTTAGTTGCACGGCGGCGGGTTCGGTGATCTGGATGTTGGCCAGGGTATCGGTACAACCGTTTCCATCCCGAGCCACGACTTGGTAAGTACCCGCCATCAGTCCGGAGAAGGTTTCGCTGGCTCCGAAGGCCCCGCCGTTCAGGGCATATTCATACGTACCGTTTCCACCGGTGGCCGATACTGTGAAGGCACCCGTTGCATCGCCGGCACAACCCGCAATATCAGTGGTGTTGGCCAAGCTCAATACCACAGCGGCAGGCTCGGTCAGAGGAATATTAGCCAGGGTATCGGTGCAGCCGTTGGCATCACGGGCTACGACTTCGTAAGTACCGGCGGTCAAGTTCGTAAAGGTAGAGCTAGTGCCGAAGGCTCCGCCGTTGAGGGCGTACTCATAGCTGCCTGCCCCGCCTGAAGCTGCCACTGTAATGCTGCCGGTCGCGTCACCATTACACGTGGGGTTGGTTAGGCTAAGAGGCGAGAGCTGCACAGCGGCGGGTTCAGTGATCTGGATATTAGACAAAGTATCGGTACAGCCGTTGGCATCACGTGCTACGACTTGGTAAGTACCCGCCGTCAGATTTGAGAAAGTCGCGTTCGTGCCGAAGGCTCCTCCATTTAGCGCATACTCGTAGCTGCCTGTCCCACCCGTTGTCGAAACCGCGATCTCACCCGTGGCGTCGCCCGCACAACCTGCAATGTTGGTGGTGCTCACCAGCGAGAGCTGCACGGCAGCCGGTTCAGTGATCTGGATATTAGACAAAGTATCGGTACAGCCGTTGGCATCACGGGCTACGACTTGGTACGTACCGGCGGTCAAATTCGTAAAGGTAGAGCTAGTGCCGAAGGCTCCACCGTTGAGGGCATACTCGTAGCTGCCCGTTCCGCCCGTCGTAGAAACCGCGATTTCTCCAGTACTACCACCCGTACAACCCGTTACATTTTGCAAAGCATCCAGTGCCACTTGCACAGCGGCGGGTTCAGTGATCTGGATATTAGACAAAGTATCGGTACAGCCGTTGGCATCACGGGCTACGACTTGGTAAGTACCCGCCGTCAGATTCGTAAAGGTAGAGCTAGTGCCGAAGGCTCCACCGTTGAGGGCATACTCATAGCTGCCCGTTCCACCCGTGGTGGAAACCGCGATCTCCCCGGAAGCGTCGCCCGCACAACCTGCAATGTTGGTGGTGCTCACCAGCGAGAGCTGCACGGCAGCCGGTTCAGTGATCTGGATGTTAGACAAAGTATCGGTACAGCCGTTGGCATCGCGTGCTACGACTTGGTAGGTGCCAGCCGTCAGATTTGAGAAAGTTGCATCGGTTCCGAAGGCTCCGCCATTCAGCGCATACTCATAGCTGCCCGTTCCGCCCGTGGTGGAAACCGCGATCTCCCCGGAGGCATCGCCGGCGCACGCTACGTTGGTGGTTGCGTCCAGTGCCAGTTGCACAGCGGCGGGTTCAGTGATCTGGATGTTGGCCAGCGTATCAGTACAGCCGTTGGCGTCGCGTGCCACGACTTGGTAGGTACCGGCGGTCAATCCTGAGAAAGTTGCGTCCGTGCCGAAGGCTCCACCGTTGAGGGCATACTCATAGCTGCCCGTTCCACCCGTGGTGGAAACCGCGATCTCCCCGGAAGCGTCGCCCGCACAACCTGCAATGTTGGTGGTGCTCACCAGCGAGAGCTGCACGGCAGCCGGTTCAGTGATCTGGATGTTAGACAAAGTATCGGTACAGCCGTTGGCGTCGCGTGCCACGACTTGGTACGTACCGGCGGTCAATCCTGAGAAAGTTGCGTCCGTGCCGAAGGCTCCACCGTTCAGGGCATACTCGTAGCTGCCGGCCCCGCCGGTGGCTGACACGGTGAAGGCACCGTTAGCATCGCCGGCACAGCCTGCAATGTTGGTGGTCGCGTCCAGCGTCAGTTGCACGACAACAGGCTCTGAAATGCTCAGACCGGTGATGGTATCACGACAGCCGATGTTGTCCTGAACAATGATGGTGTAGGCACCCGCGGTTAAGCCTCCGAAAACGTTCGGGAGCTGGAAGGTGGCACCGTTATCGATCGAATAGATAAAGGGTGCCGTTCCTCCGGTAACATTCACCTGAATGCTTCCGGATGCATCGCCAGCGCAAAGTGCGTCGGTAGTAGTGGCGGACGCTTGTAAGAGCGACGGTCCGCCCAGCGACACGAGGCTATCGACCGAACAGCCGTTGGCATCGCGGATAGAAATTAAGTACGTGCCGGCGAGAAGCCCGCTAAAGGTGTTGTTGTTGGTGTAAGGACCGCCGTCGATTGAGTAATTGTAACTCGGGGTGCCCCCCGTAGCCGATACAATGATCTGCCCGTCGCCATCGCAACTGCTGTTGTCGACACGGCTGATGTTGTTGAAGGCTACTCCGTTGGTCGGTTCCGCAATGGTGACGACCAGCGGAGTGGGGTCTGTACAATCGTTCGGATCTCTGGCCACGATGTTGTAAGTGCCGCTGGCCAGGCCCGTAAAGGTGTAAGAGGTAGTTCCGTTCGTGACGAACGTAGCACCGCCATCGATCGAGAAGCTGTACGGAGCACCGTTGCCTCCTGCGCCTGTTACCGTGATGGCGCCACTGGTTTCACCTTTACAGAGCACATCGGTCTTCGAGCTCAGGTTCGTGCCCACGACTGACGTGTTCAAGATGGTGGCAAACGTCTGATCGTCAACCCCATTGTCGTCGCTTACGTTTACGATATACGTTCCGTGGGGTAACCCTTGGAAGGTATACGTGGTAGAATTGGTATCGGCTACCACCGTTAACGGAGGCGTTTCAAACGGCGATAGGCGGATCACCGCGAACGAGATCGGCAGGGCGATGCCCCCGGCTGTATCGATCTCCACCGCAATGGTGCCGTCGAACTCGCCATTACAACTCGGTGAGGTTGTGATAACTGGTTGACGAATGGTAAGGCTTTGTGCCTGAGCGCCCCAGGTGAAGCTACACAGCAAAGCAAAGAAGGATAAGACGTAGAAACTCCTGATCATCATGAGCCAGGTGTGGTTTGAAGTTGTGTTGCGCCCCGTTACCTGTAGCCCTTGTTCGACAGCGTAAGATTCAACCGCATTTACAGAATCACTTTTTGAAATCGTAATTGGTTGATTTTTAGTGTTCTGTGAATAGATCAGGGAACGATCCGTTAAGATTATCCCCGGAAGAGCTACCCTTTTGGAAGAGAATCCTACAATAGGGCGCTTCCGGATCCGTCGTGCGGACCGTGCGGGCGGTGCTTCTCGGTCGATCAGGTTTACAGTTGTTGGTAACATCGAGGTGTTGATATATGGCTTCTGTACTCGTACAAAGGGCTTTTCATGTGCAAGCCCCCTGAGTCAGAGAGTCATTTTAAAAGTATTCAGCGCTCGGAAGGGATGGGAAGGGCAATCTGAGGCTTTCTTACCGAAGTAAGAATCTGACCGGATTGCTGAAGAAAGCAGGAGGGAAGAAGAGCACTTGTTGACCCGCAGGAGGCGGTATTTCTGCGTAAGGTTTTTAGACAAAAAATAGAAAACCTGCCGGGAACTCCTGTTGAAATAGCGTCACGGAACGCCAACCCTGTTTCAGATTGTTTTATAACTTTGTTCCTCTCACGGTATTTAAACACAAAACCATGGCCTTTGATATTGACATGATTAAGGCAGTATACGCGCAACTGGGCGAGCGCGTAGAAGCTGCACGGAAAGTGGTAGGGCGTCCGCTGACCCTCTCCGAAAAAATCTTATACGCTCACTTGTACGATGGCAAGGCTACACAAGCCTACGACCGGGGTGTGTCTTATGTCGACTTTGCACCCGACCGTGTGGCGATGCAGGATGCTACCGCGCAGATGGCGTTGCTGCAATTCATGTCGGCCGGAAAGCCCAAAGTAGCAGTTCCTTCTACCGTGCACTGCGACCACCTCATTCAAGCAGAGGTAGGG
Source organism: Catalinimonas alkaloidigena (assembly GCF_900100765.1). Classification (NCBI taxonomy): domain Bacteria; kingdom Pseudomonadati; phylum Bacteroidota; class Cytophagia; order Cytophagales; family Catalimonadaceae; genus Catalinimonas; species Catalinimonas alkaloidigena. The sequence continues at coordinate 53,616 of NZ_FNFO01000003.1, read as the reverse complement.
GCAGAAGCCGACCTGAAAAAGGCGATCAATTCCAATAAAGAAGTATACGACTTTCTGTCGTCCGTTTCGAATAAATACGGGCTGGGCTTCTGGAAGCCCGGTGCGGGCATCATCCACCAGGTGGTGCTGGAAAATTACGCATTCCCCGGGGGCATGATGATCGGGACCGACTCCCATACGCCGAACGCCGGCGGACTGGGCATGATTGCCATCGGAGTAGGTGGTGCCGACGCGGTTGACGTAATGGCGGGCATGGCCTGGGAACTGAAATTCCCCAAGCTGATCGGGGTACACCTGACCGGCAAATTGAGCGGATGGGCTTCGGCCAAAGACGTGATTTTGAAAGTAGCCGGAATCCTGACGGTGAAGGGCGGTACCGGTGCCATCGTCGAGTACTTCGGCGAAGGAGCCAACAACCTGTCCTGTACCGGAAAAGGCACCATCTGTAACATGGGTGCGGAGATCGGGGCCACTACTTCGATCTTCGGCTACGACGAAAAAATGAGCGCCTACCTGCGGTCGACCGACCGGGCCGACGTGGCCGAACTGGCCGATGGCATCGCGCAACACCTGCGCCCGGACAACGAAGTGCTGGCGAACCCGAAAGATTACTACGATCAACTGATCGAAATCAACCTGTCGGAGCTGGAGCCTCATGTAAACGGTCCTTTCACGCCGGATGCAGCTTGGCCGTTGTCTGAATTTGCCGCCGCCGTTAAAGAGCACGGATGGCCTCAGGAGCTGGAAGTAGGGCTGATCGGGTCGTGCACCAACTCGTCGTACGAGGACATTACGCGCGCGGCTTCGGTAGCCGAACAGGCTGTACAGAAGAAACTCAAGGTAAAGTCCGAGTTCACCATTACGCCCGGTTCGGAACAGGTACGGTTTACCACCGACCGCGACGGTCTGCTCGATACGTTCGATAAAATGGGCGGTGTGGTGTTGGCCAACGCCTGTGGTCCTTGCATCGGACAATGGGCGCGCCATACGGACGATCCTACCCGCAAGAACTCGATCATCACGTCGTTTAACCGGAACTTCGCCAAGCGGAACGACGGGAACCCCAATACGCACGCTTTCGTGGCGTCGCCCGAGATCGTCACCGCGTTTGCCATCGCTGGCGACCTAACGTTCAACCCGATGAAGGATAAGCTGACCAACAACGAAGGCGAAGAGGTGATGCTCGACGAACCCAAAGGAGTTGAGTTACCGGCGAGCGGGTTTGCGGTAGAAGATGCGGGCTATCAGTCGCCTGCAGAAGACGGCAGCCACGTTGAAGTCGTGGTGAGTCCTGAATCTGACCGCCTGCAACTGCTCACGCCGTTTAAGCCCTGGGAAGGCACCGATCTGAAAGGATTGCGTCTTCTCATCAAGGCTAAGGGAAAATGCACAACGGACCACATTTCGATGGCGGGGCCGTGGCTCCGTTACCGTGGCCACCTCGATAACATTTCCAACAACTTGCTGATCGGAGCGATCAACGCTTACAACGGCAAAGCCAATCAGGTGAAAAACGTATTGACCGGCGAAGTGGGCGAAGTTCCTGCTACGGCACGGGCCTACAAGGCGTCGGGTATCGGTACGGTAGTGGTCGGCGACGAAAACTACGGTGAAGGTTCTTCGCGCGAGCACGCCGCCATGGAACCCCGCCATCTGGGGGTGCGTGCCATTCTGGTGAAATCCTTCGCGCGTATCCACGAAACCAACCTGAAAAAGCAGGGCATGCTGGCGTTGACGTTCGCTGATCCGAACGATTACGACAAAGTGCAAGAGGACGATGCCATCGACATCGTCGGGTTGGATGCGTTTGCACCGGGCCAGCCGCTCACCATTGTGCTGCATCACAGCGACGGTTCGTCTGACGAGTTCAAGGCCAACCACACCTACAACGAAGGGCAAATCGGTTGGTTCAGAGCAGGTTCAGCCTTGAATCTGATTGCACAGCAGCAAAAAGAGAAATAAGCTGTTTGGCCATCATATGAAAAGAGGAGGGAGTTCCCTCCTCTTTTTTTGTAGCTACGTGGCAATCGCGGTAACTCAATAGACCCGTTCTGCGTTTGCCGCTTCAAAAGCAACTTTGGCAGAAGAGCACCCCGGTTCTGTTACAAGAAGGCCTTATTTCTCGTAATTTCAGAGAAACGCTCTGATTTTCAAGGGCTTAACAAATGATTTTGGCGCTGGGGAACTTGATGGCACAACAGTTGTTTTTGTGAAGCAGAATTTTATTTTTGCAGCGTTTTATTTAACCACGATTAAACGGAGGAAATACGATGTATTGGACGTTAGAATTAGCTTCGTATCTTGAGGATGCCCCCTGGCCTGCCACGAAAGATGAACTAATCGATTATACTATTCGGACAGGCGCTCCATTGGAGATCGTCGAGAATCTTCAGGAACTGGAAGACGACGGGCAACCCTACGAAAGCATAGAAGAGATTTGGCCGGATTATCCGACGAAGGACGATTTCCTCTTCAACGAAGACGAATATTAAACGGGCATTGCGCCTGTACAATGGGCATACGAAGGGCTACCGAAGGGTAGCTTTTTTGTTTACGCCTGCAACAAAGCTTCGGCCAGCAGCAGGTCTTCGGGCGTTGTGATCTTGATGTTTTCATACGCCCCTTCCGAGAGGTAAATCGGATGCCCGGCACTTTCGGCAACGCTGGCACAATCGGTAAAATCGGTGCCTACCGCAGTGGCATACGCTTTTTTAATCCATGCCGCGCGAAACACCTGAGGGGTTTGTACCAAGCGGAACGCCGCCCGGTCTACGGCCTGGCTGTGCTGCTCGTCGCCGCGGCGAATCGACTCTTTCAGCTTTACTGCCGCTACCGCGCTGCCTTGCTGCGCGGCCAGCGCAAAGGCCCTTTCCATCACCTGGAGACTTACCAACGGGCGCACGCCGTCGTGGATGGCAATGAGGTGGGCATCGTCGCTGATCAGCGCCAATCCACAACTGACCGAATGGAAGCGGGTGGCCCCTCCGGCGGTGATCTGATGCGGAATCGGGCATTGGTGTAGTGCCACGAGTTCGTGCCAACGTGGCAGATCAGCCGCTGGTAAAACCACGATCAACCGCAACGATGCGTCGAAAGCATGTAGCTTTTCTAACGTATGCAGTAAAATAGGCTTTCCCCGCAGCGTCAGAAATTGCTTGGGAATGGCGTTTCCCATGCGCTGCCCGGCGCCTCCCGCTACTACAATGGCATAGTTTACCTGTGTCACAGCCGTAAAAATAGGCCTTTCGGCAAATCAAGAAAAAGCCCTTCCTCCATGAAACGCTCACAAAGGAAGGGCTACGGTACGATTCCTGTTTACTCTTTGACCAGTTTCTGCAGGTGCTGTTGCTCTCCCTGCGAAATCTGAATCGTGTACAGACCCGTGGGTAGGGCTTCTGTGGCTAACTCGTACTCCAGCGCATCGCCCTCGGGCACAAGCTGCTGCACGAACCACACCCGTCCCAGAGCGTCAACCACCTGGATAGATACCGGCACCTCGGGGAGGAGTTCAGACAGGATCAGCGACGTAGTACGTTGTGCTGGATTTGGAAACAGCGAAGCTGCCATCACCCCGGGCTGGGCAGTTGCCGGGGGCAACGTGGGCTGCCGTACGTCGACGTCGGTAGCGCAGTCCCCCTCTTGACCCAAACCGGTCGGTGTAGCAGCACTACTCGAAACACACAACTTGTCTAAATAAGTATACGGCTCGCGATATTCGATGTCCAGCGTGTTTTCACCAGCTTGCAAAGCGACGCGCCCCTGTTCTACCCACTGAAACTCGTCGTTGTGCGGGAGTCCCCATTTTTCCCATCGCCCTTCGTTGACCCGAATCCAGAACGAGTTTCGGTTGGCACTGAGCGACAAAACCCGGCCAAACAGATAGTAAGTGCCTTCTTCCGAGACCTCCCAGGTAAAACGAACCCGGCGCGATGCCTGTCCGCTGGGCAGAAAACCGTACGTGGAAGAGAAGAGGTAGACCCCCTGCGACGCCTCCGACGAAGTGCCTGTTTGCCACTGTGTTCCTACGTCGCCGCATTCGGCTTCCAGCCAGACCAACTCCGGCTCTTCGGTGGAAGGAGGAGTCCCGCAGGCCGGGGCCGTTCCACCCAGACCCGACGGCGCTGCGTCGCTGGTAGAAATGTAAAGCTTATCCAGGTTGGTATTCGGTTCCCGGTAGCCAATGTCAATTGTATGAGCACCGGCCGAGAGGCGCACCGCGCCGCCGTCTTTTTCGTACCAGTCGTATTCCTTATTAACTGGCATTTCCCACAACCGCCAGTCGCCGTCGTCGACGCGAACCCAGAACGAGTTCCGGTTGCTGGTCATGGCCCGAATCCGACCGAAAATATGGTAGGTGCCCGAGCTGTTCACACTGAAGTTGAAGCGCACCCGATCGGCCGCCTCGTCTGAAGGCCAGTGGCCGTAGCGCCCTTTTCGCGTGACGATGCCCCGGTTCGATGCGTCTATGCTGCTTTTGATGCGCCAGGCATCGCCCACCTCAGCACACTCGGCCTCCAGCCAGAGGGCTGTCGAAGTTGGCGGGGGAGCAGGTGCCACCGCCCGTACGTCAATGGTAACTTGGTCGGTCGATTGAGCGCCCTGTTGATCGGTAACGAGCAACGTAATCTGGTGCACGCCCACCGCCAGCGAAACAGTACCGGTTTTGCCAGAGGCAATCTGTTGGCCTCCTTCGCGCCAGCTGTAACTGCTGATGGTCTGATTCCCGTCCGGGTCAGAAGACGCCGATCCGTCGAGCGTCACGGCTTCCACACCATCGCGGTCTGCATCCGAAACCGTTTGGTCGGGACCGGCATCGGCCACCGGAACCTGATTAGTAGTGGCAGGCTTCACCGTTACGGTAAGGGTCAGGGTGGCAGACGTATAGCCCGAAGCTTCGGCCGTGCATGGAACTGTGTAGGTGCCTGCGGCTAACCCTTGGGCATCGACCGTAAAGGTGACGGCTTCGTCAGAAGCTTGTGCAGTACCCTTAGTCGGATTCGCCTTAAGCCACGTTGGCCAGGCGTCGGTGCGCAGGGTGTACGTGACGGCTTCAGCGGTGTTGTGTAACACTGCGGTCACCGATTTGCTTTGACCGCTTTCCAGCGAAAGGGCCAGTTGTCCCGGCGCGAATCCTAGTTTGCGTACCGGTGTGCGCTCGAAATCGCGTACCCAGGTCCGGCTGGTAGGCAGGTCGCTGCTGGGTGCACCGCCCATGGTCAGCAGAAGCTTATTGCCGATCACCCGTGCTACCGGATCGAGCAGACGCTCGGGCATCTCATATTCTTTCAAAGTACTCCAGCGGTCGGTTGCCGGGTCGTAGCTGTGCACTTCGTAGCCCCAACGTTGGCCTCCGAAGGTGTAGATCTTGCCGTCCAGCGCAAAGCTGCTCGTCTCGATGTGAGAGTCGTTTCGTTTAAAAGGTGCCAGTTCTTTCCACCGATCGGTCACAGGATCGTACACGTGCACATCCCAGATGTCGTAGCCGCTCTGGCAAGAGCCGGATGGATCTTTGTCGTGTCCCTTCTGCCCGCCGATGGTGTAAATCTTTCCTTCCAATACCACCGTCCCGAAGTGGTTACGCGGGTTGGGCAGGGGTGAGGTGCTTGTGCGGTCCTGCCATCCTTTTTCGGGGCGCGTCAGATCGAAAACAAAGTGGTAGGACACATCGCAAAGCGCCGAAGCGTCAAACCCGCCGATGTAGTGCAGTTCATTGCCGACCCGTGCCAGGCCGCCGCCGCCCGTGGGTTGGGGCAGGGCAGGCCCCGCTTCCCATCGAGCCTCAGTAATGTGATACTTCCACACCAGATCCGTAACAGGCCCGGGGTTGCTGCCAATACGCCCACCGACCAGCCAGACCACGTCGTCGACCAGCGTAAAACCGGAATGGGTGACCGACGACCGCTCGCCACTGGGCAACAAAGGCATGGCCGGAAGAGGCGTCCAGGTGTCGGTCGCCAGATCGTACCGGGTGCCCGAATGGATGATGGTGTTGCCCTGGCTAAAGCCGTTGAAGTAATACAGCTTATTCTGGTAAAAGACCCCAATGCCTTCGGTACGGGCCTGGGGTGCATCCGGAAGTCGGGTCCAGCCCGAAGTAGTCTGGCTTACCCCTGGAAAAGAGAGTGCGCAGAGAAGAAGAACAGTGCCTGCCTTCAGGCCGTACCCGCGCTTCTTCGTCTGGCGGAAATAGTTTAAAAAAGACATAGTAAATCAGTTAGCGTGATAAATCGATAGTCGTTCCTGAACAAGAATAGTAGCTCATGATTGCACACATCGAGGAAGCCCGTACTCCGGCTGTGAGCAGGCGGGTCTTTATCTTTTTACGCAATCGAAAAGAAAAAGCTCGCGCGCACGGCAAAGTATCGTGACAAAACAGGTTCGGTAGGTTACGCTGCTGACAGGCAACTGTAGCATGGTTAGCGACTGACAGCGAGTAACATACACTCAACAGGTGGTAGGTTTCCTCGGCGGTGAAAGTACGAAATAACTAAAAGCCGAAGCCTTTTTGAGGGTAAAATCCAAGATTTAGTGAGATGCGTTCAGCAGAGGGACGGGTCGTTGCGGTGCGTTTATGTACCGACCAAAAAATAGGAGTATCCCGATATAAAAAAACCCGCGGTTAAGCGGGTTAGGGAAAAACTATAGTAGGAATCGTATCAGACGATCAGCATGGCGTCGCCGTAGCTGAAGAACCGATACCGTTCTTTGATGGCTACTTCGTACGCGTTCATGATCAGGTCGTACCCACCGAACGCGCAGGCCAGCATCAGCAGCGTTGACTGCGGCAACTGGAAGTTGGTCACCAGCGCGTTGGCAATTTTAAAATCGTACGGAGGGAAGATAAACCGGTCGGTCCAGCCCTGGTTCGCCTTTAGGCGATTGTTAGCCGAAACCGACGATTCCAGCGCGCGCATCGAGGTGGTCCCGATCGCACAAATGCGTCTCTTTTCGTCAAGCGCGGTATTCACCATGTCGGCCGTTTGGTCGGTCACCACAAAGTTTTCCGAATCGGTCTTGTGCTTGGTCAGGTCTTCTACGTCTACTTCGCGGAACGTACCCAACCCAATGTGCAGGGTGATCGGAACAATGTCGATGCCTTTGATGGCCAGCCGCTTGATGAGCTGTGGCGTAAAGTGCATCCCCGCCGTAGGCGCTGCCACGGCCCCCTTGTTTTTGGCGAAAATGGTTTGGTACCGTTCGCGGTCGTTCTTGGTGACATCCCGGTTGATGTACTCCTTCAGCAGAGGCGTTTCGCCCAGCGTATCGATCATCTTGTGGAAGTCCTTCTCGTCGCCGTCGTAGAGGAACCGGATGGTTCGCCCGCGCGAAGTCGTGTTATCGATCACTTCCGCCACCAGTTCGCCGTCGCCGAAATACAGCTTATTGCCCACGCGGATTTTACGCGCCGGATCGACCAGCACGTCCCACAAATGCGCCGAGGCATTCAATTCGCGTAGCAGGAATACCTCAATTTTGGCACCCGTTTTCTCCTTGCGCCCGTAGAGCCGTGCCGGAAACACCTGCGTATCGTTCACCACGAAGACGTCGCCTTCGTCGAAATAATCGAGTACATCTTTGAAAATACGGTGTTCGATTTTGCCGGTATCACGGTGAACCACCATCAGACGCGATTCATCGCGGTTATCGGTAGGGTGCTGCGCGATGAGCTCAGGCGGCAGGTCAAACTTGAATTGAGATAATTTCATACAATGAATTTCAGGCAGGCTATAAGGGTCGGGTATTAATAGGGCCGCTAAATTACGTAAACCACTACAAATGTGTCTTTTCCTAAGTTTAGCTTTTTCGTACTTCCGCCTTAGCAACCGCCAGGCTATTCCTGAGCCCCTTTGTCCGAAAATGAATTTTTCTATACGTGTGACCCCCTTACCTTTACTTTATTAACTTGTTTGCGGATGCTGAAACTGTTCAAACTCACCTGGGAAAGCTTTCGATTCGCGGCCCAGGCCCTTCGTTCCAATCTGTTGCGTACCACACTGTCGCTGCTGGGCGTAACGATCGGCATCTTCTCCATCATTGCGGTATACACCCTGGTCGATTCCCTGGAACGCGGCATTCGGGAGAGCGTAGCCTTTCTGGGCGACGATGTGATCTACGTGCAAAAATGGCCCTGGTCGTTCGGTCCTAATTACCCCTGGTGGAAATACGTAAACCGGCCCGAACCGGATATGCAGGATTTTCGCTTTTTGCAAACGCACCTGGAAAGCCACAACGGACTAGCCGTTTTTTCAGACCAGGGCGGGCAAACCATTCGCTACCGCAACAACAGCATCAGCGACGCCAACCTGGAAGGCATCACTTACGAGTTCAACAAAGTGTCGAGCGTGCCCATCGAGTCGGGACGTTATTTTAGCTATCAGGAAACCGAACGGGGACGCCCGGTGGCCATCATCGGGGCCGAAATCGCCGAGAATTTATTCGGTGGGCGCGACCCCATCGGGCAGACCATCAAGATCAAAAGCCTGCCGTTTACGGTCGTCGGGGTGATGGAACGGCAGGGTAGCAACCTGCTGGACGCCCCCAGTGTAGACAACAACTGCCTGATTCCGTTGCCGGTGTTCAGCAAGTTTTTTGCGTCGAGCATTCGCGGATCGCTCGTAATTGCCGTCAAAGGAAGGGAAGAGGACCAAGACCTGATGGGCCTGGAGGGCGAACTACAAGGGCTGATGCGGGCGGCCCGGGGCCTGAAACCCCGTCAGGAAGATGATTTTGCGCTGAACCGTCCCGAAATGGTCGCCAACCAGATCACCAGCATTTTCAGTGTGGTGACTCTGACGGGCACCGTCATCGGATTGTTCTCCATTTTGGTGGGGGGCTTCGGCATTGCCAACATCATGTTCGTCTCGGTGCGGGAGCGTACCAACCTGATCGGCATCCAAAAAGCACTGGGCGCTAAAAACTACTTTATCCTGTTCCAGTTTCTGTTCGAGGCGATTCTGCTGAGCATCATCGGAGGGCTGACCGGTCTGCTGCTGGTGTTTCTGCTGACGTTTATTCCGCTCGGCTCGCTGAACGTGGTGCTGACGGTCAAGAACATCATCGTCGGGCTGGCCATCTCGACGGTCATCGGCGTGCTGTCGGGCATTGTGCCGGCCATCATCGCCTCGATGATGAATCCCGTAGAAGCCATCCGGTCCAGCTAAGCGTTGGACTAATCCTTCAGCTTCTGCTTTTCTTCCTTCAGTTCCTGAAGGAGCGTCTGCTTGATGCGCAGTTTGCGCTGGTTGGAGCGCAGTTTCGCCTGCAACAATTTGTTCATCGGTTGGCTTTGGTCCGTTACGTTGATGTTCTGAAAGTTTTCTTCGAACGTCAGCAGCTCGGACTCGTCCTTGCGAATCAGGTCGTAAAGCACCGAAATCTTCAGCGAAACCTGTTCGGTCGCCGACTTGGCACGGAAGTTAGGATTACGGGCCTGCGTCACGCGCAGCAGGTAACTTTCTTCAAACACCCGGTCGCAGGCGGTCGCAAAGGTCTCGTTCAGTTCCTGACGGTATTCGGCCGGAATCGGCCCGGTGTTTTTCCAGTGGGCCTGAAGCGTTTTGGCGCGCTCGATGGCCTGCGGCAACTCCAGTGCGCTCAGTTCGGTCGCTTCTTTGCAGAGCTGGCGTTTGATGTCCAGGTTGGTCTGCAAAAATTTATCGCGCGCCATTCGCTTGTTACCGCCTTTGTCGCGCTTGGTTTTCCGGAAAATATCGTCGCTGATCTTCTTGAAGCTCGACCACAGTTCCGCCGATTTGGCTTTCGGAATGCCGCCCACGCTTTTCCATTCGTCGTGCAGCGCACGCAAGCTGTTTTGCAACTGCGAGGTTGGTGCGCCGTTGTTGCGCAGGGCTTCGGCCTTCTGAATCAGCTCTTCGTAGCGGCCGATGCGCTCTTCGGTCAGTTGCCGGCGGTCTTCGAAAAAGGCTTTGCGGCGCTCGAAAAAGTAATTCAAAGACGTTTCAAACTGCCCTTCCAGTGTATCGTGGTGCTCTTTCTGTACGGCACCGGTCTTCAGCCAGCGCGTTTTGAGCTCCTTCATCTTCTCGGCCGTCTCTTTCCAGTCGGTGCTTTCTTTCAGCAACTCGGCTTCTTGCAACAGCGCACGTTTGATCTCCAGATTTTTGATCCGGTTCTGTTCGATGCCCGCCCGGATTTCCTGCTCTTTGGCTTCGAGTTGGTTCGCCAGCGCTTCAAAGTCGCCGATGGCGTCGTACGAGGCGAGTTGTTCGCGTAGGTGGAGCAGCTTCATCAGGTACGACCCCTTGTTCTGCGCCCGCTCAATGTCCGCAAACAACGCCTCCAGTTTCTGGTGGAGCTGCTCGTAACGCTGCACAAAATACTCGATAGAAGCTTCTTCCGACTCTTTCACCTCGCCCACGACCCGCTCCGGAAAGCGCTCAGAAGCTTTTAAATACACATTACCGTCTCGTACGAACCCGTATTCGCTCGCATCCTGCATGACCTGTAAAAATGGGTGATCAAAACTCTTCCGTAAAAGGGCGATGAGCGCATCGACTAGAATGCCCTGTTCTCTGGGCGGACTTATCCCTTTTCATGACCTGTTCGCAAGTTTAACTATTTTCGATAAAAAAACGGAGCAAACTTTTTTCGGCATATTTGCTACGAATAGATCCCAGAAACCATGAGCAGCGAAACCATCATATTTTCTATGAACGGGGTGAACAAAATTCATCCTCCCAAGAAGCAAGTCCTTAAAAATATATACCTGTCGTTTTTCTACGGAGCAAAAATCGGGGTGATCGGTCTGAACGGCTCCGGAAAGTCGTCGCTGTTGCGCATCATCGCCGGTAAAGACAAAGACTACCAGGGCGAAGTGGCCTTCTCGTCGGGCTATTCGATCGGCATGCTGGAACAGGAGCCCGAACTGGACCCGACCAAGACCGTCCGCGAGGTGGTAGAAGAGGGCGTGCAGGAAGTGGTCAGCCTGCTGAAGGAGTTCGAAGCCATCAACATGCAGTTTGCCGAACCGGATGCCGATTTCGAGAAGCTGATGGCCCGCCAGGCCGAAGTGCAGGACAAACTGGAGCGGCACAACGCCTGGGAACTGGACACCAAGCTGGAAAAAGCGATGGACGCGCTGCGCTGCCCGCCCGCCGACGCGGTGATCGGCAACCTGTCGGGTGGGGAAAAACGTCGTGTGGCCCTGTGCCGCCTCCTGTTGCAGGAACCGGATGTGCTGCTGCTCGACGAACCGACCAACCACCTTGATGCCGAATCGGTCCACTGGCTGGAGCAACACTTGCAGCTGTACAAAGGCACGGTAATCGCCGTAACGCACGACCGCTACTTCCTCGACAACGTGGCGGGGTGGATTCTGGAACTGGATCGGGGCGAGGGCATTCCGTGGAAAGGCAACTATTCGTCGTGGCTGGAACAGAAACAGCAGCGCCTGGCGCAGGAAGAAAAGTCGGAATCGAAACGGCAGAAGACGCTGGAGCGCGAGCTGGAATGGGTACGCATGGCACCCAAAGCCCGCCAGGCCAAGTCGAAAGCCCGCCTGAGCGCTTACGAGAAGATGGTGGGCGAAGAGGCGCGTCAGCGAGAAGAGAAACTGGAACTGTTCATTCCGCCGGGGCCGCGGCTGGGGACCAAAGTCATCGAGGCCAAAGGCGTGTCCAAAGCCTACGGCGACCGTCTGCTGTTCGAAGACCTGACGTTTGCGCTGCCTCCGGGCGGCATTGTGGGGGTGATCGGACCGAACGGCGCGGGGAAAACCACGCTCTTTAAACTCATTACGGGGCAGGAAAAACCTGACGCCGGCGATTTCGAAGTGGGCACCACGGTCGAAATGGCCTACGTCGATCAGGAGCACGATCAGCTCGAAGCCAACAAATCGGTCTTCGAAACCATTTCGGGCGGAACCGACCAGATGATGCTGGGCGGCCGCATGGTCAACGCCCGCGCGTACGTCAGTCGCTTCAACTTTACCGGTGCCGATCAGGAGAAGAAAGTCGGCACGCTGTCGGGTGGTGAGCGCAACCGCGTGCACCTGGCGATGATGCTGAAGCAAGGCGCGAACCTGATTCTACTCGATGAACCGACCAACGACCTGGACGTGAACACCCTCCGGGCGCTGGAAGAAGCCCTGGAAAACTTCGGTGGCTGCGCCGTGGTCATTTCGCACGACCGGTGGTTCCTCGATCGCATCGCGACGCACATCCTGGCGTTCGAAGGCAACTCGCAGGTGTACTACTTCGAGGGCAACTACACCGACTACGAAGAAAGCCGCCGCCAGCGCCTCGGCGACGAAGGCCCGAAGCGGATTCGCTACAAAAAACTGGTTTAGATCATCAGAAGGTGGAAACGTTGAGAAGGTGGAGTTTTAATAGATGAAGAGACCCGTTTTCGGTTGGTATCCTGACAAGCTCAGGATTGAGCAAGCCTGCGTATCCAATAGGAGTTTCCCAAACGGCAAGCGCATGAGCTTAACAACTGGATGAAGACGGTCCTGCAACAGAGGCTCTTAGGTGAATCATGTTTTCTGATGACACCGCACATTCGTTTAGAGACAACCTTCTCAACTTTTTAACTTTCGCAACCTCCCAACTTCATGTCACCACGCCCGTACGTCCTGGCCGAAACCAACTGGAAAGCCGTTCAGCAAACTGACTATCAGGTCGCTGTATTGCCCTGGGGGGCCACCGAAGCCCATAATTACCACATGCCCTACGCAACCGACAACTACCAATGCGACTACATTGCGGCGGAGGCATGCCGGCAGGCGTGGGAGCAGGGAGTGAAGGCGGTCGCACTGCCGACCATCCCGTTTGGCGTCAATACCGGCCAGTTGGACATCAAGCTGGACCTGAACCTGAACCCCAGCACGCAACTGATCATCCTGCGCGATTTGATCGACGTCGTGCAGCGGGCGGGCATCTCCAGATTTGTGGTGCTGAACGGACACGGGGGCAACGATTTCAAGCAGATGCTGCGCGAGTTGCAACCTCAGTTTCCGGACGTGTTTCTTTGCCTGATCAACTGGTTCAAAGTGGAGCCGCGCGACGGATACTTTCAGCATCCGGGCGACCACGCCGACGAAATGGAAACCAGTGTGATGATGCACATCCAACCCGATTTGGTGCTCGACCTGTCGGAAGCGGGCAGCGGTGCGTTCAAAACGTTGAAGCTGGAAGGATTCCGGAAAGGGTGGGCCTGGGCCCAGCGCGAGTGGAGCAAAGCCACCGTCGACACCGGAACGGGCAATCCGGCCGAAGCCACGGCCGACAAGGGCCGACGCTACCTGGAAGCGGTCACCCAGCACGTCGGGCGCTTTCTGGTAGAACTGTCGCGCCACTCCGTCGACGAACTCTACGGCTGATCTACATCTTGATGATGTAGTAGACCGCTACGTTGGCGGGCCGGGTTTCGCGGTCGCCGCCCCGGTTGATGAACACACTGTGCACGTGATTGCCCGATTCGCTCGTGTTGACGCGGCGTTTGCTCGGCACCCCGCCCGACGCCAGCGTACCGTACTCGTCCGGATTCGGAAAGCGGCTCTCCTGTTCCGCATGCGAGTGGCTGCCCGCCGTGGACGTTCCTCCCAGAAAAACCCGGGAGCGGGGCAGCGCCGTAGCATCGAGCTGGTACGAACCCACCCCCGAAGCATCGATTTTCTCTCCATCTTCCCCTACCTTGAAGCGTTCGGCCAGGCCGTAGTCGCGGGTGGTGTCGACCGTCACGCCCCGCAGGAAGTAACCGTCCAGGTCAGGTAACCGGAAGCCTTTTTCGCGGTTGCCCCCCCAGGTGTAACCAATGGCCGTGAACAGGTTCTGAAACCGCTCGTCGTCCACGCTCAGGTACCGTCCGTTGCACAGAAGCCACCCTTCCGGAATGGCCGACTCGTGTCCGGCAAAAGCCACCAGCGTACCCGGCGGAATGCTGAGCTGGTTGATCAGCCGTTTTGAAGACACACACGCGGTAGCCATCACAACCAACGCAACACAAAAGAGATTTTTAAAGGATCTCATTGATCAGAAACGAAGTAAAATTCCGCCTAAGATAAAGGCTATTCACACGCCGTCAAAAATACAAGATAAAAGCAAGCCCCCCTACGACATGCGGTATATGTAGGGGCCATTTCGTAGCTTTCCGCCCGAATTCAAATTTTTAAGCTGAAAACCAAATCGATGGCCACAATTGGCGCCGCCATAACGGCAGTGGGAGGTTGGGTTCCCCCGTATCGCCTGACGAATCAAGAACTGGAGAAACTGGTCGACACGAACGACGAATGGATTCGTACGCGGACGGGCATTCGTGAGCGACGTATTCTGAAAGGCGAAGGGCAGGGAACGTCGGTGATGGCCACAAAAGCCGTAGAAGAGTTGTGCCAGAAGCGCAACCTCGACCCCGCTGAGATCGACGCGGTGATTTGCGCGACCATTTCGCCCGACATGCTGTTCCCCTGTACGGCCAATCTGGTATGCGAGGCCGTCGGTGCTAAAAATGCCCTGAGCTTCGACATGCTGGCGGCTTGTTCCGGCTTTATCTACGCATTGGAAACGGGCGCGAACTACATCCGCTCGGGCTTATACAAGAAAGTGGTGGTGATTGGCGCGGACAAAATGTCGGCCACCATCAACTACCAGGACCGGGAAACGTGTGTGATTTTCGGTGATGGCGCGGGTGCGGTGTTGCTGGAACCCAACGACGAAGGCCTGGGGGTAATCGATGCTATTCTGCGGACTGATGCTTCGGGGAAAGACCTTATTTTTCTACGGGGCGGCGGCTCAGCCCATCCCATGACTGAAGAGTCGGTACGGCGGGGTGACCAGTACTTTAAGCAAGACGGGCGGGCGGTTTTCAAACACGCCGTTACCCGCATGGCCGATGCCGCCGAGCAAATGATGGTACGCCACGGCCTCAGCAGCGACGACGTGGCCTACCTGGTGCCGCATCAGGCCAACCAGCGTATCATCAAAGCTACCGCCGAGCGGATGGGGGTCGACATGAGCAAGGTGCTGGTCAACATCGACCGTTACGGCAACACCACCGGGGGCACCATTCCACTCTGCCTGTGGGACTGGGAAACCACGTTCAAAAAAGGCGATAACCTGATTCTGGCGGCATTTGGTGGGGGCTTCACCTGGGGTTCCATCTACCTGAAATGGGCCTACGACGCGCGCCAGAACTGAGCATAGCGTACTTTTAGCCGAGGCACGTCCGCAACTATTCCTGTAAGGCGGGGCGTTGCGTAATTTCGTGGTAACAAATGACGCCCTCGGCGAAGTAGTGCAGCACCATACTTTTGCGGGTACGCTGCGGATCGAGGACCGGACTGCCGCCGTGCAACAGGTTGGCGTGCCACAGCAATACATCACCTTTTTGAGCCAGGAACGTTTCCTGAGGTAAATTCTGCTTTTCCAGCACCGACTTGATGGCCGCTTCGTAGCGTGCGTACGCCTGCTCTCCAATCAGAAAATAGTTGCCGCCGTGGTCGAAATCCTCGTTGAGCACGTAGGGCAGGCGGTGACTGCCCGGGTAGTAAAACAGCGGGCCACTGCCGGGATCGATGTCTTCCAGGGCAATCCAGGCCGCAATCATATAGCCCAGCGGATAGGTAGTCATGTGAATGGAATCCGAGTGCGCCGACTGCTGGCTCCCCTTCAAGAAATTGATGCTCTGGAACAGCTTGACCGGCTTGCCCAGCAGAAAACCGAGCAGTGCTTCCAGTTCGGGTTTGTGGACGATGTCCCGCACGGCCTTCGACTGCCGCACGGCAAACATGATCTTGTTCACGTACCGCCATTCAGCTTTCTGTTCGTGGACCAGCCGGTCGATCTCGCGGTTGATGGTTTCCACCTCCTCTGCCGAAAAGAGACCCTTCAGAATCAGGTAACCCCGCTCGGGCCACTGGCGCACGGCGTCCTGCCAGGCGGCAGGCAATTGCTGGAAATACGCTTGGGATAACAGTCGCTCCGTCGCGTTGGGCTGGTCGAGCCAGGGCGCCTCCTCAGAAATCGCCTGTTTCTTGATCTCCTGATGCGATACCGGCGTGTAGACCGACTTCTTGAGTCCGTACTTCCGGTAAGCGGCCTGCGCTTCTTTCAACTTCCTGCGGTTCAAGAAATTGTGAAGAACATAGGTGAGTTTCAGGCCACGAAGAAAATTTTCAAGTCCCATAGTTAGTTGGCCGCAATAAACAAATTTACCAGCTGAAATGCCCAGTGCATCACGTCGTCGCGCGTGCGGGGGAGTGCCTCTTCCAACGTCATAGGGGCGGTGAGGACCGAACTGGCGAACGTGAGGCCCATCTGCCGCAGTGCGGCGGGCGTCGCCTCGAGCGTACCGCAGACCGCCGCCACCGGAATGTTCTGCGCCCGTGCCGCGGCCGCCACCTGACTCACCACTTTGCCCTGAGCCGTTTGGGCGTCGAGTTTGCCTTCGCCCGTGATGACCAGATCCACACCCGCGAGGTGTTGCAGAAAGTGGGTTTGCTGCATGACCAGGGTGGCACCCGGCACGAGTTGCGCCCCCAGAAAAGCCACCGCACCACCGCCCAGCCCGCCGGCCGCACCTGCCCCCGGAAGATCGGCCACATCCGTTCCCAGTTGTTGCTGAAGAACGACGGACAGGTGACGTAAGCCTTCGTCCAATTGCGCAACCGCTTCGGGAGAAGCGCCCTTTTGCGGCGCATACACGTAAGCGGCGCCCTGAGGACCGAACAGCGGATTGTCGACGTCGCAGGCAACCTGAACCGAAATCTCGTTCGGATCGAAAATCAGCTCGCGAGTGTCGATGCGCCGGATGTACGCCAGGTTGGCCCCGATCGGCTTGACGTCACGCATGTCGGCGTCGTAAAACCGGTAGCCCAACGCCGAGGCCATGCCGATGCCCAGATCGTTCGTAGCGCTGCCCCCAATGCCCAGAATGATTTTTTTAGCGCCGCGTTCCAGCGCGGCCCGGATCAGCTCGCCGGTGCCCAGGGTCGTCGTGTGCAGGCAGTCGCGTTCGTGTGCCTCCAACAGCGCCCATCCCGACGCCTGCGCCATTTCGAGGTAAGCCGTCTGGCCGTCGCCCGAAAGACCGTAGGTCGCGGCAATCGGCCGAAACAACGGATCGTGGACCGTGACAGTCTCGGTTGTGCCCTGGCTGTGCTGGGTCAGCAGTGCCGCGGTCCCTTCGCCGCCGTCGGCGAGGGGTAGTGCCACCACCTCGGCCTCCGGAGCGGCCAGGCGAATGCCTTCCGTCAGGGCATCGCAGACGCCCTGGGCAGAAAGGGCTCCTTTGAACTTATCGGGCGCTAGCAGAATCTTCATAAAGCGGAGGATCGAGCGTGACCAGTACTAAGGTATCGCGGCTGTAGATCGGCATACGATACAATTCCCGGTACGGATGTTCGTCCAGGCGCGTTCGGGGCACCAGGTATAATTCGCCGGGCTTTACTTCTTGGGCATACGACAACACCTCGCCCCGGCGCGAAGCCATGTAAAACGAATCAGGGTCCGACATGTCGGGGACGCCATAGAGCCACACCCGCCTTCCTTGGGTCATTTCGGCCAGGGCCAGGTCGTGACGCACGTATTCTTGAACGCCGTACTGACGCGGCGGCAACACAAACCAGTTAAACGCGATGCGCACCACGAGCAGAAACGGTACGAACCACGCCAGTCGATGAGTCGTGCGTGTGTAATACAGGTACATCAGCACACACATCGCCACGAAACAGGCACCGGCTTTCAGAAACGGGTAGGGCACATGGCGCGTCACTTCCAGGAAGGGGAGCGCGGCGCAACCCAGGCAGAGCAAAACACCCGCCGCCAGTAGCACCCACTCGACCGTTTTGCGTCGCCAGTTCGTCAGCGGCGTGTGCTCATAATAGAAGTAGGCCGTCACGGTGAACAGCGGCGGCATGAACATAAACAGGTAGCGCATGTAGACCTGCGGCGACGTCCAGTAAACGATGATGTTGGCAGCAAACACCAGCGCGTTGTAAAACACGAACGGATGGGCCTTCAGCTGCCTCCAGAAGTCACGGCGGAACAACGGCAGCAACAGCAGCAGCCAGGGTGCGAAGTGGTAAAATACTTCGAAGGGGAAGGTAAAAAGGTGCAGAATCACCGGCCAGACCCCGAATTTCAGTCCTGTGCGTTTGGAGCTCTCCGTCCAGATCGTCGAAAAGACTTCTTCCAGCGGAATGGCGTTGCGGGTGAAGTAGGCTACGTAATACGTCCCGACAATCGCCAGAAAGAGGAGTCCGCCCACGATGTGAGGCAGGGAAAACAGCCTTTTGAACTCGCGGCGGTAGCTCAGGTACGCCAGCAGGGTCGTTCCCTGAAACACCAGCGAAGGCAGGCCTTTCATCAGGTACGTCACGGCTGTGATGAGGTACGTCACGACAAAGAGCGCATACCACTGGTTTTTCTGTCGGAAATGGTAAACCAGCATGAAGTTGACGTAGACCAGCCACGCAAAGGTGGTGTCGATGAGGCCGAGAAAAGAGTCGTAGAACAGAAAGCGGGCACAGGTGACCGTGGCGGCGGCGCTGAGAAACGCCACCGTGGCGTTGATGTAGCGCCGCACGAACCAAAAGGTCGTGAACCCGAACAGGATCAGGGAGATAACCACCGGCAGACGCAACGCCCACATCGAAAAATCGCCGTGCAGGAGAAACGACGCCGCGATGATCCAGTTGTAGAGCGGCGGCTTGTTGAAGTAAAGCTCACCATTCAGCGTGGGCGTGAGGTAGTCGCCCGACAGGATCATTTCCAGGGCCACCAACGCACGGCGAGGCTCGTCGGTCGGAAAGTTCAGGGGCAGGTACCCCAGGTGAATCAGCAATGCCGGGAAAAGCAGCACCACGCTGAGCAGTACGATGTTTCGTTCTTCGGTATCGCGGAATCCCATCATAAATTCGATTGAAAATTTGCGTCAACTTCGGTTGGTTCCTCTTCGTCGGGCGCCGCTTCGGCCTCCTGCAACGTCGGGGCATCGGGCAGGGCAACGAAAATGCCCACCAGCGAACTCAACGCCGTAATCAGAAAAAACAGCAGGCTGAACACCACCGCACGGTCTTGTTCAATGCCCAGGTAGTGGTTGCCCGCAATAAACACCAGCTCGCGCGCCCCTACGCCACCGATGGTGAACGGCAGCACCGCCACGACCGACGAAAGCAGGAACAAGACTGTGTATTCCAGGAACTGATGTGGCACGTGCAGCGCCATCAGCAACGCCAGTGCACACAGCACCTGCAACCCCTGCACGCCCAGCGAATCGAGGTTGGTGCGGTGAAACGCCGGGAGCGTCGCCGGAAACAGCCATCGCAAGCCCAGGTAATAGGCCGGATAGGCCAGCACCAGTCCCGCGACAAACAGCCAACGCCACGCGGCCAGCGCCGCGTGATCGTGCAACAACGTCAGAAAAAGCAGCGCCAGCACCACCAGTGCCACCAGCCCACTCAGGCGGTCTACAAACGAAGCGGCGACCAGCGGCTTGGTGCGAAACTGAAATTTGCGACGCAGTACAAAAATTTTGTAGCCGTCGCCCCCGATGCCGCCCGGCAGCAGCAAGTTGTAAAACAGGCCGACGTAGTAGAGACGCAGGTTGTATCCCGCTGACAGCGGCAGCCCGACGGCGGCAAACAACCGACGTAACCGAAACGCCGCGACCAACTTGGAGCCGTTGAACAGCACCAGCGCCACCAGCAGCCAGAGCGGGTGGGCGTCCTGCACCAACTGCCAGGCCGTGCGGGCGTCGATCTTCCGGAAGACGACCACCAGCAATCCCAGCGAAAGCGCGACTTTGAAAAGTCCTTTAAGGCGTTTGCCCACGTTGCCCCCGGAAAACCTCCCGGATGCGGTAGGTTTTTTTGTGTTGTGATTCAAAATAGGTACGCATGATGAGTTCTGCCACAATCCCGATGGTCAGGATCTGAATGCCCCCCAGAAAAAGCATGACGCCCAACAGCAGGAGTGGTCGCCCCCAGATGTCGTTACCGAGCAGCTTGACGATCAGCAGATAAAAGTTGATCAGCAGCCCGATGGCGATGGCGCCCAACCCTACCGGCCCAAACAGGTGCATGGGCCGTTGCAGGTATTTTTGAAAGAAGGCCATCAGCAGCATGTCACTGATGACCCGGCCCGTGCGGCCGATGCCGTATTTGGATTTGCCGTGCAGGCGCGGGTGATGGTGGACGTCCATCTGTGTGATGCGAGCGCCTTGCAGCGCGGCCAGCACCGGAATGAAGCGGTGGAGTTCGCCGTAGAGCCCCATGCCCTGGGCGATGTCGCGTTTGAAAATCTTCAGCGAACAGCCGTAGTCGTTGATGTGAACGCCCGTCATGCGACGGATGATGAAGTTGGCGATGCGGCTGGGAATTTTCCGGCTGAACGTTTTGTCCTGCCGGTTGGCGCGCCGCCCGGCCACCACGTCCCAACTCCCGGCCTCCAGTTTCTCCAGCATGGCCGGAATGTCGGCGGGATCGTTCTGCAGGTCGCCGTCCAGGGTCACCACGTAGCGGCCCGTGGCTTCGTCAATGCCGGCAGCCATGGCCGTTGTCTGCCCGTAGTTCCGGTTGAAAATCAGCAGCCGCACCCGTTCGTCGGCGTGGCGTTTCACGGCGGCCACCGTGTCATCGGTCGAGCCGTCGTCCACCAGAATTACCTCGTACGTGTAGCCTTCCAGGCTGGCGTGGATGCGCTCCAGCAGCGGACGAATGTTTTCTTCTTCGTTGTACAAGGTCACGACGAGCGAAAGCAGGGGTTCAGCCTCCGGCTCGGCGACGGGATAGAAGGGACTAACGCGCGGCTCCATAGTGGCGCAAATATACACGCTTCTGGTCAGCGTACCCGTACCACCGTGCCCCGCGCTTCGTCCAGTAGGTCGGCCGGCACGGCCTGGCGGATGATCTCGGTCAGGCGGGTGAGCAGCCGCTCTTTGGCAAAATTCCGGCTGTAGATCAGGCTGACTTCGCGTACGGGGCGGGGCGTGATTTCCTTTAGGCGGTAGCGCTGGCGTTCCGGGACTTCCAGGGCGGCGAGTTCGGGCAACAGGGTGCTGCCCCCCTCGGTGTCGACCATCTTGCGCAGCGTTTCCAGCGATCCGCTTTCGTAGCTGAACATTTCGGCCCCGGCGCCCGTGTGGCCGCATAGGTTGAGGGTCTGGTTACGGAAGCAGTGGCCTTCGGCCAGCAGCCAGAGGTCTTCCTGCGGCACTTCGTGGGCTTCGATGCCCGGCTGTTGCGCCAGCGGGTGGTCAGGGTGTACGTACAGCAGCAGGTCCTCATAAAACAGCGGCCGTTCCAGAATGCTCGGCTCCTGCAGGGGCGTTACGGCCAGTCCGGCGTCTAATTGATCGGTGCGGAGCTGCGCGACGATGTCTTCCGTCAGCAGTTCGCGTACCTGAAGGTGGACCTGCGGATATGCACGGGTAAAGGTGCCGACGAAGCGCGGCAGCAGGTAGGGGGCCAGGGTGGGGATGATGCCCAGGCGCAATTCGCCGGACAACACGCTTTTTACCTCCTGAATGATCTCCTCGATCTTCTCGACCTCGCGCAAAATGTTGCGGGCCTGGGCGATGATGGCGCGTCCGGCGTCGGTCGGCACCACCGGCTGGCGCGTCCGGTCAAACAGTACTACGCCCAGCTGTTCTTCCAGCTTTTTGATCTGCATGCTCAGCGTCGGCTGGGTGACGTGGCACCGTTCCGCCGCCGTCACAAAGTGTCGGTGTGTGTCTACAGCCACAATGTACTCCAGCTGAGTGAAGGTAAAATGCATAGATAAGTTATAGCTAAACTGAATTGCAATATAAATAATATCAATTTGGTCTATGAAGAAGGCCCCTCTACTTTTGCCTTCCCACCGATTACAACAACTCTTATTTAACGTAGTAGTACTTATGCTTACTGTAGGAACCCCCGTTCCCGCTTTCCGTAAAACGGCTGTTGTTTCCCTCGAAAAGGGAAAAGAATTCGCAGAGATCTCTTCCGAGAGCTTTAAAAATGACGAGAACCAATGGACGGTTCTGTTCTGGTGGCCCAAAGACTTCACGTTTGTGTGCCCTACCGAAATCGCTGAGTTTAACAAGGCGTACGCTGACTTCCGCGACCGTGACACCCAACTGATCGGCGCATCGACCGATTCAGAATATGTGCACCTGGCGTGGCGGAAAGATCACGACGACCTGCGTGATCTGAGATTCCCGATGCTGGCCGACACGTCGAAGTCGCTGGCCGAAGACATGGGCATTCTGGAACCCAACGAAAAAGTGGCGTATCGTGCTACGTTCATCATCGACCCGGACGGCATCATCCGTTGGGTATCGGTCAACGACCTGAACGTAGGCCGTAACGTGAAAGAGGTGATCCGCGTGCTGGACGCCCTGCAAACCGACGAACTGTGCCCTTGTAACTGGGAAAAAGGACAAGAGACCCTGGTCGCTTAACCGATTCGCTTACTGTTCATGACGGCAGAGGGTAGGGAGGAAGCGCCGGTCTGCACAGCAACGCACACTTTTTCTGTGTGGCAAAGGGCTGCCTTCCTACACGCTGCCGTTTTCTAAACCCCTATGACTGAAGAAATTAAATTGGACCTGTTGTCGGATCTT
This sequence comes from Catalinimonas alkaloidigena, assembly GCF_900100765.1. Taxonomy (NCBI): domain Bacteria; kingdom Pseudomonadati; phylum Bacteroidota; class Cytophagia; order Cytophagales; family Catalimonadaceae; genus Catalinimonas; species Catalinimonas alkaloidigena. Next base: position 31,056 of record NZ_FNFO01000003.1, on the reverse strand, counting down.
CAACTGGCCGACAACTATACCACGCCTTCGCTGAACCAGCTGGTCGAAGGCGGCTCGCGCTATCTGAAAGACCTGCGCGTCAACCTGAAGAACGTGCTGGTGACCGATCACCTGACCGAGAAAGAAGCCGCACTGCTGGCCGTGTCGATTGCGGCCAACGCGAAAAACGCCGTGTTGCAACATTTCTTCACCGAGCGTGCGCGCGCGCTGGACGCTACCGAAGCCGAACTGGGCGAAGCAGTGGCGTGCGCTTCGCTGCTGGCGAGCAACAACGTGTTTTACCGTTTCCGCCATTTCATTAAAAAAGAAAAGTACCAGCAGCTGCCGGGTCGCATCAAAATGACGATCATGATGAAGCCCGTGCTGGGCAAAGAGTTTTTCGAGCTGATCAGCCTAGCCGTATCGGCGGCCAACGGATGCGAAATGTGCGTCAACGCGCACGAAGCCTCGTTGCTAGAACTGGGCGCCACCGAAGAGCGCATCTTCGATGCCATTCGCCTGGCTTCGGTCGTCACCAGCCTGGATAAAATCATTTACTAGACGACGACACGTTTTGAGCTATTCCCCAAGCGGTTTCTGGTTCAGGAGCCGCTTTTTTATTTCCGGAAGATGAAATAGACGGCCAGTACCAGAAACACGAACCCGACGGCGTGGTTCCAGCGGAATGTTTCGGTTTTGAAGAAGAGCAGCGAGAAGACGACGAATACCGTCAGCGTGATGACTTCCTGAATCACCTTGAGTTGCATCAGCGAGAACGGCCCGCCGTTTTCCCGGAAGCCGATGCGGTTGGCGGGCACCTGGAAGCAGTATTCGAACAGGGCAATGCCCCAGCTGACCAGCACAATCCCTACCAATCCCAGGTGCTCGAACCACTTCAGGTCCTTGAACCGCAGGTGGCCGTACCAGGCCAGCGTCATAAACGTGTTGGAACAGAGCAGAAGGAAGATGGTAAGAAAGGATTTCATCGGATCGGGAACATGCCCGCGAATTTATCCTAAAAATCGACCGTTTGGCCTTGCTGGTTGTGGAGAGCGAAGACTATTTTTTACCTTCTGTCCCGTTACCAGACGTCACTTTCCGCGATGGCACTTTCCCCTGCAGATCCCGCCCGGACACCCGCGGCTGCCGATGCGCACCGCAAACGTCAGTACGATGAACTGATGCAACTGCACTACCGCCGTTACCGGAAACAACGGTGGAACCATTGGTGGCAAACCCTCTACCTGATAGGGGCGGTGGGGCTGTTGATCGCGGTAGTCGCCTTTGTGGTCGGGCGATTAGGAGAAATCCCCTGACGATTACTGGACGGTGACGAGTGGTGTCTGCGGAGGACGCGTCTCCCCGAATGCTTCCAGTGCAAAGCCTTTTTCCTGCGCCAACGTCACAAACGCCGCTGCGTGGGCTTCGTCCACCACCACCAGCAGACCACCGCTGGTTTGCGGGTCGCACAGCAGCGCTTTTTGCTCGGGTGTCAACGGACTGATGAGGTGGCCGTAGCTGTCCCAGTTGCGGTGGGTCCCGCCCGGTAGGCTGCCCTGTGCGATATAATGATCGACCACCGGCAGGCGCGGCACCCGGCGGCTGTCGATAACGGCACTTACGCCGCTGCCTTCGCAAATTTCCGACAAATGGCCCAACAGCCCGAATCCCGTCACGTCGGTCATGGCCTTGACGTAGGGAAGCGCACCCAACGCCGCCCCGAGGTCGTTCAACTGCAACATGCTCTGGCGGGCCAGTTCCAGATCGTCAGGACGCACCAGGCCCTTTTTCTGGGCGGTGGTCAGAATGCCGACACCGAGTGGTTTGGTCAGAAACAACTTGCAGCCGGGCGTGGCCGTGTCGTTACGTTTCAGGTGTTCGACGGCCACGCGTCCCGTCACCGCCAGCCCGAAAATCGGTTCCGGGGCGTCGATGCTATGGCCGCCTGCCAGTGCAATGCCTGCCCGGCGGCAGGCGGCGCGGCTGCCCTCCAGTACTTGCTGCGCCACTTCGGGCGCGAGCTTGTTGACCGGCCACCCCAAGATGGCAATGGCCAGCAGGGGCGTGCCGCCCATCGCGTACACATCCGAAATGGCATTGACCGAGGCGATCTGTCCGAAGTCGAATGGGTCGTCGACAATCGGCATAAAAAAGTCGGTCGTGCTGATGATGGCCTCTCCGTTGTCCAACGCGTACACGGCGGCGTCGTCTTTCGTCTGGTTGCCCACCAACAAGCGCGGGTCGTGAAAACCAGGATCGGTGCTGGCCAGCATTTTTTCCAGCACACTGGGCGCAATTTTGCAGCCGCAGCCCGCGCCGTGGCTGTATTGCGTAAGACGGATTTGGTCGGTCATCATGGCAGTAAAAGTAGTCGTTTTTTGTTCAGAAACCGGCCGCAATGGCGCAGGTTGTTGGTTGGTATCTTCTTGGTAGTCAGTTTATAAATTGATAGCAATGCCGGTTCAGGATTACATAGGACGACTCATTCAACAACTGGCCCTTGTGCTGGCGCGGGTCATGGGGCTGATCAAAGAAGGAAAAACGGACGAAGCGCTGGCGGCCATCGACGCCGCGACCGATGGGGCACTGCTGCGGAAGATGGCAGAGGGGGAGGTCGATCCCGACGACCGGCGTACATTGGAGGCGATTAGCTACCTGCTGGATTTGCAGGTGGAAAAAGCGCTGCTTTGGAAAGCGGCGGGCCACGCGGAGGCGGAAGCGTTCAGTCGGGAGGTTATTCGGCAACACGAAGCGTTCACGCGGCACTACCGATTTCCTTACTCGATGGAATGACACCTGAACATCCAGCGCCTGCGCGGTACGCTCGGCTGAGGTCAGGCGTCCAGCGTCTGCAAAATCTGCTGCGCATTACGAACCGGATCGCCCGTGGTGCAGGCAACCGGGGTGGTGGCTTGTGCCTGGCGTCGTTGCAGTCCGATCTGATAGCTTTTGTCGTAGTACACCAGCAAACGCTCGGCGACCTCGTCCAGGCGTCCGGCACGGAGTGCGTCCAGCGTTGCGGCGACGTGTTGCCCCCCCAGCCGCTTCTGAATTGTGAGAATGGCGTGCGCCAGAGCGTCGCGTTCCAGCGAACCGTATTCGGCTACCAGCCGCTGCACCCGGGCGTGGCGGGGCACCTGCACCTGAACAACGTGGGCCGCTTTCATCTGCTGCCACAGCGGATGCGGCAGCTGCACCTGCCCGATGCTGAACGATTCGTCTTCGAGCCAGACCCGCCGCGCACGATCGAAGGTGGCCCAGGTTGCGTGCAACGCATTCTGAAACTGCTCCGTGGTGGGTTGAGCGGGAAGCCCGATGCCCCCGAACGCAGAGCCACGGTGATGAGCCAGGTGTTCCAGGTCAATCACCTGTTCGCCGCGCTCGGCCAGTGCTCGAAGAATCGCCGTTTTGCCGCTACCCGTTTCGCCCGCCAGCACCAGCAACCGTGCCGGACGTGCGAAGGCCTCTAACACCTCGTGGCGGTATGCTTTGTAACCGCCCACCAGCGTATCGACCTGGAAACCGGCCGTTTGCAGGAGCCACGCCACACTGCCGCTGCGCATCCCGCCCCGCCAGCAATGCATCAGCACGCGCCGTTGTGGCGCCAGTTGTTGCCCTGCCTCTACCAGGGCGCGCATCTTCGGACCGACCAGGTCAAGTCCTTGCAGAAAGGCTTCTTCTCGGCCGATTTGTTTGTAGGTCGTGCCTACCTGCGCCCGCTCTTCGTTGCTGAACAACGGCAGGTTGCACGCCCCGGGAATGTGCCCTTGCGCAAACTCGGCGGGTGTGCGCACGTCGAGCACAGGAAGGGTTCCGGCGCGGGTCAGAAAATCGGAGATCGGGAGGGCTGCCATGCGCCCGAAAGTTAGGCAATCGTGTGGAGTCGTTACTCGGCGATGGTCAGGTTCAGCACTTTCGGGTAGGCGGTCGGAGCAACGGCGACCAGGCGGCCGTCCTGCCGATGCATCACCCGTGCGATTTCAATCACCAGCCGATCACCGGCCTGCGCTTTGCGAAGAATCCGCCGTACGTCGAGGGGATGCGGTCCCTTAAACTTGCTGAGGCCTTTGCTGCCGCGGGCCAGCACGATTTCGGCGTAAACGACCCGGTACGCGGCGGTATCGGTTCCGGCGGTGCTGAAAGTGAGCGTGTGGGGGAGGGTATCGGCGGCGAAGGCCATCGACAGTTGGTCAACGGGCCGATCGTCCACGTAAGCCTGAATTTGGAGCGGGGCGACTTGTGCCGACAGGACGGAGAGGCCGCTGAGGCTTAGGGCCAGCCAACTCGCAAGAACATAACGCATGGGTCTGAAACAACGTTGGAAGAATGAGCGATTGAGGGAAAGTTACGCAATCCGCAACACACATGGAGCGATTGCCTCATACGCCCGGACCGATCATTTTCCCGGCAATAATCGGGTAGAAATGCGCCGCCACGCATGGCAACAGATTGTGCAAAGCACGTATCTTTAAGCCCAATGCGCGGATACACCTTTAATCTCACGCCACTATCCCGTCTGACCTATGATCATCAACCTTATTTCCAGCCCGCGCAACATTTCCACGGCGCTGATGTATTCGTTTGCCCAGCGCCACGACATGCGGGTGGTCGACGAACCGTTTTATGCTCACTACCTGCAAAGCAGCGGCGCAGAGCATCCGGGGCGTGACGAAGTGCTGCAAACGATGGAAAAAAACGCGTCGGCAGTGGTGAAACAACTGCAGGAGGCCAGCCAGCAGACGCCGCACCTGTTCATCAAAAACATGGCGCATCACCTGATCCGGATGGAGCTTTCGTTCCTAGCCGAATGGGAAAACGTGCTGTTGATCCGCAATCCGCGGCAGCTGATCGCTTCGTTTGCGGCCGTGTTGCCCCAACCCACCATGCGCGACATCGGGGTTGATTACCAATGCCAGTTGTATAATATTATCGAACGGCAAACCGGCAATGCCCCGGTGGTAATCGATTCGGGTATTTTGTTGCAAAACCCGGCGGACATTCTCGCGCAACTCTGTGCGGCGCTCCAGCTTCCGTTCGACGAAGCAATGCTTTCGTGGGAAGCCGGTCCACTGCCCGAAGACGGCGTCTGGGCCAAATACTGGTACAAAAACGTACACCAGTCGACCGGTTTTTCCAGCCAGCCGACCAGCACGCGCCCGCTGCCCGCGCATTGCGAGCCCCTTTACGAAGCGGCGATGCCCTTTTACGAGAAGCTTTTCGAACACTCCCTAAAACCGACACATGCTCCAGAAGTTTAATCCGAAAAACGAACAGATCCAAGTGTGGGTGGGCGACCGCCTGTGGCCCCGCACCGAAGCCAAAGTTTCCGTTTTCGACAGTTCCGTGCAGGGCGGCGACGCCGTGTGGGAAGGCCTGCGCGTGTACAATGGGGGCATCATGTGCCTGAGCCGTCACCTGGATCGGCTGCAGGCTTCGGCCAAAGCGCTGGCGTTTGCCGACATTCCCAGCCACGACGACATTAAAAAAGCGCTGGTCGCTACCCTCGAAGCCAACGGCATGCAGGACGAAACGCACATCCGGATGACGCTGACGCGGGGCGAAAAGGTCACGTCGGGCATGGACCCGCGCCTGAATCAGAAGGGCAGTTGCCTGATTGTGCTGGCCGAATGGAAGCCGGTCGTGTACGACAACCAGAGCGGCATCCGCGTCATTTCTTCGTCGATTCGCCGGAACGGACCGCAGTTCCTCGATTCCAAGATTCACCACAACAACCTGCTCAACAACATCCTGGCGAAAATCCAGGCCAACTTCAGCGGGGTGGATGCGGCCATCATGCTCGACGACGACGGGTTTGTGTCGGAACTGAACGATACCAACCTGTTCATGGTCAAACACGGCGCGCTGTACACTCCGCACGCCGACGCCTGTCTGCCGGGCATTACGCGTGGACTGGTGTTGGAACTGGCGCAGGCCGAGGGCATCAGGGAGGTCGAGAAAAATCTTTCGCTGGTCGATTTTTATACGGCCGACGAAGTATTCGCCACGGGCACCATGGGCGAGCTGACACCGGTGGTGGAAATTGACGGACGCGCGATCGGAAAACCCACCGAAGGCTCTGTCAGCGATACGTTGCGGCGGGCGTTTCGGGCGGCCGTGCCTCGTTATTGCGAGCCGCTTTTGCAGCAGTTGCGCTGAGTTCCGGGCTAGTCGCCCGTTCAACACTTCGCCCGGTCGGTACGTATACTCCAAGCATGAAACTGAGCAAGTGGAGTAAACGCACCTGGATTACACTGGGCGTCCTGGTGGTACTGTTGGTTGCGTTGCGCATCGCCCTGCCTTCGATCGTGAAGCATTACCTCAACGGCGTGCTGGACGATGGCATCGAAGGCTATACCGGCCACGTAGCCGATGTGGACATCATGTTGTACCGCGGCGCGTATGGCATCGACTCGCTGCGACTGCAAAAAGTAGAGGGCGATGTGCCGGTGCCATTTATCGACCTGGACCGAATCGATTTTGCAATCGAATGGCCTGCGCTGCTCGACGGCGCCATTCGGGGCAAGATTTTGCTGGATCATCCGCAGGTCAACTTTGTCGATGCGCCGAACGAAGCCGACGGGCAGGCCGGTGACGAAACCAGTGAGGCCGACTGGCGACAAACCATCGACGAGCTGTTTCCGCTGTCGATTAACCGGTTTGAAATTCGAAACGGCGAGATCCGTTTCCGAAATTTCACGACCAAGCCCGCGGTCGACATTGCCGTGAACAACCTGTTTCTGGTCGCGACCAACCTGACCAACACCGAAGATTCGACGAACCAACTGGTTTCGGACCTGCACGCGAAGGCGCAGGTGCTGGGCGACGGCGACATTACCCTGGAAGGTGGGTTTTCGTTGCTGGAAGATCCGATGCCGTTCGACATTAATCTGGCGCTCGAAAACGTAAACCTGCCTGTGTTGAACGACTTTTTTCTGGCCTATGCCGGCTTCGACATGGAAAAAGGAACCCTCGATCTTTACACCGAAGTTGCTACGGAAGAGAACCAGTTTACCGGGTACGTCAAGCCCATTTTGAAGGACATTCAGGTGCTGAGCCTGAAAAACGACCCGATCAAGCCGCGCCGCCTCTTGTGGGAATCGGGCGTGAGTCTGGTTTCGTTCATCTTCAAAAACATCCCGAAAGATCAGTTTGCTACCGAAATCCCGATTTCCGGCGAACTGAACAACCCGGACGTAGACGTATGGAAAACGATTGTCAACGTGCTGAAGAACGCCTTCATCGAAGCGTATGCGCCGCAACTGGACAACGACGTAGACCTTTCGGACGTGGGCGTGTCGAAAAAGGAACTCAAGGAGATCAAGAAAGAACAGAAGAAAGAAGAACGCCAGAAGGAAGACAAGAAGTGGTACGAGTTCTGGAAATAACCGGAGCGGCGCACCCGATCCCGGGTTTGTCCCTCACCACTTTTCAACATCCACACACCGCTACGCGTTAGATCCGGGCGGCGGCTAGGAGTTTCAGGTCCGTGTACTTCATGTGCAGACGGCGGGCCAGTTGCGCATTGGTCAGGCTACCCCGGTAGGCGTACACGCCCCGCATGAACCACGGTTTGGCGAAGATCATCTCGTCGATGCCACCGACTTCGGCCGCTTTCAGAAAAATCGGTGTGAAAATGTTGCTGAGGGCCGTGGTAGCGGTGCGGGCTACGCGCGAGGCGATGTTGGGAACGCAGTAATGGATCACGTCGTGTTTCACGAAGATCGGCTCGTCGTGCGTCGTAGGGCGCGAGGTTTCCACACAGCCCCCCTGGTCGATGCTCACGTCGATGATCACCGAGCCGGGGCGCATGTTCATCACCATCTCTTCGGTCACCACCATCGGCGACTGGCCCTCTTCGCTGCGAATGGCCGTAATCAGCACATCGGTCCGACGAATGGCATCCATCAGCGTTCCCGCGTGGATGGTGGACGTAAACAGCTGCTGCCCCAGTTCCTGTTTGATGCGCCGCATCTTGTAGATGTGGTTGTCGAAAATCTTCACGTCGGCCCCCAGCCCCAGCGCCGTACGGGCGGCGTATTCAGACACCGTGCCTGCGCCCAGAATGAGCACGTTGGTCGGCGGGACGCCCGTAATGCCTCCGAGGATGATGCCGCGTCCGTTGTTAAGGCTGCTCAGGTATTCGGCGGCGATGAGCATGACCGTGCTGCCGGCGATTTCGCTCATGGCCCGCATGATCGGGATGCCGCCCACCTGATCTTCCAGAAACTCGTACGCGAGGGCCGTGATGCGCTTGGCGTTGATGGCCTGCACAAAACTGGTGTTGCGGCGGTGTGCCTGTAACGACGAAATCAGGACGTGGCCGGGTTTCATGTGGCCGATCTCTTCCAGCGTCGGGGGCGAAACCGTCAGCACAATTTCCGAAGCCAGCACCTCGCGCGAGTCGTACACAATGCGAGCGCCCGCTTCGCTGTATTCGTTGTCGCTGAACCGCGAGCGTTTGCCGGCGTCGGCTTCAACGTTGACCTGGTGGCCGTTGTTCACCAGCACCCGCACGGCGTCGGGCGTCAGAGCAACACGGTTTTCTACTTCGGTGACTTCTTTCGGTATGCCGATTTCCAGCGAGTTTTTCGACTCTTCGAGGCGGAAAAGCTGTTCCTGAGGATAGAGAGATTGCCCTTTGACGAGCTCCTCCAGACCGGACCTGATCTTGGCGTCCTTGATGTTCATGCTGACAGGGTATAGATACGCGCGTGGTGTGTGGCGTCTGCCATCGTGTCTACGGAAATACTGATTTTAAGGTGTTGAGGGGGCAACAGATGGGGAATGCGTGAGGGCCATTCGACCAGGCATAGCGTACCGGATTCAAAGTATTCTTCTGTTCCAATATCAACCGCTTCTTCTTCGCTTTCGATCCGATAGAAGTCAAAATGGTAAACGGGCATCCCGTCGGCCCGTTGGTATTCGTTCACCAAAGCAAACGAAGGACTGCTGACGCGATCCGTAACGCCTTGCTGGCGGCAAATCTCCTGAATCAGCGTGGTCTTGCCGGCACCCAAGTCTCCTTCAAAAGTCCAAACGCGGACGTTTGTCCGATCGTTTTCGTCGGCCCAGGCCAGCAGTTCACGCGTTGCCTGGGGCAGCTCTTCCAACGAAGGGCAGTAAATCTGCATATGCTCTGAGTTTGAGCAGATAAAAGTAGCAAAAAGCCTACAATATCCACTCGAAAAGGCGAATCCGCCTCCGATGCGGTTTCGGAAAAATGCGATGGACGGTGCCGTTTTTCTCACGAAAAATGTAAATTTAGAGCAAAGCCCAGCCTATGCGCAAACACATGCTGCTTTTGCCGCTGATTCTGCTGATCGGGAGCTCCCTACACGCACAAATCGCTACACAAGTCTTTCGGGCAGGGGCCGGGCCGGTCTACTTCGAACGCGGTGGCCTGACGGGCTTTTTGTTTTATAACGAGTACAGCCGCCCGATCCTTCCTTTTCTACGGATTGCCCCCTCGCTCAGTTTTGCCTACGCCGGGCGCGCCCCATACGCCGAAGACTATTTTGAAGCCTCGGCGCTGTCGTTGGACCTTACGGGCTACATGCCGTTCGAGTTATCGCGCCAGTCGGAAGTGCAGATCGGGGCGGGCCTTTCGCGTCGCTACATCTCCGAACATTACCTCGAAAAAATTGAGTACATCCTGCTGCCCGACGGCGAGGAAATGCGCGTAGACCACCACGCCCGCCGCCACGAGTGGGGCCTGGGCTACACGGTAGCCGTCAATTATGCTGCCCGCGTTTCCGACCGGTGGATGGCGGGAGCCAAAGCCTCCTTTCAGAAATACGCCACCGGCGACGAGGTCTGGTTTCTGGGTTTCCACGGCGGGTTCCGGTTTTAAGTCGCTCTCTCACTACCTTGTGGACATCGCCTGCGTGGCCTTTTGTGGTGCGGAGGTTTTTTGTTTTCCGGCGGAAGCCCGTACTTTGGCGGCAGATCATTCACCCCCTGACCTCCCCACCTATGAACCGTCGAGACTTTGTCATGAAAAGCTCTGTCGCCGCTTCTGCCGCCATGCTGGCCGCGACCGGCCCCACTCTCCACGCCACGGCTGCGCCTAACGCCAAGCGCAAATTCCAGATGCAATACGCGCCTCACTTTGGCATGTTTAAAGAAAGTGCGGGGGAAGATCTGATCGACCAACTCAAATTTGCGGCCGATCAGGGCTTTACTGCCTGGGAAGACAACGGCATGATGGGCCGCCCGGTCGAAATGCAGGAGAAGATCGCCAAGACCATGCGCGACCTGGGCATGACGATGGGCGTATTTGTGATCGACAAAGGGGGGAATGGGCAAAACACCCTGGCCGCCGGGAAGAAAGAACACCTCGATATTTTTCTGAGTGGTTGCAAACGGGCGGTAGAAGTGGCCAAACGTGTCAACGCAAAGTGGATGACCGTGGTGCCGGGCGATTTTGAGCGCCGCATTCCGATCGGCGTACAGACCGGCCATGTGATCGAGGCACTGCGCCGCGGGGCCGAAATTCTGGAGCCGCACGGACTGGTGATGGTGCTGGAACCGCTGAGCGACACCCCCGATCTGTTCTTGCGGACGTCGGACCAGACGTACATGATCTGCAAAGGAGTCGGCAGTCCGTCGTGCAAAATTCTGTACGACATCTACCACATGCAGAAAAACGAAGGACACTTGATTCAGAACATCGACTGGACGTGGGACGAAATCGCGTATTTTCAGATCGGTGACAATCCGGGCCGAAAAGAACCAACCACGGGCGAAATCAACTACAAAAACGTGTTTCAGCACATTTACGAGAAAGGCTATCGGGGCGTGATGGGCATGGAGCACGGCAATTCCAAACCTGGCAAGGCGGGCGAACAGGCGCTGATTGAAGCCTACGCCACGGTCGACCAGTTCAAGGTGTAGACGGCTACGAGTCGGAGGGAGGCGAGGTGCTTAAGCGTCGTAGAGCGTGACCTACTTAGTCTTCCGGTTGCAGGGCCGTAATGATTTTGGTGGGCGTGTACTCGCCGAGCCGGGGGTTGTAGAATTCTTCTTCCTGGTATTGAATGGTCACCTGTTTTTGCAACAGCCGTCCGTAATCGTTCATCAGAGCGTTGGAATTGGGAAAGAAGCTAAGCCACAACACTTTGGTGATTTTGCCGTCGGGACTTTGTACGTGAAACGTCACGAACTGCTCGTGTGCAATGTCGACCAGTTTGCCCGTCAGGGTATGCGCGGACGCTACCGCCGCGGTCTGTCCGCCGGTTGCCGGCTCCTCGGCCTGTTGCATGAGCTTGGCGGTCAAATCAGGACAGCGGGCCACCATGCGCATGCCGATGAGGCGGCCTAATTTTTCGCCGGTGGTCTGGTCGATGTGCGTAAAATCGATGCCATATTTTTTCTGGAGCACTTTGGCATAGGGCTGGGCCGCTTTCAGGATGCACATCCCGAATTCCATCTGCACCGTTTCCGGATCGTCCGATTGAATTGCCGACGAACACGCACAGGCCGCGTCGGCCATCTTGTCGACAATGTCTTGCGCCGCGGCAGACCCGGCCAGGCTTAGTGCCAGAAGAAAAAGGGTGAAGTATTTCATAGTGAACTTCTCAGCAGTTAAAAGTAACAGGCGGGTCGCTGGAAAAAATCGTCTTTTGGCCGATTACCTACCTCTTGTAGGGAGGGACTCTTTTGTGCAGAAAAGCTTTTGGGATAGAGCACGCAACAGGGCCAGGCTTTCCGTGTAGATTCCTTATTTTCAGAACCTTAAATCGTTGCATTTTGGCCGACGTCGTCGAGACAGACCACCTCCGCTTTGCGTATTCCCGGCAGCCATTGCCAACGATACGGGACGTATCACTGTACATTCCGCAGGGCGTTACCTTCGGCTTGCTCGGCCACAACGGCGCCGGGAAGTCGACGCTCCTGAAACTGATGACGGGCCTGCTTCGTCCCGACGCCGGCACGGTGCGCTTGTTTGGCCAGGCGCTTCCGGAAGCTCGGTTGGCGGTGTACCCGCGCACCGGTCTGTTGATCGAAGATCCGCCGCTCTATCCACACCTTTCCGGGCGCGACAACCTGCGCGTCACGTGTCTGTACCGTCATCTGCCGCCCGCCCGCGTCGACGAGGTGCTGGCGATGGTGCAGTTGCAGGCCGCTGCCGACAAAACCGTGCGGCAGTACTCGACCGGCATGAAGCAACGGCTGGGCGTGGCGCTGGCCTTGCTGCCCGATCCTGAGCTGCTGGTGCTGGACGAACCGACCAACGGCCTGGACCCGGAAGGCATCATCGACATGCGGAACCTCATCGGTCGATTGCATCAGCAGCACCACAAGACCATTCTCTTATCGAGCCACCTGCTGCACGAAATAGAATTGACCTGCACGCACGTCGGCATTGTCCGGCAGGGCGCGCTATTATACCAGGGATCGGTGGCAGCGCTGAAACAACAACAGGGACCACATCAGGAAGTCGTGCTGCAGACCAGCGACAACGAAACGGCATGGCGTGTCCTGGCCGCAGCGGGAATCGAGGTGCGTCAAGATTCGTCTTCCTTCTGTGTTCCCGAACCCGCTGCTATCACCCGCGCGATCGACCTGTTGCGCGCCCAGTCCCTCGACATTTACCGCGTCAGTCCGCAGGAAGACACACTGGAATCCATCTACTTACGCCTGAATCAACCCGCCGATGTTCCACTTCCGCACTAGCCTGCGAGCCGAAATTCTGAAAGGAAAAAACTCGTTTGCGTTCTGGCTGGCCGCCGTGGGCACGACCTGCGTGCTGGTGGTGCTGTGGATGCTGCAACTGTTCGGTCACGCCGTCGTGCCGACGTCCGAATCGCCCTGGCGTGCCTGGATCGATGCGTTCTACGCCGGAACCGATTTCATACTTCTGCCGCTGTTCGTAATCATCATCGCCAGCCTCGTGGCTTACCAGGAACACGCGGGCGCGATGTGGAAACACTTATACGCGCTGGGCGTTTCGCGGTGGGATTTGTACGTGTCCAAACTGGTGTACATCGCGCTGCTGTTCGCCGCGGCCCACCTCTATTTTATTATGGGTATGCTCGTCGCCGGACTCCTCACCGGCCTTGTCCGTCCCGAAAGCGGCTTGCTGCACGCGTGGCCAGACTTCGGACAGGTGTTCGCGCTCGGTTTCAAAACTGTTGTTTCGATGCTGGGGCTGCTGGCGATTCAATACTGGATCAGCATCCGGTTCCGCAGTTTTGTGGTGGCATTGGGTGCAGGCGTCATCGGGTTTGTGGCCGCGACTCTCCTGGCGAAAAGTAGTGCGCTGGTACTCTACTTTCCGTATGCCTACCCGTTGCTCTACACCCGCGTGTATCGCGGCGAGTTTTCCGCGTTGCAGTGGGGGCCGGTCAGCACCGTCGAACTTCTCAGCCTGCTGTATTTCGCCGTTTTTACCGTGTTAGGCTACTGGGACGTACGCCGTCTGGACGTGCGCTGAATAAAAAACTTTCTTGGTAGTTGTATTTTCCGGAAGAATAAGCGTAGTTGCATGCATTAACCAAATGGTTAATCCAAAAGGTAAAGATGGCAGAGACAGACAAAGCCAATACGGAAGAGCGGATTCTGGAAGCGGCGCACGAGGTGTTCCTACAAAAAGGACTCGATGGGGCACGGATGCAGGAGATTGCCGACCGGGCGGGCATCAACAAAGCGCTTTTGCATTATTATTTCCGGAGCAAAGACAAATTGTTCCAGCAGATCATCGGTCGGGCGGTGAAGGTGATGCTGCCGCGCCTCACCCAGGTGATGAACGACGAGGTAGACTTGTTTGAGAAGATTCGCCGGGTGGTCGATACCTATATCACCTTCCTGTCACTCAACAGCTACCTGCCTATCTTCATCATCAACGAGATCAACCGCAACCCCGAACACTTTGCTGCGCACATCGTTCCCGTCGAGAAAATTGCGTTGGCCACGTTGCAGCGGCAAATCGACGAAGCGGTCGCTCAGGGCCAGATCGTGCCCATTACGGTGCCACAGTTGCTTATGAATATCATTTCGCTTTGTGTATTCCCGTTTCTGGGGCGTCCCTTGTTGCAGTTGCTGTTCTCATTGGACAAGGCCGCCTTCAAAAAGGAAATGGACCTCCGGCGTACAGAAGTCGCGGAGTTCATCATCCGGGGACTACAGCCAAATAAGGATTAGATCAGCTTGTGGAAAATTATAAAGTAGTATATCTCTTTGGCGCATTGCTAGCTACTTTTCTAGTGTCACTCTTTTTGAGTTATACTAAGCCCATAAATGATACAACAATGCTTGCAAATGGAGGAATTAATTCAATAGGTATCGAAGGTTTTGTATTTCTCTTATCAGTTGTTTTCACAGTTCTGTTTTTTAATAGACGTAATTGGTATACATCTCTGCTTCATTATATAGCACTTTACTTTTGTGTAAAAATATTCTCTCTTACGGCAATATGGCTATTGATGCATGCATATGGAGAAAGCAATTTATTGTCGTCTGCCTTAAATAAGAGTCTTAATAATGCGTATTACTATCATATATTTTTAGCTCAGTTAGGTCTTTCAGTAATCGGTCTATTTCTAGTAGTAAGAAGAGGATCAATTTAAATATCGATTCAATTAATGAATAAAATGGCTTGTGTTTAGTACTCTATTATAGTGGTAAATAAGGTGTTTGTTTTGATTCATGATCGGATGCATTTATAAAAAGTTCGTCATCCGGGGGCTACAGCCCCGGTAAATTTTTTTACCTATCGTTTAACCAATTAGTTAAAGCGAATGGATAGGATACGATTCTTTCTTTTGCTTCTCCTGCTGCGTGGACCGGTGGGCTGGGCACAAACGCTGACGCTGGACGAATGCTATGCGCTGGCGAAAGCCAATTACCCGCTGGTGCGTCAGAAGGCGCTGAACGATCAGCAGGCGGCCAATGCCGTCGCACGGCTGAACCACCAGCGCCTGTTGCCCCAACTCGCCGTAAACGGCCAGGCCACGTACCAGAGCGAAGTGACTACCCTGCCCATCGAACTCCCGGGCGTGGAGATTCCGACTCTTTCCAAGGACCAGTACCGCCTGACGCTTGATGCTACCCAGACCTTGTTCGACGCAGGAGCGACGCGGCGGCAGCAGGAGTGGGAACAGCAGAAGTACCGTACCGAAAACCAGCGGGTGGAAGTGGAATTGTACCGATTGCGCAGCCACATCAATCAGTTGTACTTCGGTGTACTCCTGTCTGACGAGAACATCCGATTGCGCGAAGCCCTGCAAGCAGATTTGCAACAGCGACGGGAGGCGTTAGTAGCATTACAACGGAACGGTGCCGCCACACTGCAAGACCTCGACAAGCTTGACGCCGAGTTATTGAACCTGGATCAGCAACTGAAAGAACTGGCGCTGAACCGTGGGGCGATGCTGACCCAGTTAAGCGAACTGGTGGGCCAGTCCTTGGAGGAAGTTACCCGGCTGGAAACGCCAACCGCCCCCACACAAGGGTCGGGAAGCCGTCCGGAACTGGGCTTGTACGCACAGCAACGTACTCAACTCGAAGTCCAGCGTCAGTTGCTGGATACGCAGTTGGCCCCTCGCCTGAGTTTGTTCGGGCAGGCGGGCTACGGTCGCCCCACGCTCAACTTCCTGCGCAACGATTTCCACGGGTATTACCAGGTGGGGGCCCGCCTTAACTGGAACCTCAGCAACTTCTACTACCGCCGCCGTGACCTGGAAGGGCTGCGGCTGCAACAAGAGTCGGTGCGGGTGCAGGAAGAGGTCTTTCAGAAAAACCAACGCCTGGAGCTGGTGCAACAGCAAGCGCAAATCGACCGCTACCAAACCTTGCTGGAAACCGATTCAGCGCTGGTCGTTCTACGGCAGCGGGTTCGGGAAACCGCCGACGTGCAATTGAAAAACGGCATCATCCGTTTTGCCGATTACTTCACCGAAGCCAACGCCCTGACGCAGGCGCAACTTCAGCAGCAACTCCACCGCCTGCAATTGCTTCAGGCGCAAATCGAATCACAAACCATCGCCGGCGCTACGGCCGCTGTCCCCGAATAATGCCATGAAAATCCATTCTCTTCTCGTGTTGATTGCCGTGGGCCTCGGTGCTTGCGGTGCCCAGGAAGACCAGTTTGACGCCTCCGGCAATTTCGAGACAACGGAATACGTCGTCTCGGCCGAAGCTACCGGGCAACTCCAGCGACTGGCGGTGGAAGAAGGCGACTCTATCGGAGCCAATCAAGCGGTGGGGCTCATCGATACCACGCAGCTTCACTTGAAAAAAGCTCAGCTGCAGGCCAGTATCGAAGCAGCGCTGCAAAAATCGCCCAACGTCTCGGCACAACTCGCCGGGCTGCAGCAGCAGGTACAAAACCTGCAGAAAGAGCGCCAGCGCGTGGTCAACCTGGTCGAAGCCAACGCCGTTCCCTCCAAGCAGCTCGACGACCTCGACTACCAGCTAGCCGTGGCCAAAAAGCAGGTCTCCGTACAACAGTCGGCGTTGGGCACACAGACCAGCGGCATTTCGGCCGAAGCGAACGCGTTGCGGGTGCAAATCGAGCAGATCGAAGATCAGTTACAACGGAGCCAGGTGAAAAACCCCATCGCGGGCACCGTGTTGACGGTCTACACCGAACCCAGCGAGGTGGTGAGCTACGGGCAGCCGCTGTACAAAGTGGGCGATACAAAACGCCTGATTTTGCGGGCCTACCTGAGTGGCGATCAGTTGACCCGCGTCAAGCTGGGACAGCAGGTGCGCGTGCTGGTCGATGCGCCCGGCGGCGAGCGGCGCGAATATCCCGGAAAGGTAGAGTGGATCTCGAGTAAGTCGGAGTTTACGCCGAAGGTGATCCAGACGAAGGAGGACCGCGTGAACCTGGTCTACGCGATGAAAATCGGCGTGCAGAACGACGGTTCTCTCAAGATCGGCATGCCTGCGGATGTCCTGTTTGAGTAGAAGAGTTCAGAGTTCAGAGTTCAGAGTTCAGAGTTCAGAGTTCAGAACTTTTCTAAAAGACGAACTTATCCTTCATAATAGTTAACGCATCACGCCTCATGTCTGCAGTAGAGATCCATTATATATCCAAGCGCTACGGGACGGTCGAGGCGGTACGCGACGTGTCCCTGCAGATTGAGGAAGGGGAGTTGTTCGGTCTAATCGGGCCGGATGGCGCCGGGAAAACGACCTTGTTCCGGGTGCTGGCGACGCTGTTGCTGGCCAACGAAGGGTCGGCGACCGTAGCAGGCTACGACGTGGTCCATGATTTTCGGGAGATCCGAAACCGGATCGGCTACATGCCGGGGCGCTTTTCCCTCTACCAGGACCTGACCGTGCAGGAGAACCTAGAATTCTTCGCGACGGTGTTTCATACGACGGTCGAGGCGAACTACGACCTGATCCGCGACATCTACGAACAACTGGCACCGTTCAAAAAACGTCGCGCGGGTGCGCTCTCGGGCGGGATGAAACAGAAGCTGGCGCTCTGCTGTGCCCTCATCCACAAGCCGGAAGTGCTGTTGCTCGATGAACCCACAACGGGGGTGGATGCCGTGTCGCGGCAGGAATTCTGGCAGATGTTGCGCACGCTGAAGGCCAAGGGCATTACCATTCTGGTCTCGACGCCCTACATGGACGAAGCAGCGATGTGCGAACGGATGGCCCTGTTGCAACAAGGACAGGTGTTGCAGGTAGGTACGCCGGAGGAATTACGGTCGGCGTATCGATGGCCGCTCTATGCCGTCCGGGCCGAGAAAATGTACCCCTTTCTGCAAGCGCTACGGCAGTATCCCGGTACGCACACCTGCTTTGCCTTTGGGGAGTATGCGCACCTGAGTCTTCAGACGGAGAAGGCTGATGAGGCAGCGGTTCGAGCGTACCTGACTCAAAAAGGCTTTACCAAAATCGACCTGCAGCGCATCGATCCAACAATCGAAGACACCTTCATGGACCTCCTCCAACAACCGGAAACACAACCTTCGTCTTGACGCCTATTTGTCTTCTCAATTCTTTGTCATCTCGCGCAAGGAGAGATCTCTTTTCGTCTCAAGCCAAATTTACGTTGATGGTAGAAGATTTCTCGCTAGTGCTCGAACCGGGTCGCCGGGCGATGACAAAAAGTGGAAAATGAAATGAAAAAGAGGGAGGGAAACATGAGAGACGATAGCATCAGAAGTGAAGAAATTAAACTAGGAATGTCATGCTGTAAAGCATCTTCTCACCCTTTAAGATCAATCGCCTTGCCTTGTAAAAAGATCTTTGACAGGATGACAAGAAAGGTAAGTCTATCGAACCTGCGACCTGAAACCTTCACCTGCAACTTTCAACCTTAAAACCTCCATGAACGAACAAGCCATCCATGTGGAGCAACTGACGAAGCGGTTCGGTGACTTTACCGCCGTCGACGCCATCACGTTCGAGGTGATGAAAGGAGAAATTTTCGGTTTTCTGGGAGCCAACGGCGCGGGCAAAACCACCGCCATCCGGATGCTCTGCGGGTTGCTGACCCCCACTTCGGGCGTGGCGCAGGTGGCGGGGTTCGACGTGTTCCGGCAGGCCGAGCGCATCAAACAGCACATCGGCTACATGAGCCAGAAGTTTTCCCTCTACGAAGACCTGACCGTACGCGAAAACATCCGCTTTTACGGCGGGGTCTACGGCCTGCGGATGAAGGCAATTAAAGAGAAGACCGGTGCGCTGCTACAGCGGCTGGGGCTGGAACGGGAAGCTGACACGCTGGTCGGTAGCCTGCCCCTGGGCTGGAAACAGAAGCTGGCCTTCTCTGTGGCGCTGCTGCACGACCCGGCGATTGTGTTTTTGGACGAGCCGACCGGAGGCGTCGATCCCATCACACGACGGCAATTCTGGGACCTGATTTACGAAGCGGCGGCCAGCGGCGTCACCGTGTTCATCACCACGCACTATATGGACGAAGCGGAGTACTGCGACCGGGTGTCGATCATGGTCGACGGGCGTATTCAGGCGCTGGATACCCCCGCGGGACTGAAGCGGCAATTCGAAGCCGCGTCGATGAACGACGTGTTTCTCCACCTGGCGCGTGGCGCGCAAAATCAAGAATAAAGCCTATGAAATCGTTTCTGATGTTCGTGCGGAAAGAGTTTTACCACATCTTCCGCGACCCGCGCACCCTCCTGATTTTGTTCGGGATGCCCATCATGCTGGTGATTCTGTTTGGCTTTGCGCTGACCAACGAAATCAAGGATGCCGACCTTGCCGTGCTCGATTTTGACAAAGGCGTCCACGCGCGCAACGTCCAGAACCGCCTGTTTTCGTCCGGCTATTTCGGACTGCGGAACTACCTTACCTCCTACGACCAGATAGAGGCTGCCTTCCGGGAAGGGCACGTCAAAATGGCCCTCGTCATTCCGGCGGGCTTCTCGAACGACCTGGATCACCTGGGACAAGCGCAACTCCAACTTGTCGCCGATGCGTCGGACCAGAATACGGCGATCAGCCTGGTGAATTACGCGAGCAGCATTATCAAAACGTACGAACTGGAAACGCTGGGAAGTCACCAACCAAGGGCCGGCTCAGGTGCGGCCGACTCAGGTGCGGCCGGCCCCGGCGTGCGCATCGAAACCCAATCGCGTCTCTACTTCAATCCCGCGCTGAAAGGGGAATACACGTTTGTTCCTGGCACGATGGCGCTGATCCTGCTGCTGGTGTCGGCCATGCTGACGAGCATCACCATCGCCCGTGAAAAGGAACTGGGCACGATGGAAGTGCTGCTCGTCTCGCCCCTGCGGCAATTGCAGATCATCCTGGGGAAACTTCTACCCTACTTCCTGTTGTCGTTCATCAACGCGATCATCATCCTGGCGCTTGGCGTGTGGGTGCTGGGCATGCCCGTTCGTGGTAGCGTGACGCTCCTGTTGCTGGAATCTTTGCTTTACATTTTCGTGGCGCTGGCGTTGGGGGTACTGATTTCCACGCGAGCGGGCTCGCAACAAGCCGCGATGCTGACTTCGGCCTTTTCACTGCTGATGCCGACGCTGATCCTGTCGGGCTTCCTGTTTCCAATCGAAAGCATGCCCCTCGTGTTGCAGTGGATTTCGACCATCATTCCCGCTCGTTACTTCATCGACATCCTGAAAGGCATCATGCTGAAAGGGCTTGGTCTCGCCGACCTGTGGCGCGAAACGGCGGTTCTGGCCGGGATGGCGCTCTTCCTGTTAGTCCTTGGCTTCCGCTCCCTCAACAACCGCCTGACGTAATCGCTATCGCGCCAGTCGTCACCAACCCCTTCATCCACTCAATCGCCAACTCACTCAATCACTCATCATGCGCACCGTCTGGTTTATCCTCGAAAAAGAATTCCGGCAACTTCGCCGCAACCGGACGCTGCTGGCCTTGTTGCTGGTCGCGCCGCTGGTGCAGTTGCTCCTGCTGTCGTACGCGGCCAACTACGAGATCGAAAACCTGAACCTGACGGTCGTCGATCAGGACCATTCGCCGGAAGCGCGTCGCCTCATCAACAAGTTTCAGTACACGCCTTATTTCCGGTTGGTGGAGGCCCGTCCGTCGGTGGCAGCGGCCGAACAGGATCTGCTGGAGAACCGCGCCGATCTGGTGCTCGTGATTCCGCCCCATTTTGAACGGAACCTGGTGCGCGAACGGCAGGGACAGGTGCAGGTGCTGGTCAATGCGATCAACAACGTGAAGGCGGGGCTGGCGAACGGCTACGCACAGGCTATCGTGCAGGCGTACCAGGCTGAGGTGCAGCCTGCGCGGGTGCAAGTAGCCTCGCCGAAAGGGCTGGAAGTGGTGCCGACCTACTGGTACAATCCGCTCCTGAACTACCAGACGTTTATGGTGCCGGGGCTGCTGGTGGAGATCATCAGCATCGTGGTCATGTTTGTGAGTACGCTGAACATCGTGCGGGAAAAGGAGATCGGGACCATCGAGCAGTTGAACGTGACGCCCATCCGCAAGTGGCAGTTCATCCTCGGCAAACTGATTCCGTTCTGGCTCGCGGCCCTGTACCAACTCACCGTCGGGATGCTGCTGGCGCGGTTCCTGTTCCATACGCCGTTTGTGGGCAGCGTGGCCTTGCTCTACGTCATCACCGCCGGGTTTCTGCTGATTCCGCTAGGCATCGGATTGCTGATTTCGGCCGTGTCGGACAATCAGCAGCAGGCGATGTTCGTCGCGTGGTTCTTCCTGATGGTCTTCATTCTAATGTGCGGCCTCTTCACCCCACCCGAGTACATGCCCACCTGGGCGCAGGCAATCAACCGCTTCAACCCGCTCTACTACATCATCCGAACCTCCCGCATGATCCTCCTGAAAGGCAGCACCTTCGCGAACGTGCGGGGCGAAGTCATCGCGATTTTCGTGATGGCGGTGGCGATCAACCTGCTGGCGGTCTGGCGTTACCGAAAGACGACCGGCTAGGCAAAAGGGAGACGGCGGTGGTGCGGGTAAGGCGAGTTTTTTGTATTTATGCGTTTATTTTTTTACAAAAACTGAGCGGCACGCGCGATCTTTTCGTACATAAAGTGAATCCCTGCTGCACGCGAGCGAGTACGGTAACCGTTGCCGTATCCCTGGTTCAGTAGGCCGAAGAAGCGTTCGTCACAAACAACCTTATGCGAAAATTTTTATGCATGGCCAGCGTGATGCTGTGGGCTGGTCTGGCCATGGCACAATCGCCCGCCCCGATTGCGGCTGGCACCGCCCGAAAAGCGGCGGCATCCCTAGTACCAAGGCCTGCGGGCATAGGACGTCCGTCCGGCAAAGCCCCGATTTTTCCTGCCGCACCGGCGCACCGGCCTGTGGCGATGCATCAATACAAACTGGATAGCCTCCTGACGTTCAGCATGAACAGCCCTACCGATTCGGTGTTGGCGTACAAAGAAACGTATACTTACAATGCGGAAGGCGACCTCACCACGGGTTTTTTCTGGAGCTGGGATGATCAGAGCGTGTCGGTTTACCGGGAGCAGTACCAATACGATGCCCTGGGACGACTGGCAGAGTTTACGGCCCACACGCAAGTAGGTACCATGTGGGAAGGCAACAACCGCAGCACGTACGAGTGGGGAGAGAATGACCAGCTGCTCACTTCGATAACGTACCGACCCGGGTTATCAGGGGACACATGGCGCGAGATGTTTCAGTACGTCTACACCTATAACCCGCAGCAACAGTTGCAGGAATTGGTGATCAATTCGAGGGAAGGGCAAGCCTGGACCAAGTACAGCCGGACTACGTATGCGTACGACGCCGCAGGGCAGTTGGTAGAAACCATTGATTACGTGCAGACCGATCAAAACGAGGAAATCGAATGGTTCAGAACCACCGATCAGTACGATGCGCACGGCAACCTGCTGGAGCAGATCGTCTATTTCTACGACGGCACGGGGTGGTCGATCGATTCACGGCAGACCTTCGAATACGATGCGGCCGACCAACTCATCGCGTACATATACTACCAGCAGGACGGCGATGCACTGGTCGAAAACAACCGGGAGACCTATGTCTATCAGGGCGATGGCACGTTACGCGCCTACACCGACTACGAATGGGTCGAGGGGGACTGGATCGAAGAAGGAAAAGAAGAGTACGGGTACCAGCCCGCCGAAAGTGCCAGCCGACCCTGGCTGCCGCCTGCCTACTACGAAACCCTCGAAACACCGCTCTCTTTTTACAGCGATACCCAATGGCTCCGGGCTTCGGTTGCGTACTCCATCAACGAAGGCGCATGGCAAAAGGAGAGTGCGACCACCCGTTATTACTCGCCGCAGACCGTGACGCAGGCCGCCCAGTGGAGCAGTAGCGCTGCAGTAACGGTGTATCCCAATCCGGCGGCGGGAAGTTTTACACTCGACCTCCGTGCGGTCGCGATGCCTCCTTCCGGGACGTATGCCGTGCAGTTATGCACAACGACGGGGCAGGTCGTTCGAACCTGGGCGCAACACGCTCCGAAAGCTACTCTGGCATTAGGCTCGTTACCGGCGGGTGTCTATTTCGTGACCCTGACGTTGCCGCAGGGGGTGGTGCACAAGCGGCTGGTAATCAAGTAAAAAGCCCAGTCAAGACGTCGTTGGTAGGTAGACGACCGGATAGCGCCTGCGAGTACCGGGCGGCCGGGATGGCGTTTGCTTCAGGACAAAACAGGTGTACCGTATTGGAGTAGTTTGCGTGCTTAGGCCGGCAGTTCGGCCAGGACGGTGATGCCTCCTTTGGTGCGGTCCCCGATCTTTACTTTCACTTCTGCGTTGAGCGGCAGAAAAACGTCGACCCGCGAACCGAATTTGATGAACCCGAACTCGGCGCCCTGTTCCACTTCCATCCCTTCTTCCACATACCAGACAATTCGCTTGGCCAGTGCTCCGGCAATTTGCCGAAACAGAATCCGCACGTCGTTGGTCATGCGGACCACGGTCGTGGTCCGTTCGTTTTCCAGGCTGGATTTGGGGTGCCACGCGACGAGGTACTTGCCCGCGTGGTACTTGAAGTATTCCACGACACCCGACACGGGGTTGATGTTGGAGTGCACGTTGACCGGCGACATAAAGACCGAAATCTGGATGCGCTCTTCGTTCAGGTATTCGGTTTCCTGGGTTTGCTCGATCACCACCACTTTGCCATCGGCTGGGGCCAGCACAAACCGCTCGTTGGTGGTGATGGTGCGCCGCGGGCTGCGGAAGAATTGAAGAATCAGCAGGAAAAAGGTGATGCTGACAAACAGCACGATGCGTTGCAACGTCACCAGCGTCGGCGCGAACACAAATACCCCTACGTTCAGCAGGACGAGGATCAGGAGCGAAATCAGCAGAAGGCGGTATCCTTCTTTATGAATTTTCATAGAAAGGTAATAAGCGTACTACGGTATACTACGCAGTAGCGACAGTTTCGATGGACGATAATACAAAAAGACCCACAAATGTGCGGGTCTTTTTGCTGGATCTTTGTGTGAAGGCTTAATAGCCGCCGCGAAACTGATAGGTTTTGGCCACTTTGTCGATGGCAACCACGTAGGCGGCGATGCGCATCGGAATGTTGTATTTGACGGCGGTCTGGTACACGTGGTCGAAGGCATCGCGCATGATGCGGTCGCTGCGCCGGTTGACCCGGTCCAGTCCCCATTTGTAGCCCAGGCGGTTCTGCACCCATTCAAAATACGAAACGGTTACCCCGCCGGCGTTGGCCAGGATGTCGGGTACGGCCATGATGCCCTTTTCGTTGATGATGGCGTCGGCCCGTGCCGAAGTAGGCCCGTTGGCCCCTTCCACAATCAGGCGCGCCTGAATTTTATCGACGTTGGCCATCGTGATGACGTCTTCTTTGGCGGCGGGCACCAGCACGTCGACAGACAACGTCAGCAGGTCGTCGGCCGGAATTTTTTCGGCGTGCTGATACCCGTCCAGCGTACCGTTGTTCGCTTCTTTATAAGCAATTGCCTCTTCGATGTCGATGCCGTTGTCGTTGTAATACGCGCCGGTGATGTCACTGACGGCTTTGATCCTGACGCCCCGCTCGTGCAGCAGTTTGGCCGAGATGGAGCCGACGTTGCCGAACCCCTGAACGGCACACGTGGCCTTGGCGGGGTTCAGCTTCAGTTTTTCCATGGCCGAAAGGGCGGAAACCATCACGCCACGGCCGGTTGCTTCGACGCGTCCGAGCGAGCCGCCCAGGACGAGGGGCTTACCGGTAACCACGGCGTTGACGGTGATGCCCTGCGCTTTGGAGTATTCGTCCATCAGCCAGGCCATCTCCCGGGGACCGGTGCCCATGTCAGGCGCCGGAATATCGCGGTCCGGGCCGAAAATGCCCATCATGGCGCTGGTGTAAGCGCGCATGAGGCGTTCGATTTCGCCAGCCGACATGGCGCGGGGGTTACAGCAGATGCCGCCTTTGGCGCCTCCGTACGGAATGTCGACCACGGCGCACTTCCAGGTCATCCAGGCGGCGAGTGCCTTCACTTCGTCCAGATTCACGTCCGGGTCGAACCGGATGCCGCCCTTGGCGGGTCCCAGAATGTTGGAGTGAATCACACGGTAGCCTTCGAAGACGCGTTTGCGGCCGTCGTCCATCGTGATGGGAAGCGAAACGATAACTTGTTTGGTGGGCGACTTCAGGACGTTGTAGGTGGCGTCGTCCAGGCCGAGGATTTGTGCAGCGATGTCGAAACGCGACATCATGGACTCCAACGGATTCTCTTTGTCCTTGATTGGAGCGGGTTCAATATAGGCCATAGCCAAATTGGGGAAACGGTTGTTAAACTTTGGTGTAGCGGTTGGGTATAGGTCGTAGGGTAAAAGTAGCGGTTTTTCGGGCACGGAGGTTTTCCGGGGGCGGTGCAAAGCTGCCTAAAAATCAGGTCAATACGTAAGTTTTCCGGAAGTATCTACACGAATCATCCCCACATCCACCATTTCGCGAATGGTTTCGAATACCTCCTGCGCACGGACCGTCGGCATCTGTTTGACGACCTGTTCGGGGCGCAGGGGCTTCTGTTGCAGCAGGGCTGAAATCTGGTCGCGCAGCTGCGTAGGCTGGGCCGGGGCCGCTGTCCGTTTTTTCTCCAGGCAGCAGTCGCAAATGCCGCAGGGCTTCTCCGGAACTTCCCCGAAATACTCCTGGAACATCATGGTCCGGCAGCGCAGGTGCTGCGTGGCGTAGTGGCGCACAGCCCCGATGCGCAGCAGTTCGCGGCGGCGCATCTCGTCGAGAAACACCTGGTTGAGCGGCAGGCGGGCGGCATCGTGCCGCTCGGTCAGAAACGTTACCTGAGGCTTGTCTTTCCGCGGTTCGTACACCACCACGTTCAGTTGGTGGAGCTGTTGCAGTTGCCGCCGGACTTCGGCCTCCGGCAGGTGCAGGTGGTGGGCCAGTTGCGCCTCTTTGATGTTGACAAACTGCGAAAACAGCTCGCCGCCGTGGGCCCGGAGCAGCAGCTTGATGATAGGGTCGAGTGTGCGGTTGGCAACCTGAAACTCGTACAGGGCCTTGTGGTCGATGGTGAAACAGAGCCGCGACGGACTGAAAAAGCTTTCGTTGAGCTGGATGAAGCCTTCCTGTTCGAGGCGCTTCAGGGCGTAGTAGGTATCGACGGGCGGCAGGTCGAAGTTCTTCTGGAACTCGCCCAGATCGAAATCGTAGCTGGCGTACTGGCCGCTGCCCACCGCAATTTGCAACGAGTTGGCCAGCTTCTGGTAGACTTCCCGCATCTGCTTGACCGGGGGGTACGAATGCTCAGCGTGGCGTTCCAGCTCGGCCAGGTCGGCCGAATTGTAAAGCGCCACCGCGTAGGCTTTCTGTTCGTCGCGCCCGGCACGGCCCGCCTCCTGGTAATACGCCTCCAGCGAGTCGGGGAGGTCCATGTGCACCACCAGCCGTACGTCGGGTTTGTCGATGCCCATCCCGAAGGCGTTGGTCGCCACCATCACCCGCGTGCGGCCCTTGATCCAGTGGTCTTGCCGCTCGTTGCGCTGGGCGTGGTCCAGCCCGGCATGGTAGTAACTGGCCGAAATCTTATGTTTCAGCAGCAGATGGGCCAACTCTTTGGTGCGCCGCCGGTTGCGGACGTACACAATGGCCGAGCCGGGCACCTTCTGCAAAATCTGGAGCATCCGCTGTTCCTTGTTCTCTTCCTCGAAACAGGAATAGGACAGGTTGGCCCGCGCGAAACTCTTCTGGAACACCAGCGGCCCGTCCATGTGCAGCTTGTCGATGATGTCGTGCTGCACCACTTCTGTAGCGGTAGCGGTCAGCGCCAGGCAGGGCACGCCCGGCAGCAGCGTCCGAAACGCCCCGATTTCCAGGTAGGGCGGACGGAAGTCGTAGCCCCACTGCGAGATGCAGTGCGCCTCGTCGACGGCCAGCAGCCGCACCGGCATGCGGCGGATGCGTTCCTGCACCAGTTCGCTCTGCAGCCGCTCGGGCGAGAGGTACAAGAACCGGACCTGTCCGTAGACGCAGTTGTCGAGCGTGATGTCGATCTCGCGGCGACTCATGCCCGAGTGAAGCGCGTAGGCCTTAATCTTCCGTTGTTGCAACTGGTAGACCTGGTCTTTCATGAGGGCGATCAGCGGCGTGACCACCACACAAAGCCCTTCGAGCGCCAGCGTGGGCACCTGAAAGCAGAGCGATTTGCCACCGCCCGTCGGCATCAGCGCCAGCACATCCCGCCCCGCCAGCACCGCACGGATGATGTCTTCCTGCAGGGGGCGAAACTGTTCGTATCCCCAGTAGTGCTGCAAAATCCGGTGAATATCGGGCGAGGGCGACGTAGTAGACGACATAAGCGGAAAGAGTACGTAAAACTTGCCAACAGATTTTCAAAATTGCCAACAAAATCCGATTATTTCGTTTTACGAACGTGGGTTCAGCACGTTATTGGCACGGAGGTTGGTAACGGCAGCCGCTCAGCTACGTACATCTAACTCAAAATCTGGTACTTTTGGTGCCTAATCGCGGAAATCATGCAGAAACTCGGGCTAAATCAGACGCTCTCGCAGAAGCTCTCTCCGCAGCAGATTCAGTTTATCAAGCTGTTGCAAATCCCAACGGCCGAACTGATGTCGCGCGTGGAACAGGAGCTGGAGAGCAATCCGGCGCTGGAAGAAGGGCGGGAGGAGCCTGAGTCGTCGACGGACGAATACGACGACCTGCCGGACGACGACTATTCGGCAGAAGAGGAAATCAACCTGGACGATTACCTGCGCGACGACGACATTGCGGGCTACAAAATGCAGGGCGATGGTCCTAATCCGGACGACGACGACCGGGAGATGCCCATCGCCCGCGGCACGTCCCTGACCGAAAGCCTGCTGACGCAGCTCGACTATCTGCCGTTCGACGAGCGGCGCAAAGCCATTGGCCGCCAGCTGATCGGCAGCATCGAAAGCGACGGGTACATCCGCCGCGACCTGGAGTCGATCGCCAACGACCTGGCGTTCTCGCAGAACATCGACACCACGCCCGAAGAGGTGGAGCGGATTCTGCTCATGATCCAGCAGTTCGACCCGCCGGGCATTGCCGCGCGCGACCTGCAGGAGTGCCTAGTGCTGCAACTGGAACGGCGCACCGACAACTACGAAGTGGCGGGACTGGCGCTGCAGATTGTGGAGGAGTGTTTCGATGAGTTTACCAAGAAGCACTACGAGAAAATTCAGCGGAAGCTGGACGTGGACGATCAGGACCTGCTGCGCGACGCGATCAACATGATCACGCGGCTGAATCCCAAGCCGGGGGAAGTGACGTCGGGCAACGTGAAGACGCAGTACATCATCCCCGATTACATCCTGACCGAAAACAACGGGAAGCTGGAGCTGTCGCTCAACTCGCGCAACGCCCCCGAACTGAAAATCAGTCGCTCGTACGCCGACCTGCTCGACACTTACGACAAGAGCGACAAAAAAGACAAGAAAATTAAGGAGACGGTGACGTTCGTCAAGCAGAAGCTCGACGCCGCCAAGTGGTTCATCGACGCCATCAAGCAGCGGCAGCAGACGTTGCTCAAAACCATGAACGCCATCATCCGTTATCAGTATGATTTCTTTCTGACGGGCGACGAAAGCCGCCTCAAGCCGATGATTCTGAAGGACATCGCCGGCGAAATCGGGATGGACATCTCGACCGTGTCGCGGGTGGCGAACAGCAAGTTTGTCCAGACGGAGTTTGGCGTCTATCCGCTGAAGTATTTCTTCTCGGAGGGCATCGCGACCGACTCGGGCGAAGATGCAAGTAGCCGCGAAGTCAAGGCCGTTTTGAAAGAAATGATTGACAAAGAAAACAAAAGCCGACCCCTTTCGGACGATAAACTGGGCAAAATGCTACAAGAGAAAGGCTATAACATCGCCCGCCGCACCGTAGCCAAATACCGTGAGCAGCTCAACATTCCGGTAGCCCGGCTGCGCAAAGAGCTTTAATATGAATTTTTTGAATACGCCTGAGCCCGAAATCGAGGAGACCACGGCCGTGCGACCGTATCGTTCGTGGGCTTTCTGGGTATCGGTGCTGTTGCATCCGTTGCTGATGCCCACGCTGCTGTATGCCGTGCTGTTTTACTTCGCGCCCGAACAGATGGCGCCCGTAAGTCCGGACATTTACGACTCGTTGTTGTGGCTGCTGTTCCTGATGACGTGTCTACTGCCCGCCTTCATCAGCTTCACGCTGTACCGCACGAAGGCCATCCGCAGCCTGACACTGGAAGACCGCACCGACCGCTTTCTGCCCATCATCTTTACGGCGCTGATCTACACAGGCGTGACGTACCTGTTTCAGAGCCGCCTGCGGGCCTCGCCCATGCTGGTGTTGCCCATCGCGTCCATCGCCATTACGGTCCTGATTACGGCCCTGATCAGCTATTTCTGGAAGATCAGCGCGCACATGGTCGGCATCTGCGGCGTACTCGGATTTCTGCTGGGAGCCAGCTACCGTTTTCCGCAAAGCGACCTATTGTACCCCATCGCCGTCGTGTGTGTGCTAGCCGGCGTAGTCGGCAGTGCGCGCCTGGCCCTACACGCCCATACGCCCGCCGAAGTGCTGGGCGGCAGTCTGTTGGGCGTGGTGCTGTGCGCGCTCGTGGTGGTCCTCTTTGCCTGACGGTGCGGGCGAGCCCCTTAATCTCACAACCTCTACACGCATGTACACCCATCTTCTTTACGATCTTGCCGACGGCGTGGCCACCATCACGCTGAACCGCCCCGATGTCTACAATGCCCTCCACATGGAGATGAGCCTGGAGTTGCAGGACGCCTTTCGGCAGGCGGGCGACGATGCCGCCGTGCGCGTGGTCGTGCTGACCGGAGCGGGCAAAGGCTTTTGCTCCGGGCAGGATCTGAAAGCGGTGCAGGGGCAACGCGCATTTTCGTTTTCGGAAACGGTCCGCAAACAGTACAATCCTCTGATTCTGGGCATGCGGAAGCTGCCCAAACCCATCATCGGCCGCATCAACGGCGTGGCGGCCGGGGCGGGCTGTTCGCTGGCCCTCGCGTGCGACTTCCTGATCGCCGCCGAAGAAGCCTATTTCTCCGAACTGTTCGTTGGTATCGGCCTCGTGCTCGACTCGGGTTCCTCGTTCTTCCTGCCCCGGCTGGTGGGTTCCGCCCGCGCCTTCGAATACAGCACCATGGCCACGAAGCTCTCCGGGAAAGAGGCCGCCGCTGTAGGGATGATCAACCGCGCCGTGCCCGCCCATCAGCTCGACGCGGCCGTACAGCAGGTGGCGGGCTATTACGCCCAGGCGCCCACCAAAACCGTCGGGCTGATCAAGCAGTTGCTGAACCGCTCGTACGAGTCGTCGCTGGAAACCATGCTGGAACAGGAAGCCCAGTTGCAGGACCAGGCCGGCGCGACCGACGACCACCGCGAAGGCGTGCGCGCTTTCCTCGAAAAGCGGCCTCCGCGCTTCCAGGGGCACTAACACAAGAAAATTTCTGCTTGAAGGGTAGGAGGAAATTAAAAATCCTGTAAATTTGCACTCCCAATCGGGAATGGACACGTAGCTCAATTGGATAGAGCACCTGACTACGGATCAGGAGGTTTGGGGTTCGACTCCCTACGTGTTCACTGATTATCAAGCACTTACGCGGTTTTTCCGAGTAAGTGCTTTTTTGTTGAATGCCCCAAATAATCGTGTATCACCAGCTAGAAGTCCGATACGAGAGCCGGATGCAGGATTTTCTACAAGGCGGCATATCGCACTCGATTTTTCTCGTCCCACTACTTAATCGGCATAGCCATCGAAGTTAGCCCTTAACGAAGGGTAGTCGCTGTCAAGCTAGCGGAAATTAACTGCATTTCAGAGAGCATGCGTGTCTTTCAAACAAACACGCTAAAGGCATTTTTGCGTGTCAGATCCCATTTGCTTTTCTCATCGCATAACGGCATCAGGTACAATCAGAATAACGTCTTCTGTAGAGTCAATCCGAAGCGCATTGCTCGTATCAACAAGCCTTTTCCCTCTGTTCAGTAGAGTGACCTGACCAGTGCTGAGGACTACGTGACACGCCTAAAGCTTGACACGCCCGAATGGCCGCAGCGGGAATGCGTAGGGCTTAGACCCTGTCCAAAAATTGCTTAAGGACTGAAGACAAGCAAGGGAACCAGTATAAGTTAGCAGGTAAATCTCGCCAAAGATGTATCCTACCGACC